>NZ_JBPNYQ010000012.1:0-125338 GCF_051235485.1 Pseudoalteromonas nanhaiensis | reverse complement strand
GCTCGACTTGCATGTGTTAGGCCTGCCGCCAGCGTTCAATCTGAGCCATGATCAAACTCTTCAATTAAAAGTTTTTTGAAACCGAAGTTTCGTGCTCAATGAATTCTGTATAAATTGACTATATAGTCACTCATAAGAAATTGAGACTCTAAATTTGTTTGCGTCACTTAGTAAACTAAGCTTCGCTGTTAGAACTCAATCTGTACGAGTGCCCACACAGATGATTGCTTTATATTGTTAAAGAACGTTTTGAGATACTTTTGCGCCTCAAGGGCTGCGCATTCTACGCAAGCCGTTATTTTTGTCAACACTTAATTTTGAGAAAAGTTTATTTTTTCAAAACTCAGTTTTACTTGACTCAACCAACTCGTTGTTCTGCTTGTTTGTAAGCAGTCCGCCGTGTCAGTGGATGCGCATTATAGGGATGCAGCGAATTAACGCAAGCACTTTTTTGAGAAAACTTTAAAAAAACTACCTTTTGCATCCTTTTTAGTCTAAACAGTACAAAAGAGAAACTTTATTAACGCTTTAGTAACTTTTTAGCTGTATTTAAGGCTATAAAAGCACAACGCTCTAAAAACAAAAAAAGCCCAGCAACATAGCTGGGCTTTTAAAAAATTCGCGTTTTTAGTTGTTATGCAATGCCGTATTGATCACGGTATGCTTTTACAGCCGCTAAATGCTCATCCATTGTACCTTTCGCTTCTAGGTAACTAATTAAGTCAGCTAGTTTTACAATCGAGATAACTTTAGTGCCAAAGTCACGCTCGACTTCTTGAATAGCCGATAACTCAGCTTTGCCTTTCTCTTGGCGGTCAAGAGCAATTAAAACGCCACTTAAGTCTGCACCATTATCTGCAATAATTTCCATCGATTCACGAATCGCTGTACCCGCAGTGATCACGTCATCGACTAACATGATCTTACCTTTAAGTTCAGAACCTACTAATGTACCACCTTCACCGTGTGCTTTTTTCTCTTTACGGTTAAAACAGTAAGGCACATCTTTGTCGTGGTGATCAGCTAAAGCAACCGCAGTAGTCGTAGCAATTGGAATACCTTTATAAGCAGGGCCAAATATTACATCGTATTCAATGCCAGCATCTTCAAGTGCAGCTGCATAAAAGCGGCCTAAACGTGCAAGGTCACGACCAGTATTAAATAAACCAGCGTTAAAGAAATAAGGGCTAGTACGGCCAGACTTTAAAGTAAACTCACCAAATTTAAGCACCTGCTTTTCAAGTGCGAATTCAATAAACTCTTTTTGATAATCTTTCATAACTAATAAACCTACTTCTTTATTAAGCTAATGCTTGCTTTTGAACGTCGATAATTTCACGAATTGAGTGCTTAGCTAATGTAAGTAGCTCATCTAGTTCGTCGAATGAGAAAGGTTCGCCTTCAGCTGTACCTTGGATTTCGATGATTTTGCCCGTTTCCGTCAAAATCACGTTCATATCTGTTTCAGCTTCAGAATCTTCTAGGTACTCAAGGTCACTAATTGGTTGACCTTTATATACACCGACTGAAATTGCAGCAATCATATGCTTAAGTGGGTTTGAATTGATCATACCTTTACTACGCATGTAAGTGAGTGCATCAACTAACGCAACGCACGCACCACTAATAGATGCTGTACGTGTACCGCCATCAGCTTGAATAACATCACAATCGATAGTAATGGTGTTTTCACCTAACGCTTTTAAATCAACTGCAGCACGAAGTGCACGTGCAATTAAGCGTTGAATTTCCATTGTACGACCGCCCTGCTTACCGCGCGACGCTTCACGACCATTACGAGTATGTGTTGAACGAGGTAACATACCGTATTCAGCCGTAACCCAACCTTTACCTTGGCCTTTCATAAAGCGTGGTACACCAGCTTCAACAGTTGCTGTACACAAAACTTTAGTGTTTCCAAACTCTACTAATACTGAGCCTTCAGCATGCATAGTGTAATTACGTGTAAATGTAACCGGTCTAATTTGATTAGGTGTTCTTTCGCTTGGACGCATTAACGATCCCCTTAATTCTGAATTTGCCACATTATAAGTCGATGTGGTGGCAGATGCCATGTGATTTACATAATTAACTGTATCTTAAAAGCCGATTTCAGAAAATTTACGCTAGAGGTTAAAAGCTGATACGGTATAATCAAGCAACTTTGAATATAAATAACACTAGGAAATTATCCATGATCCACAGCATGACAGCTTATGCGCGTCGCGAAATTAAAGGCGAATGGGGCACTGGCACTTGGGAAATTCGTTCAGTTAACCAACGTTACCTTGAGACTTTTATCCGCGCACCTGAGCAATTTCGTGGCATGGAACCTGTTATTCGTGAGCGTTTACGTAAACACTTACAACGCGGTAAAGTTGAAGTTTTCTTAAAGTTTGCTGCAAATCCAGCTCATGTTGGTGAGTTAACGATTAACGAATCACTGGCTGAGCAGCTAATTAAAAGCGCACAATGGGTGCAACAACAGAGTAATGGTGACATTAATCCTGTTGATATTTTGCGTTGGCCTGGCGTTATGGAAGCCGAAGAGCTCGATATGGATAGCGTTAATACAGCGCTGATTGCAGGTTTTGACAAAGTAATTGAAGACTTCAAACAAGCTCGCGGTGATGAAGGTGCAAACCTACAAGAAATGATCACCACTCGCCTTGATGCAATTTTAGAGCAAGTTGCCATTGTTGAGGGCCACTTACCAGAAATCGCTAAATGGCAACGTGAAAAGCTAAATCAAAAACTTGAAGAACTGAAAACAGACATTGATGAATCACGTCTTGAGCAAGAACTTATTTACCTAGCGCAAAAGCAAGATGTAGCTGAAGAGCTAGATCGCTTAAAGTCGCATGTTAAAGAAACAAAGAAAATTATAGTCAAAGGTGGTGCATGTGGCCGACGCTTAGATTTTATGATGCAAGAGTTTAACCGAGAAGCAAACACATTAGCATCGAAGTCTATCAACAGTGACATCACCAATGCAGCAGTAGAATTAAAAGTGCTAATTGAGCAAATGCGCGAACAAATTCAAAACATCGAATAGTTTTTTTACCCGTCCAAGAATGTCTTAGAAGCCCTGTTATTTGCTTGTAAATACAGGGCTTTTTGATTTTCCCCGTCCAAATCGGTTTGCAGATGTCCGTTACCAGTTGCTGTTTAAGTGGTGGGCAAAATGGTGGGCAAACCCTGTTTTTTTGACTCAATAAGCAAAAAGTCAAGGTATCTGGTGAGCAGATTTTTGCATCTATCTCACCACCGCCTTATGCCATCTCCACTTATCGTGCTGCTTGCAGATTGTTCAATCACTCAACTATCGAACCAATCGATAAACAAACAGTGGTGGGCAATGGTGAGCAAATTTTAACGATTTCTTAGGAATATAGAGTAACAAACGATGGCAAAACTAACCGCAACTCAGGTGCAATCTTATGCTCGCACCGCAGCAGCAAACAAAAAATACAGTGATGGTAATGGCCTATATTTTTGCGTAAGAAAATCTGGCATGCCGTATTGGATGCTAAGGTATACCAGCCTAAACGGACGACGAGAAGCCACGCTCGGTCAATATCCAAGCATGACCTTAGCAGAGGCTCGACTTGAATCGTCTAAAATGCAGCTACAACTTCAGCAAGGTGAAGACCCATTAGCAATTCGCGCTATTGAAACCATCCCAGAGATCCAAAATGTCAGCCAGCTGTTTCAAGACTGGTATGCCAAAGACTTAAGTCGCCGGTTAAAGCACCCCAATATACCCAAACGTGTTTTTACCAAAGAAATTGCACCAGTGATTGGTCAACTTCCTATCCAAGCTGTGCGCCCCACACATGTGCGCGAAGTATTAGAGCGCATTCGAGAAAGTAACCGCCCTACCATTGCCAACGATACCTTGATGTACATGAAGCAGCTGTTTCGGCATGCGATAAAGCTCGACTTAACGCTGAACAACCCAGCCGCAGCATTTACCGTGGACGATGCAGGGGGCGTGGAGTCCAGTAAAGACAGGATGCTTAGCAAAGAGGAAATTCACTACGCCTTTAGCGTGTTTCATACCCATATCAATAGCTTTGGCCGCGACAACTACCTCGCTTGCTGCCTGTTTTTGGTATTGGGTGTACGCAAAAGCGAACTGTGCGAAGCCATGTGGCGTGAAATGGATTTAAC
Source organism: Pseudoalteromonas nanhaiensis (assembly GCF_051235485.1). Lineage (NCBI taxonomy): Bacteria > Pseudomonadati > Pseudomonadota > Gammaproteobacteria > Alteromonadales > Pseudoalteromonadaceae > Pseudoalteromonas > Pseudoalteromonas nanhaiensis. The sequence continues at coordinate 121,165 of NZ_JBPNYQ010000012.1, read as the reverse complement.
CACAGGCGTGTGGGATCTACCCAAAGAACGCAGCAAAACTGGCGTGCCGATCAGCATTCCCTTACCGTGCCAAGCCGTTACTTGGTTTAACGAGCTGCAAATCCGTGCTTGTGGCTCGCCTTATGTTTTCCCTGCCAGACGAGCAAGCCATCGTCCACATATGGGGCCAGATACGCTGAACCGTGCCATTTCTAAACTCTTTGGTCGCGAGCCTGGGCGCAAAAAACAGCCTCCCAATAAAATGGGCAAACTTGAACACTTCACCGTACACGATCTACGCCGCACCTTTCGCAGCCTTGCCGCCTCTTTGGGCATTGCAGGCAACGTAGCCGAACGCTGTATTAACCATAAGCTAAAAGGTGTTGAGGGTATCTACGACCGCCACGATTATTTTGAAGAGCGCCGAATTGCCCATCAAACCGTGGCTGATGTGGTTGAACCACTGGTGAACTTTGAGCCCGCTTCACAACACCACACAGAAGGTCATTAACATGCAATTTATGATGCGACTCGCCCCCATTACCTTTCCAATAGCCATGCTGGCAGGCCTTGGTTGGTGTATTGGCATTGCCTTACTCGAACAACCTCATGGTATAGGCTACGCAATTACTCGGTATTGCCTGATGGTATTCGTGGTACTCGCTCCTTGGCTGATGCTAAAACTCATGTTCTACGTGATTGTCAGTTTAGGACGCAAACTGGGGCTCATCCCGCCTGCACGTCCAACGCACAGCTTGGGGTATGAAGAATCACTCTATTGGTTCAGAGTATTGGCCTTTTTCGATGGCAAACGCAGCCGCATGCCGAAAAGGCCCATCAGGCGAAACTAACAAGCCCCCATTTGCTCACTTACCGTGGGCAGTTGGGACAATGGGGCAACACTTGATATGCCGAGCTTTAGAGGGTGAATAAGAGGATATTAAACTGCCCCAAGGAATGGGGCAATTGGGGCTATGCAAAGTTTATAATTGGGTTAAACGCTGCTTTGCAAGCGCCCAAGGTAAGCGACGACCAGCTTTTGCCATTTTATCGTAGGCAGCTTGAGCTTCTTCAACTGACAATACACCATGGGTGACGAGCTGCTCAACAACCCATAGCGTACCTTGAACTAATATCGCTTCTTTTTCAGCCGCCTTCCTAAGCGCCATATCCCCAGTTAGCAATGGACACTGTTCTTGTTTCGCCAACGCAAGTGCAAAGCAATCATTCATGCTAGGGCCAGCATACTTTTGCCTCAGTTCAAATGAGTACATCATAGACTCAGGGCTTAACTCCCCCAACAACAACCCCAACTCGAGTAAATAGCCATGTTGATCGCTTAACTCCTCGTGGAATAACACATCTGGAACTTTGAACTGGTAAAGCAAATTGAAAAAGACGCCTAATAATTGGCCTTCTTCGAGATCAATGAGGATATTGGCATCACTGATCAACAAATACATTTAAACAGCCTCAGCCAACATTTGGCGTTGCTTATGCAATGCCATCACTGACATCTGTAACAGCTCAGCGGCTTTCGATTCACTAACAATTCCCTCTGCCAATGCACGATAAACCAACTGCTCAAACAATAATGTTTGTTCTTGTGGAAAAGGGTTCCCAGGCTCTTGCTTTCGCCAACCGTTTTTTGAGAACTGTATAAATATTTGGCGTTTTTTCTCTTCGGTGATCACACCAAGGTCGGCACTGCGATACAAACAAGCTGCCATGCTTAAGCCATATTCGTGTTTCAGGAAATATAGCTCTTTGGGGTCTACGTTCGAACGTCGCTCTCCTAGATGCTGAAAAAGGCCTACTTCGGGCAGTAAAAACGCAGAAGCAAAGCGGTTGCAGGCCATCTCTTCGTCAAGGGATTCATCGAGTAAGCCATGTAAAACAAGGTGGCCAAGCTCATGCGCCAATGTGAACCGCTGGCGGCAACCAGGCCAATGAGAAGACACAACAACAATTGGCTGCCCTGATATTTGGGCTTGTAACCCATCAAATTTATCGGCTTGGGGTACGTTACTGACAATCACCAAAATACCTTTAGACTCAAGCAAGTCGATTAAGTCTGGCAATGGATTCATACCTAACTGCCAATCAGTACGGACTTTGGTGGCAACCTGCTCTACTGCGTCTAAAGTACTAACAACAGGAACGTCGGGGTGGTAGTTAAAACTCGCTATCGGGAAGTTTGGCCATACATTTTTAAGCGCTAACCAGCGCTCTGCTTGGTCAACCACATCAGACTCAATCTTCTTTAGCAACTTAGCTGAAGCTGAGGCTTTTTTACGATACTCCACCTCCCCCAAAGTCACCTGTGCTGGGCGAAAGAAGTATTCAGTACGAACCGACAAAGCCGTCGCCAATTTAAGTAAAACTCCCGACGAAGGCATACTCTGGTCGTGCTCGTATTTTTTAACCATGTTGGCACTAATACCAACTTGCTCACCCAAGGCCTGCATCGACAGGCCAGCTGCTGCACGGGCTCGTTTTATGCGCTCTCCAATCATACAGACCTCTGGTTTATGAAAACTAGAATTATTTTTAAAATATAAACCAAGTTGGCGTTTTTGTCGATTGGTTTTACAGGGCAATCATTCGCGTGTTCGCGCACACACTTCCCCATGCCTTTACCCCCTTACGCCAAAACCACTATCCGTTTGGCTTTTGGATCGAAACGCCAAACAGGGAAATCAGCCCATTTACTGTTTGGCGTCTCGATTAAAATCCAACGCTGCAAAGCCTTGCCGGTACTGGCACAAAGTAAGATTTGGCACTTTTTCACCCTAAACCAACCTCGAATCCAAAGTACAAACCGTTTGTTTTTTCTAACCCAGAATGCAAACGATCGTTTGGCGTCTCGATTTTTTTGCATTAGCTAAATGCCGCCAAACAGCACCGTATTGGACTATGTCTATCAAACAGTTAGCTGCGCACAGGTCATCAGGACAAACCGATTTGACTGGTTAGTTTGATGGCCATTTCTTTCATCTAATTCACCACTGAGTCTGCACCCGACGACTGAAAATAGACGGCATGACGAACCAACAAGGTGATAAGTGACGTGTTATGGGCAAGTGGTAACGATTTGGATAGAGAATGGATACAGCAGGTGGTCGCTTTACTGGTTGGGCATGGCGCGTTTACCCTCTACCCAGCACTAAGCCAGTGCGATAATGCAGCCGAACGCTTAACCCGCTGGCTGACCTATCAGTTACCACGCGTTAAACAAGCACACCCTGGCTGCCCGATTCACCAATGGCTAAATAGCATTGGCGCACAAGTGATCGTAGAAAAATGGCAGAGCCCCGAGCAATGGCCAAACCTGTATTGGCTACCTTTACCTGAGGTTGATGGCCACCCGCAAGGCGGCTTGGTTTTGTTACCGGCACATTTGTTACCGGTATATTTGGATTACACGAACCAAACCAGAACATTACAAGCAAACACACCGGCCAACGCCCGTATTTTTTGGTGCATCACGCCTTTGTCTAAAACAGGAAAGCGCGCTACCTTGCACCCCAAACAGCAAAACCGCGCCTTTTGCCTGCCCAGTTCGCCGGAGCAAATGGGTAAGTCATGTAAGGGGTTATTACTGAGAGGTTTGAGAAAAGAGAGTCAAAAACGAAACGCCAACGTGATCAGCCGCCAGATTAACCTAGCGCTGCTGCACCACCTTTGTGGGCCGGAGAATGATGTGTGGATTAAAGCGAATTTTGGTGCCGTAACTCATTACGGTACCAAAAATTAGAAGCCTGAAAAAAGAGTAACCCCTCACAGGGCGCTGATCTAAAGGGTAGCGGGAGGGGTGTTGTTGGTGCGATTTTAAGATCAAAAGTATCAAATAGCTCGATGTTTTTGGCTAGAGCGTTCTCTGTTAGGTTTTTACTTGGGCTTCACTTTGAACTATTCGGAATTTCCAGATGGTTGCGTTTTGTACAGCTCTACCAGTTTGATTATATGTCTCTTAATATTTAACTCTTTTTTATCAGCAAGATACCTGGTGCCGAAATAAATGTCGGCACCAGACAACGACCACTCATCCCTCTCAATACAGCCAGGTATCCGGTCAATTCAAACATTTCCAAACGCCAACTCAAAAACAAATTTACAGTAACGGCGTTTTTGCAAAATAAATAGTTGACAACTTATGAATCTCAGCTTAAGCTTATTCACAAGTTGCAGAAACGCCATTACAACGCATTTGAGGTGACAATGAAAGTTAATTTGAAAAAAATTGCCTCTGTACAGATGGGACACTCTTTTAGGTCAAAGCTTGAGCCAGACACTAATGGAAATATCTCTGTTATCCAGATGAAGGATTTAACTGAAGATAACCGAGTTAATGCCCAAGAGCTAGTGCAGATTGCAATGCAGGACTTAAAGGATCATCACAGAGTTAAACATAACGACTTAGCATTTCGCTCTAGAGGTCAAACTAATACGGCAGCATTGATTGACCAAGAGTTGAGCGATGCTGTTATCGCTGCGCCACTGTTGCGAATTCGAGTTGAAAGTGATTCGGTTATGCCAGCGTATCTATGCTGGTTTATTAATCAACCTACTTCACAAGCAGTATTGCAAAGTAAGGCAACAGGCACGGCGGTAAGAATGATTAGCAAACCTGCACTTGAGGATCTGGAGATAGTAGTCCCTAATCTCGATGTGCAGAAAAAGATTATTGAGATTTACCAATTATCGATTAACGAACAGAAGCTAATGAATGCATTAGCAAAGAAAAAGGAGGTGTTAACTGACGCAATATTAATGAATTTAGCAATGAATACCCAGTAATGACAGTTACTGGGTTTAGACGAGCCGAAAGTGTGACAGCACTTTTAGCAAAACTTTAATCCACGTTTCATTTCAAAAAACAGGAGCCGAAATTATGGCAAAGAATACATCATCAAGCAAGGGCAATACCCGACATGTCGTACCACATCCTGATGGATGGGCAAACAAAAAAGGCGGTGCCGAACGCGCTTCAAGTGTACACAGCACCAAACGAGAGGCTGAGGCTGCGGCGCGCGAGCAAAGCAAGCGCGAAGGTTCTGAGCTTGTTGTACATGGCAAAGACGGCCAGATACAACGCAAAGATAGCCACGGTAACGACCCAAAAGACATTAAAGGATAGGAGCCCTTATGAGTGATGAATACAAAAAGAAAATAGGTGTACCCGAGTCGCATACCCTCAACATCGTAAGTAGTCAGTGGTCGCAACGAAAAGGCCAAGACACTGATACCTATGAATGTGAAGAGCTAAACGAGCAAGGTGAAGTCATTGCACGGTACACCATAAAGGACAGTACATCGATTTACCCTCCATTTGGGCGGTCGATTACCTGGACTCAATCAGCCGTACTCGATTCTTAACCTTTTAACTTACAGCTAGCGGGGCGCTACCGGTATAGCCTGCCCCGCTTTATGACACTGACCAGATTTGAGGAATTTATATGACTAAAGATATGAACGACAAGATTCAACAAAAAGACATCAACAATGCAGCATGGGCTGCATGCGATACTTTCCGTGGCGCGGTAGACCCTGCGCAATACAAAGACTACATCCTAGTAATGCTGTTCGTAAAATACATCTCCGATGTATGGAATGACCACTACGCAGAATATAAAAAGCAGTACGGTGACGACGACGTCCGTATCAGACGTAAGCTTGAGCGCGAGCGTTTTGTACTGCCAATGGTTGAACTCACAGAAGAAGTAGAAGACAAAGCAACCAAAGAGAAGAAAACCGTTGTTACCGACACATTTTTGGCCAACTACTATTCATTGTTAGAGCGTAAAAACGAACCCAACATTGGCGAGCTGATCAACATTGTTTTAGAGCATATTGAAACCGCGAACAAAGCCAAGTTAGAAGGCGTATTCCGTAACATCGACTTCAACAGCGAAGCCAACTTGGGTAAAACCAAAGACCGCAACCGTCGCCTAAAAACCTTGCTGGACGACTTCAACAAGCCCGCACTCGACATGAGCCCGTCGCGCGTGTCTGAAGATGTCATTGGTAATACCTACATCTACCTTATTGAGCGCTTTGGCTCCGATGCAGGTAAAAAAGCCGGTGAATTCTATACCCCTCATAAAGTCTCTGAGCTGGTTGCGCGTCTGTCTGCACCAAAATCGGGGGCGCGTATTTGTGACCCTGCGTGTGGCTCAGCCGGTTTATTGATTGAAGCCGCACGCCAAGTGGGTGACCGCAATTACTCACTCTACGGCATGGAAGTCAACGGCAGCACCTGGGCGCTGGCACGTATGAACATGTTCTTGCACGGTTCCGACTCTGCTCGTATCGAATGGTGTAACACCCTCACTTCACCTGCGCTGGTCGAAAATGACAGACTGATGAAGTTTGATAACGTGGTTGCTAACCCACCGTTTTCACTCGACAAATGGGGTTCAGAAGACGTTGAATCCGACAGATACAACCGCTACTGGCGCGGGCTACCACCTAAATCAAAGGCCGACTTTGCCTTTATCAGCCACATGGTTGAAGCCGCCGTTGAAAAAGAAGGCCGCATTGCCGTAGTAGTCCCTCATGGAGTGCTGTTTAGAGGCGCAGCTGAAGGCCGTATTCGTCAACAACTGATTGAAGAAAACCTGTTAGATGCTGTGATCGGCTTGCCCGGTAACCTGTTCCCAAGTACCGGCATTCCCGTGGCAATTCTGATATTTGACCGCTCACGTGAGAAAGGCGGTGCCAATGAAAACCGCAAAGACGTGCTATTTGTTGATGCTAGCGGTAAAGATCATTACCAAGCAGGGAAAAACCAAAACATCCTGCTGGATGAGCACCTAGACAAAATTGTTGCGGCGGTCACAGCCCGTGAAGAGGTAGAAAAATACGCCCATTTAGCCACCTTTGACGAGATCAAAGAGAACGACTTTAACCTGAATATCCCGCGCTACGTCGATACCTTCGAAGAAGAAGTTGAGGTCGATATTATTTCGGTACAGGCTGAAATCACCACCCTTGAAAGCGAACTCGCCGAGGTCCGCAACAAAATGGCAGCGCTGCTAAAGGATATCGTACCTAACGAGGCGCAAAAAAGCACAACGGAGGTGGCTGAATGAGTATGACGAACAACAACCATTTTGTTGACGCCAACAAAATGGTGTCTAAGTGGGAGTACGGCACTACAAACCAATTGCGTGACGTCACGAAAATGGTGGGAGGTGCACGATGAGTAACAAGCAACTTCCCCAACCAGAACATACCAGCTTTGAAAGCATTCGCGTAATTAATGAACAAGGTGGCGAAATTTGGCTGGCCCGCCAGCTGGCGAAAGTATTGGACTATGCAGAGTACCGTAACTTTTTACCGGTTATCGAGAAAGCCAAAAAAGCCTGTGAAAACAGTGGCCAAGCGCTGGCCGACCATTTCGTGGAGATCCACGAGATGGTCGAAATTGGCTCAGGTGCCCAGCGCAAAATGGACTCGTTTGCCTTGTCCCGTTACGCCTGTTACCTCATTGTGCAAAACGGTGATGCCAGCAAGCCGGTGATCGCCAATGGGCAGACCTATTTTGCCATTCAGACTCGTCGCCAAGAGCTACAAGATGACACTGGCTTTCAGCAACTAAATGAAGACCAAAAACGCTTAATGCTGCGTAATGAACTGGCCGATCACAACAAGCAACTGGCTGCGGCAGCCCGTGATGCAGGTGTTGAGTCTGGTTTGGACTACGCCATTTTCCAAAACCATGGTTATAAAGGCTTGTATGGTGGGTTAGACAATAAAGCCATTCACCAGCACAAAGGCTTAAAAAAGAGCCAAAAAATCCTCGACCATATGGGCAGTACTGAGCTTGCCGCTAACCTGTTCCGTGCCACGCAAACGGAAGAGAAACTAAAGCGCGATCAGGTCAGCAATAAAGCCCATGCCAACCAAACCCATTTTGAGGTAGGTGCCAAAGTGCGTGCCACTATTGAGGAGCTGGGCGGCACCATGCCGGAAGATTTGCCAACACCAGAAAAAGGCATTCCCCAGTTGGCGCGTGCACAGAAGAAGTTGGAGGGTGATCAATGAGTAAAGTGAATGGATACCCCTCTGGTTGGGTAAGTTCGACCCTAAGTAAGCACATAGATTTATTAACAGGTTTTGCTTTCAAAAGTTCAGAGTATAAAGAGCAAGGAATTCGCCTACTAAGAGGCGATAATGTTATGCAAAATAATATCCGCTGGGACGATGCTAAGTTTTGGGATGAAAACAGCTACGAGGAATTGTCTCGATATCAGCTAAAAGAGCATGACATCGTCATTGCTCTTGACCGTACATGGGTAAAGGCTGGGTTAAAAGTATCTGTCATTAGAAAGCGCGATATCCCAAGCTTACTTGTCCAGCGAGTAGCTCGATTAAGAGCAAAGTCAACCCTTAACCAAAGCTTCTTAAGCTATATCGTGCGGTCTCATCGTTTTGAGCAAATGGCAAAATTTTCAAAAACTGAAACCGCTGTACCTCATATTAGCCCATCCGATATACGTAATTTTAAGATAGAGCTCCCATCCCTTTTAGAACAAAGGAATATTGCTAAAATTCTCGAACTGTGGGACAACGCCATCGAAAAAACAGAGGCGTTAATTGCGGCTAAGGAAAAGCAGTTTGAGTGGTTAACTTCTAACTTGATCAACCGTGCTGGTCATAAACGCACGGCAGCTTCTGGTTTGATGACAGAAATTTCTAAACGCAACAAAAACAGTACAATTGAACGCGTTTTAAGCGTGACAAATCACAGTGGCTTTGTGTTGCCAGAAGAGCAATTTGAGCGGCGAGTAGCCAGCGCAAACGTGTCGAACTACAAAGTTGTTGAACAAGGCCAATATGCTTACAACCCGTCTCGAATCAATGTGGGCTCTATTGCTCGTCTTGATGACTGGGAAAATGGCATTTTAAGCCCAATGTACGTCGTGTTTAAACTAGATACGAAAAAAGTATGTAGCGACTACTTTTTGCACTGGCTTAATTCAAGTGAAGCACGCCAACGTATTAAGAACAGTGCTCAGGGTAGCGTACGTGAGACGGTTAGTTTTAAAGATCTTGGCGCAATTGATATCCCATTGCCAGCAATGGACGTGCAAAAAGACGTAACCTGCAAGCTCAATCTTGCTCAAAAGGAAATCAGCTTACTCAAAAAGACCTTAGAACAATACCGCAGCCAAAAACGCGGCCTGATGCAAAAACTGCTTACCGGTGAGTGGCAAGTGAACTGTACCCAGCCCGACGCTGAGGGAGCACGTCAGGAGCTTTCTAAGGAGGGCTTCGCATGAGCACACCGCCAGTCAATTACGCAGCAAACTCGGAGCCTTCGGGCTTTGAGTTTAACGAAAAGTACTTGTCGCAAATTCCTGCCCTGCAACAGTTGATCAACTTGGGTTATCAGTACCTTACCCCTGAGCAGGCTTTGGCCGAACGGGGTGGGCGCAGTGCCAATGTAATTTTGGAAGGGGTGCTTCGCCAGCAGCTAAAAAAGATTAATCGCATTAACTATAAAGGTGGCGAGTATCTGTTTAGCGAAGAGAACATTCAAACCGCGATCCAAAAGCTCAAAAACATTAAGTTTGATGGCCTGCAAAAAACCAATGAGTCTATTTACGATTTAATCACCTTAGGCTCAGCCATGGAGCAAACCATTGAGGGGGACTCAAAAAGCTTTACCCTCAATTACATCGATTGGAAAAATCCAAGCAACAATAGCTTTCATGTGGTGTCGGAGTTCTCAGTTGAGCGCGCGCGCAGCACCGATACCGTGCGCCCAGATATCGTCCTGTTTGTCAATGGCATTCCCTTTAGCGTGATTGAATGTAAATCACCTAAAGTGGATGTAGAGCAAGCCGTATCACAAAATATTCGTAACCAGGGCGATGACTATATTCCGCGCCTGTTTACTTATGTGCAGCAAGTGTTGGCGGTAAATAAAAACGCCGCCCAATACGCCACAGCTGGCACACCTAAGAAGTTTTGGGGCGTATGGAAGGAGCAGGAAGATAAACCTGCCGATGTCGATAAAGGCGTAAATACCGCTTTAGACGAAGACACTAAAGCACAGCTATTCAGTGGCGAGTTTGCTACCGCACGGCCATTTTTTGATGCACTAGAGGCAGAAGGTAAACGCTTGGTGACGGAGCAAGACAATGCCATTCACAGCCTGTGCCGTCCAGAGCGTTTGTTAGATTTAGTGTATCGCTTTACCCTGTTTGATGGTGGCATTAAGAAAGTAGCCCGCTATCAGCAATATTTTGTGATTAAAGCGACTATCGCCCGAATTAAACGCCTAACCAATAAAGGCAATGGTGCTAAAGAAAACCGCCAAGGTGGTGTTATTTGGCATACCCAAGGCTCGGGTAAATCGCTCACCATGGTGATGCTCACCCGTGCTATGGCACTAGAGCCGCAGCTTATCAACCCCAGAATCATTTTGGTTACCGACCGGGATGATCTTGATAAACAACTGGGTAATACCTTTGCGGCCTGTGGTTTAAGCCGCGAACGTGCCACGTCTGGCCGTAATTTGGTGAAGCACCTTAAAAATAAAGTGGGTTTGATCACCACACTGATCCACAAATTTGATAAAGGCTGGGTAGCCGAGAAGTTTGTAGATGAATCGCACGATATTTTTGTATTGGTCGATGAAAGTCACCGCACCAACTTTGGCTCATTGGCGGCCCGAATGCGCCAAATGTTGCCCAATGCCTGTTTTCTTGGCTTTACCGGCACACCGCTACTGAAAAAAGAAAAGAATAACTTTGCCAAGTTTGGTGGCCTGATTGAGCCGCACTATACCATTAAACAAGCGGTTGCCGACGAAGCAGTATTGCCACTGCTGTACGAAGGCCGACATGTTGAGATGGAGCAGAATCAGTCGGCTATCGACCTCTGGTTTGAGCGCCACACCGCCGATTTAAGCAAAGAGCAAAAGGCCGATCTTAAAAAGAAATACGCCCGCGCTGAAATGCTCAACAAAGCTGATCAGGTGATTTACATGCGCGCCTTTGATATCAGCGAGCATTTTCGTGCGAACTGGCAAGGCACCGGCTTTAAGGCTCAGTTAGTTGCCCCAGGTAAACAGGCCGCATTAAAGTACCAAGAGTTTCTACAGGATATTGGCATCGTCACCACTGAAGTGGTGATTTCTGGCCCTGATACCCGCGAAGGCCACGACGAAGTGGACGAAGGACCAACCGATGAGGTAGGTAAATTCTGGGACAAAATGATGAAGCGCTTTGGCTCTGAAGAAGAGTACACCAAGCAAATCATCAATCAGTTTAAATACGGTGATGACCCTGAAATACTCATTGTGGTGGATAAGCTATTAACCGGTTTTGATGCACCGCGCAACACCGTGCTGTATCTATGCCGAACCCTGCGAGAGCACACGCTATTACAGGCTATCGCTCGGGTTAACCGCCTGTACGAAGGTAAAGAGTTTGGCTATATCATCGACTATGCCAGCGTATTGGGCGAGCTGGATAAAGCCCTAACCATGTATGAAGCCTTTGAAGGGTTTGACGAAGATGACTTAGCAGGCACGCTCACCTCCATCAATGAAGAAGTGTTTAAGCTGCCACAGCGTTACTCTGACTTATGGGATTTGTTTAAAGCCGTTAAAAACTCAAAAGACGAAGAAGCCTATGAGGTATTGTTGGCCGATGACGAGCTGCGTGAAGAGTTTTACGAATGTTTATCGGCGTACAGTAAATCTTTAGCCATCGCTTTATCGTCTGAGCAGTTCATCATGAGCTCTGATGAGAAAAAGCTACAAACCTATAAAAACGATTTAAAACGCTTTCAGAACTTAAAGGCGGCGGTTAAGTTGCGTTACGCCGAGGCGATTGATTATCGCGACTACGAGCCGAAAATTAAAAAACTGCTGGATACCCATATTCAGGCTAATGAGGTGACTCAGCTTAACGAGCCCGTGAATATTTTTGATGAAAAAATGTTTACCGCCGTGAAAGAAGAGCAAGGGGTTTATCAAACCAAAACCACGGCATCAAAAGCGGACACCATCGCCCACGCCACAAAGCGCAGTATTTCAGAGAATATGGACGAAGACCCTGCGTTTTATGAGAAGTTTTCGAAGCTGATCCAAGCCGCTATTGATGACTTTAAGGCCAAGCGCATCTCAGACTTAGAGTATCTCAACCGAGTGATTGATATTCGTAACAAAGTGGCCACGAAGCAGCATGATGATATGCCTGATTGCATTCGTGAGAACGACGAAGCGTGTGCCTACTTTGGCTTGATTAAGCCGCAGTTTCAGCAAGTGGCAACCCTCAACGAGTTCGATGATGCTCAACTTGATGCCATTGCGGCACAAACATCGTTAGCGATACAAAAGATTATTGATGCCCATTGGAAAGTTGATTTTTGGGACGATGCCGACGTTCAAAAAACAGCGATGAATGATATTGACGATTTTCTTTATGACGAAGTCAAAGATCAGTACGGCGTGACGCTGAGCTTAGAGCAAATGGACGAAATCATTGAGAAAACCATGCAGGTTGCGAAGCACCGGAGGCATTCTTGATGTCGTCAACCATCAAGCAAACCGAGGCACCAGCGGCAAGTGCTGAAAGGCTAGCGGTTGTATACGGAGGGGGAGAAATCCCCTTCCAGCTGGCTTTTTCTAAACGCAAATCGCTGGAAATATCAGTTCACCCTGACAAATCAGTTTTTGTGAAAGCTCCTGAAGGCACCGACCGTGAGGCCATTGAAGCTAAGGTGAAAAAGCGCGCTCGGTGGATCAAGCGCCAAATTCGCTACTTTGACCAGTTTGACCCAAGAACCCCTTCTCGCAAATACGTCAGTGGTGAAAGCCATTTGTATCTAGGCAAGAAGTATCGGCTAAAAATTGAAGTAGGCACTGACAACGATGTGGCACTGAAAGCAGGCTTTTTTTGGGTAACGTCAGCCAATGGTAAACCAGACCATGTGGAGTCGCTACTTAATGATTGGTATCGAGAAAAAGCCGATTTTCATTTAAATAAGGTGTTTTCGGATTGTTGGGACAAGTTCAAACATTCAGATACAGACAAGCCAAAAATTAAAATCATGCAACTCAAAAAACGCTGGGGCAGTCTATCAAAAAGCGGAACGCTGACCTTAAACCGTGATCTGATTAAAGCACCGAAAGAATGCATTGAGTACGTGATCATTCATGAACTGTGTCACCTAAAGCACCACAACCACGGCCCAGAGTTTTATCGCTTACTCGAACGCTCTTTACCAGATTGGGTGAAGCGCAAACATAAACTGGAAATGGCATTGATTTAGTCAGCACGCTGTGTCGAATAGCTAAGTACACAGCCAGTACTCTAGCGGTCTTGTTTGCAATGGACTTCAAACTTAACCCAGTCCATATGTCGCCTGGCAGTTCACTGCCAGGCGACAAGCCCACACAGGATTCATCGCCTTTTTAGTCATCCAAAATACTGCCTTTTACGCAATACATGCGTGGGCGGGTGTTGTCGGGCAGGCTGACTTTGCGCTGTGGTCGGTTGCCATCGGGAACTAGGTAGCCTGCGGCCATCAGTGCTTTGGCGGCACGTTCTGGGCTGAGGCCTTCGGTGGCTTCACGCCAGCCAGTTGGGTAAAACAGGTAGAGAGTTTGTGGGCCAGTAGTATCAAGCCAACCTGCACGCTGGCGTACTTGACTGCTGTAACCGATTTGTTTAGGTGTAAAACGACTTTCGCCATGCTGCTCAATAAAACTTCGTACTTGGCGAATGGCTTGTTGGTCTTCATTGGCGGCCACACCACCGCGGGCAAGTATCCATTGGTTAAGCTGATTTAAGCAGGCGGCTTCGACATTTTGGGTTGGCCAATCGAGTACTTCGGCTTGAATGGCTAACAAGCCTGCGCTGGCCAGTAAGGCAAATTTTTCGGCAACTCGACGCACTTGGCCGTCAGCCTCGGGTGGTAAGCCGGTTAAAAAACGTTGGCGTACGTTTTGGAAAACGGGGCGCACCTGCGCGCTGTGCTGCGTTAAATACCGTAACCAGTCCAAGGCCAAGCTGCCGTAATGTTGGCGACTTTGCTGTTTAAGATGATCGGCTAAATCGGCAGCGTTCATACCATGACTCTGGTTAAACACGCCCATTTGCGCTCCAGCATCGGCACTGAGATCAATCACGCGCACTTGCTGCCCCGCTTTCACGCGTTTGCCAATACTGGCAAGATGGCTTTCGAGCGTCACTTCGCCAGTAGATAAAAACACCAAACGCCAACGGGCGGGTAAGCGCATTTCACCGTATTTGCCTGCTCGTGTTTTACCCTGACCATTGGCAAGCATGTAAGCGACATCACCCGCCTCTTTTGGATCAACTTCACCCATTTCATCGAGCGCCAGCAAGGCATCGTTATGCGCTAATGCTGTGCCTTCTAAACCGTTGGCCGTGGCACGCCAACTGTGGCGCAGCTGATTAGGTTCGCCCCACACCGATAATGCCGGATACAGCGCTGCGGTTTTACCAGTGCTGCTGGCACCGTAGAGGTGTAAACCAAAACCATCCACCCCGCACAAATGCAACAAAGGCGCAGCCAGTGCAGCACAAACGCCAACAATTAATAGCGGGTTATCTAGACAATAACGGCCAACGTGCTGCCGCCAACTGTCGCTACTACCTTGTTGAATAAAGCCTTCTATCGGGTGCATGGTTTGCAGCACCATGCGCGGGTTGTTGTGTACGCTTGGGTAAAAGGTGAGGCGCGGATGCACATAAGCGTGGTGATGCCAACCAATACAGTTCACGCTGATAGCCTTTTGCGTAGCCAGTTCGCCCATTTGTTGAATAAACAGCGAGAGCAACTGCCGCGCTTTGACACTGTTGCTTAGGCGCATTCCTCGGCTGAGTAGGATTCGACGGTACTCGCTGCCGTCTCCGGCCAATAGTTCTGCGGGCATAGCCCAGTAGCGATGGCGATTGTCATCGTCTAACCAGTGCAATAAATAGCCGTAGTTGTCCCCTTGCGGATCGCGGGTACGAGCAGCTACTTGCAACCAAGAACAGATTTTAACTGGGCTATCTTGCCCTGCTGGTTGCATCACCAGCCAGTTTTGCGCGTTATAGGCAAAACCAGCCGGTAATGTTGGCATGTTGTTATTCACCTCATCGGCAGGTAACTGGGTTGATGCTGATGGTTTATCCACGGCCATAAGCAGCACCGATACGGCGGGTTTCAATCCACTGGTCGATATCGCTTTCTAACCAGCCCACGGCACGCGCGCCAATACGAATGGAACGGGGAAATTCACCATTGGCCATCAGGGCATAAATGGTACTGCGGCCAAAGCCTGTTTTGGCCTTTACCTCGGGCAAGCGCAAAATCCGCTGCTGACGCGCTGGGTGTACTGAGTTTGTGGGTGATTGTGTGGTTGGGTTCATCGTTTGCTTCCTCACTGATCTGTTAAGTTCAGTTAGGAGTTTGCCAGTACTAAACGGACGCAGTAGGCAGATAAATGCCCGGATCGTGCAGCTTTCTGAGGGTACAAGTAGCTACTTGCCCCAGAATTTACATAATGCCCCAAGTCATAAATACCCTGTGGGCAGGGCTAGTGTGTGCCTAAGTGGCGTGAACTAAGGCTTTGCCCAGACTGCCCCAGATGCCCAAAGGGTAAGTGCCCAAAGCCATCTCAAAAGGGAAAGCCTTGCCCAACGATAACGTCATAACACTTTTATGCGCATAAAAATGTAAAATTCCGCACTTTTCTGCGCGTAAAAGTGTAGACTGAGTTATACTACAGGCAGTTAACAGTCTTAATTGGCGGGAAATGACAATGCAGCGCAACTTACTCAACGCCCTAATAGCATGGAAAAGTCAACCTGTGCGCAAGCCATTATTGATCGATGGCGCAAGACAAACAGGTAAAACCTATCTACTGCAAGAGTTGTTTGGGAATACCTTTGCCAACATCCTTCGTATCGACTTCCTTGAAAACCCAGCTTACAAAGAAGCGTTCGATGGCTCGTTGTCACCTGACGAGCTAGTAATGAACATTGAGTTGTTAACCAACCAAGCGTTCAATCCAGACACCGACTTGCTGATATTAGATGAAATTGGCGAATGTGAACGAGCTGTAACTTCGCTGAAGTATTTTGCCGAAAAAGCACCGTCCTATTTTGTCGCAGCCAGCGGTTCAAATATTGGTTTGCTCAACACCTTCCCTGTGGGCAAGGTAGAACAATACAATTTACGACCACTGACCTTCCAAGAATTTATTTACGCATCCAACGAGCAAGCACTGATCAAAGCATTTGATAGTCAAGCAAGCACACCGGCGGTGCACACTAAATTGATGGATAAACTAACCGACTATTTTTTTACCGGTGGTATGCCGGAAGCCGTTTCTGCTTGGTATCAGTTTAAGGATTCAAGCATTCTAGAGCGTGTTGAAAAAGTCACAAAAATTCATGCCGATTTAGTTGAAGGTTATCGCCGCGATTTCGGTAAGTACGCGGGCAAGGTCGATGCCACACTGATTGAATCGGTGTTTAATAGCATTCCTGCCCAGCTATCACTTGTCAGCGATGAGTCAGTTAAACGCTTTAAATTTAAGCATGTGCATGAGCGTAAATCTCGTTATAGCGATTTTGAAACCGCGATCCATTGGCTTAACTGCTGCCGCTTAGCTTTGCCAAACTACCCTATTGAAGGATTACCTAAATCTCCGTTGGCGGCCTATAAAAAAGACAATATGGTTAAACTATTTCTGTTTGATGTGGGCCTGCTCAATCATATGCTGGGCAGCAGTTATAAAGAGATTAAGCAACAAAACTATGAATACAAAGGCTATGTGGCTGAAAACTTTGTGCAACAAGAGCTCACAGCTATTGGCGTTGACCCAAGCTATTCATGGAATGACGCCCGCGCCGAAATCGAATTTATTTTGGCGACCGATGAAGGCGATATCATCCCTGTGGAAGTCAAAAGTGGTAAACGTACAAGAGCAAAATCGTTGGCATCCTACGTTGAAAAATGTACTCCAAATAAAACCTTTAAGTTAACGGGTACACAAGGCTCTTCAGCGTTAGAACAAACCAATATCGTGATGCCTTTGTATTTCACGCAGTATTTACCAGAGAGATGGTAAAGGCACGTTGCCTAGCCCCGAAGGTCTACACAAAGTTACCTTAGGGATAACAATTTGTAGACCTGATGCTTACCATTCGACACTCAGTCTTATCTCTCTTGGATACCATAGTATCCATATTGAGCTTATTTCTATTAAAATGGACACCATAATGCCCATTTCAGGCTAAGTGAGCTTTCTGCTGACTCATTACTATCGTGTAGAACCAGTGAAAAAATGGCAAAGCTATGTTGACGGAAATCATGCTCGATAAAGCCCTTCAAAACTGCTATGTTTTAGCTCTAACAGCAGCATAAAAACGGCACTGTTTTTCCATTGCTAACCACTAAGATTTAGTAAAAGCCATAGGCAAGTGGTGGGCAGTTTGGTGGGCAAACAGGCATTTTTGAACGGTTTCTTTTCGATAACTCGTTGAGTTTGTTAGGGTCTAGGCCGCTACTCAATGAGCAAATTCAAAATATCGAATAAGGTTTATTTGCTCTAGACCATTAAAAAGCCAGTGAATAT
Organism: Pseudoalteromonas nanhaiensis; assembly: GCF_051235485.1. Taxonomy (NCBI): domain Bacteria; kingdom Pseudomonadati; phylum Pseudomonadota; class Gammaproteobacteria; order Alteromonadales; family Pseudoalteromonadaceae; genus Pseudoalteromonas; species Pseudoalteromonas nanhaiensis. The sequence goes on along the minus strand of NZ_JBPNYQ010000012.1, from coordinate 103,569 downwards.
TCACTGGCTTTTTAATGCATAAATTAACGACCTGACATTAAAGTTGCGTCGCATTTCTTTGACGAAGTACTTCAAATAAGCAAATACCCGTGGCAACAGATACATTTAAGCTCGATACCGTCCCTGCCATTGGAATTTTTACTAGTAAATCACAATGTTCTCGGGTAAGGCGACGCATTCCGTCACCTTCAGCTCCCATTACTACAGCCATTGGCCCAGTGAGGTTTGCATCGAATAACTCAGTGTCGGTTTCACCAGCAGTACCAACGACCCAAACACCAGCGTCTTTAATTTCACGTAAAGTACGCGCTAAGTTTGTCACTTGCACAAGTGGCACTGTTTCAGCAGCACCACACGCTACTTTGCGCGCGGTACCATTTAATTTAGCTGATTTATCTTTAGGAACAATAATAGCGTGTACACCGGCAGCATCAGCGCTTCGTAGGCACGCACCTAAATTATGTGGATCCGTTATGCCGTCTAGCACCAATAAGAAAGGGGTTTCTTCGCGGGCTATAATTTCGTCAAGGTCTTTTTCACTATACATACGTGCAGCTTTAACATTGGCAATAATGCCTTGGTGTTGCTCACCGTTTGCTTTATTGTCTAGCGCTTTACGTTGCATAAACTGAACAGAAATACCGAATTTACGTGCTTGGTCAATAACCGGATTTAAACGTTTATCTTCACGCCCTTTTAAAGCATAAATTTCTAAAAAGCGCTCCGGCTCTTTTTCTAAAATTGCTTCAACTGAGTGAAAACCAAAAATTAATTCATTACTCACGTATTGTTTGCTCCTCGGCTACTTTGTTTGCGGGCATTCTTGCCCGGCCTTTTTGCCTTTTTAGTGGCTTTTTTCTTACTCTTCTTTTTACTGGCTTTTACAGCATCAGCCTGTTTGCCGCTGGGCTTTTTGCGCCCTTTAGCATGAGAAGACTTACCACGTTTTTCATTATCTTTGTCACCTGACTTTGCTTCAAAGCGATTTGATTCACCTTTTTTACCGGGAATTTTACCAGCTTTAAGCTGCGCGCGAACGCTTGGTTTTGCAGGTTCACCGCGACCACGACGACGAGCGTAACGATCTTGTGGTGCTTCACCCGCTAATACTAAGTTTATACGGCGCTCGTCAAGACTTACAGATGACACCTGAACCGTCACTTTATCGCCTAAACGATACACTGTGTGAGTTTGCTCACCAATCAAGCAATGCTTAGCGCCATCATAATGGAAGTATTCGTTGCCTAAGTTGGTCACATGGATCATGCCATCGATTTGTAAATCGTCTAAGCGTACAAATAAACCAAAGTTAGTCACCGATGAGATCACCCCACCAAATTCGTCACCAACATGATCTTGCATAAATTCACATTTAAGCCAATCTGCCACTTCGCGAGTCGCATCATCGGCACGGCGTTCAGTGGTTGAACACTGCTCACCTAAAATATCTACTTCGTCATCAGTGTAAGCGTATTCACCCGAAGTTTGCTGGCCTTGCGCTTTAAGCACCGCTTTAATAGCACGGTGCACGACTAAATCTGGATAACGACGAATTGGCGATGTAAAGTGCGCATAAGCTGGTAAGGCTAACCCAAAATGGCCAATGTTATCAGGCTGATAAACAGCTTGCTTCATCGAGCGTAGCAGCATAGTTTGAATAAGTTCTGCTTCTGGGCGGTCGCCTAATTTAGCTAACACTTGAGTGATTTCTTTTGGTGTTGGCTCATCAGAAATCGCCGCTTCGATGCCAAGCTCTGATAAAAAGTTTCGGAAAAAACCTAACTTTTCAGCATCAGGCTCATCATGCACGCGATAAAGCGCACTTGCTTCGTGTTTTTCTAATAAGCGGGCTGCTGATACGTTCGCTAGAATCATACACTCTTCGATAAGTTTGTGTGCATCATTGCGAACCACAGGAACGATTGATTCAATCTTGCGATGCGCATTAAACACAAAGCGCGTTTCTAGGGTTTCAAACTCAATCGCACCGCGTTCTTGGCGAGCAGCTTTAAGTGCCATGTACATTTGCTGTAAGTCAGTTAAATGTGGCACCATCTTGGCGTACTCTTCACGCAGCTTTTCATCGCCTTGTAAAATCGCATTCACTTTAGTGTAGGTAAAACGAGCGTGCGAATTCATTACCGCTTCGTAAAATTTATACCCTGATAACTTGCCTGCATCAGACACTGTCATTTCTGCGACCATACATAAACGGTCAACTTCTGGGTTTAATGAACATAGGCCATTCGATAGCACTTTTGGTAGCATCGGAATAACTTGCTCAGGAAAATACACTGAGTTACCGCGCTCAATTGCCTCTTTATTCAGTGGCGTGTTCATACCAACGTAGTGCGACACATCGGCAATTGCCACCCATAAGCGCCAACCGCCAGAGGGTTTACGCTCGCAATAAACCGCATCGTCAAAGTCACGGGCATCTTCGCCATCAATAGTAACGAGTGGTAAATCACGTAAATCAACTCGACCTTGTTTAGCTTGCTCATCAACAAACTCACCTAAATGAGCAACTTGTTTTTCAACCGCTTCAGGCCATACATGAGGGATATCGTGATTGCGTAGTGCAACTTCAATTTCCATACCGGGAGCTAAATGCTCACCAAGTACTTCTGTCACTTTACCCACAGCATTCATATGTCGACTAGGGTTTTGCGTAATTTGCACCTGTACCATTTGATTATGACGTGCGCCATTTTCACTACCCGGCAGTATCATAATGTCTTGCGTAATACGCGGGTCTTCCGCTACCACAACGGCAATTCCGTGCTCAACAAAATAGCGGCCAACAATTGGCGCGCGTTCATTGGTAAGCACTTTAATGATGCGTGCTTCGCATTTGCCACTTGAACCTTTGCGGTTACCTTTAGCAAGCACAATGTCACCGTGCAACACCATATTCATTTGGTGTTTCGCGATAAACCAATCTTTACTCTCGCCTTCAACTTCTAAAAAGCCGAATCCGTCACGGTGACCTATGACTTTACCTTTTACCAAGCCTGATTCATCTATCAATGCATAGCATTTAAATTTATTGAAATACAATTGACCATCGCGCTCCATTGCACGCAAGCGACGTTTGAACGCTATTTGACGTTCAGTATCATTCACGTGTAATTCGTCACAAAGTTGTGTGAAATTAGCTGGTTTTGCGCGTGATTCTAAGTGAGCAAGTATGAACTCACGGCTAGGGACTGGGTTTTCGTACTTTTCTTGTTCTCGACTGAGATTTGGATCCTGTTTTGACATTCACTATCTTGTTAGTTGGTTATGTGGTTATTTTAACCCATATCCTAACAATGAGACAGGCAAAAGCTATTAAACTTTTAAGAAATTGATTAAACCAGTTTTCGCACTCAAATTGTTCAATAATTTAATAGCAAAATTAAGGACCTTATAACCACCCTTTTTGTCTTGCTATGCGAGCAGCATCTACTCGGTTTACCGCATTTAGTTTACTCATTGCTTCTGAAAGATAATTTCTAACCGTCCCTTCTGATAAAAACAATGTTTTTGCAATATCTTGAGTTTTTAAGCCATCACCGGCTAATTTTAATGCTTTGCGTTCTTTATTAGTCAATGGATCAGTGTCAGATAATGCAAGTAAAGCAAGTTCGGGATCAATGACTCTTCGGCCTTGATTGACTGATTTTATTGCATTAATTAAATGCTCTGATGGCGCTTCCTTTAAAATAAAGGCGCGAACATCTGCTTTCATAGCACGTTTTATGTAACCTGCCTTTGAAAATGTAGTTATTATCATGGTTTTAATATCAGAATGGCGCTTACTCAGTATTTCTACCAATTCGATGCCTGACATATTGGGCATTTCAATATCTGATAACACCATATCAATCTTATTTTGTTCAATAAATTTAAGTGCAGCTTTGCCATCCTCTGCTTGCCCAACGACATTAATAAATGGATCAAGTCCAACAAGCGCACTAATTGCTTCCCTAACCATTTGCTGATCTTCAACAATGAGTAAATTAATCATGATAAATTCGCTTGAAAATTCATAGTCAGGTTAAACCCTTTTTTATTTTCCACAATAAGCTCTCCGCCAAGTGCTTCAGTACGCTGCTTAATGCCATTAATGCCATTGCCACTTTTAAATGTGGTTACTATACCGTTATCCTTAATTGATATTAGTTCCTTACTAATATCAATTAAAACTTCATTCCCTTTACTATGCCTTAAAATATTAGTGCAAGCCTCAGTAACAATAAGCGATACGGTTTTTTGTGTTGCTGTAGATAAGTTTGTTAATTCATTGTTTACTATTACATTAAAGCCATTTTGTGTTAGCTCTTCTTGCAAAAACTCTAACTGTTTAGTGAGGTTAAACTGTTTCATATTTGTTACTGCTTTACGAATATCACTGAGTAAATCTCGGCTAATGGCCGCCACTTGCTTTATTTCACTCTGTGCTTGCTCAACGTTATCATTAACAATTAACTTTTCGGCTAGTTCTGCTTTTAGAGCAATCGACGATAGACTGTGACCAGCTAAATCATGAAGGTCTCGTGCAATGCGTTCACGTTCAGCAATCATTGCCAACTGTTCTATTTGATGTTGACTTTTTTGTTCACTTAACTGATGTATTCGTTCACGCCTCTCAGCACGTCCCATAAAATAAAGTGCAATGCTGATGATGAGTGCTGGCGCAATAAAATATGGATTATTCAAATCAAATAAATACACCGCGAGAAAAATACTTAAAGCAACAGCAACTAGCCCTAAAACGCCTTTTTTTTGTCTAAAGTTGAACCCAAAAAAATAGCAAGCAAAGCCAAATAAAGTTTGTGTTCCAAGAGTTAAATATGTACCAAAAGTTGCGATAATAACAATTATAGACACTGGAATGAGTGCATCTTCACCTTTTGCGTTAGCAGCTTTAACATAGTAAAAAATAAAAGTTATATATATCATAACTATAATAAAAATATCTAAAGCTGCGAATTGCTCAAAACTTAGAATCAACGGTAAAAAATAAAAACTTGAAAAAACAAGTGGACCCCAGACCCAGTAAGGCTTTTTTTCAATTGCTAAGCTTTGTCTAAAACTATCACTTTTCATTTATGCTCAATCCCATTTTTTGGCTTTTTTAAATCTTATCTAAACTTGGGCAGCATATGGCTGCCCACGATTAGTTACTGCTTATTGTTATTTATCAAAACTTTAGGCCATGTATAGTTTGGTGCAAGGTCAAGTGATGTTTGCCAATCTTGCACTGCTTTTTGCACATCATTTAGTGCTAAATATGTTAACCCACGCCAGACATATGCTTCCGCCTGCCCCCATTTATAACCATCATTATTATCATTTTGATAGTGAATAAGAGACGCATTCAATGAGCTTAGCGCTTGCTGTTTACTTCCACCAAACATGCTAGGTGTGTTTAAAGCAATTATACCTTTAACTAGATGAGCACGAGGATTACTTTTGTCAATTTGCACCGCATTATTTAACGCATTGTTCGATTTTATGCCGTAGTAAAAACCTGTAATAGGTTTAATCGAAATACGATAACCATACACTTGAGCAAGCAATGCGTTTGCCTCACTTTTATCTGCGCCAAGTTTATCGTCTAAAAGCACTGCTTGTGCAATATCAAGTAAGGCAAGCGCTTTTTCAGTTTCACCCATGATATTATGTGCAATAGCAAGGCGATAATTCACAAGCGCTGCATCATACCCTGCTGCATTTTTTGCTATTTCGGTAAGTTCTGACAAGTTATGCTGTTGAGATGCAAGTTCAATACTATCTATAGTACTTTGTTCAGCAAATACGTAATTTGTGTTAAATGTAATTGCCGCAGCGAATAACGAGTAAATATTTTTAGTAATTAGATTCATAGCTATACCCTTTATATTAATGAATGACAAACCGGCATGTATCGGTACAGGTATAGTGTTACTTAAAAAAGAATGAGTGTTTAACGACATTTGTAAGCAATACATCATGACAATTGTCATAAAAAAGCGATGAAACTTTTAAGAAATTGATTAATTCTGCCAAAAATGAAGCGTTGATATTCTTTGCAACAAACACTCTGTGTTAATATTTTCGAAAAAGAACAACAAAATAACCCAACCGTTATGGATATTAACTTAACTCACTATCTTTCAAGCATGGCTTACAATAGCGCCTACATAGCTCTATTCATTGCAATTATAGCCGTTGCAAAACTGTCGTATAACTTAGCAACTCCTTATAACACCACCAGTCAATTAACCGATAATGCAAATAGCGCTCTGGGTCTTTCAATTGGAGGGTATTTGGGAGCAATCACTATTATCTATGGTTTTGTTTTAACAGGCCCAAGTAAAGGCTTAATTACCGATTTAATAAATGTTTCGCTCTACAGTTTACTAGGAATGGTGTTGTTAACATGTTCACGTATTTTAAATGACAAATTATTACTTCGTTTATTTTGCAACCAAGAGCAACTAATAAATCAACAAAATGAAGCAGTTGGCTTGGTTCAAGCCGCTAATTACATGGCTGCAGCCTTGATCATTGGAGGCGCTTTAACGGGAGAAGGTACTTGGTTATCAGCAATAGTGTTCTACTTGCTAGGTCAACTTATGCTAATTATTTTCGCTAAAGGCTATGATCACCTCACAGCTTTTAATTTGAATGAGCAACTAGAAAAAGGTAATAAAGCTGTTGCGCTGAGCTTTTCGGGCACCATGTTGGCATTGGCTATTATTTTATGTCATGCGCTTATTGGTGGCTTTCACTCTTGGCAGCAAAGCTTAAGTTTATTCTTTATTGACGCATTATTTGGCTTTTTAATTTTACCGGTTGTTCGTTACTTAGTTGATAAAATTATTTTCAGTAAAATTTCGATTGATCAAGCAATGCAGGATAAAAACACAGCAGTCGCTGTAATAGAAAGCAGCATTGCTATTTGTGTTGCCGTTATTATTACTATCGCTATTTAAGCTTGTAATTTTGGAATTAAACGAATGGATTAGCCTATTTGGGGAGTTTACAAAGTAAAGGATTACCGTTACAAAGAGAGTTAATAACAACAATAATAGGGTCAGTAATGCAGGCACACAAACAAAGCCTAATATACTTGCACATTGCAGTACTGCTATTTGGTGGAACGGCATTATTTGCAAAGTTAGTCAGCTTAAGTGCATTAGATATTACCGTTTACCGAACAGCGATTGCAGGCTGTGCATTAGTGATCTTACTCACAATTCAAAAGAAAGCCATCAAGCTCCGCTCTGGTCGTGATTACCTCATCGCCTTATTGCTTGGCGTAACGGTTGGGATTCATTGGCTCACCTACTTTGCTGGTATGCAATTGGCTGGTATCGCTGTAGGTATGATTGCCTTTTTTACCTACCCTGTTATCACAGTGTTTTTAGAACCTTTTTTTCATGGTAACAAACCACAACTGAAAGATATTTTTAGTGCTTTGGTTGTAATGGCTGGCATTTACTTGCTCATTCCTGATGCTAGTTTAGGCAATGATGTAACTATGGGCATTGTCATTGGCATTTTATCGGCGTTATTTTTTGCTTTTAGGAATATTGTTCACAAGCGTTACTTTAGCCAATATGGCGGTCCTCAAACCATGCTTTATCAAACCTGGATTGCCAGTATCATGCTCTGTGCCTTTGTTGAAGTGCCGCCATTACAAGTTGATACAATTAATTGGCTGCTATTAATTACCGTTGGGGTTATTTTTACAGCAGCGCCCCACTCATTGTTTGCGGCAAGTCTGCAAAACTTATCGGCTTCAACGGCTGGTTTAATATCTTGTTTGCAACCTTTGTATGGCACGTTTTTCGCTTTTTTAATTTTGCATGAGCAACCTTCAATTAGCACCCTATTGGGCGGTGCATTAGTGATAAGCGCCGCTTTTTATGAAACATGGTCAGTGACTCGGAAACATAAGCAATGATAAAAGTATTCGCTCACAGAGGTGCCAGCGGTACCTACCCAGAAAATACCAAGAGCGCCATTCTCGCCGCCGTAGATTTGGCAGTAGATGGTATCGAAATTGATGTACAAAGCTGCCTTGATGACTACATGATTATTCATGACACCTGGCTTGATCGCACAACCTCAGGTCGCGGTAAAGTGAATGCTTGCTCAAAAGAGCAAATTCAACAGTACGATGCGGGTAATGGCGAAGTAGTGCCGACTTTACAGCAAGCTATTGATTGGGTCGATGATAAAACTTTGCTCAATTTAGAGCTAAAGCACACCTTTTCATTAGACAAGTTTGTTGAGCTTATTGAGTCAAATGTCAGTACCGGGAAAATTTCTAGAGATAACCTTTTAGTCTCATCATTTGATCATCACCAACTAATGTGGCTTAAACAAAAACTGCCTTGGGTAAAGATTGGTGCTCTCACCGCCTCTATTCCAATTAATTACAGTGAATTTGCGCAAAAACTGCATGCTTATAGCATTCATGTAGATAAAAACTTTATAAACCATGAGTTTGTTGCGGATGCTAAGCAACGCGGTCTTCAAGTTTATGCCTATACGGTCGATAAGGTAGAAGATATAGAGCTTATGCTAGAGTATGGCGTAGATGGTATTTTCACTAATTTTCCATGTCATACACAAATGACACTACAGTCACTGTAACTCAACAAAACTAAGCTATACTGTTGAATTATGTGAAAATGAACAATACTAAAATACGCCAAAATGAATCAACACAACACCATATTGAGTAGCTATATGCGCATTTATAATTTTATCGAACAAACTTTCTTTTACACCCTAACACGTAAGATTGTCGGTAATTTAGGTTTTGTGTTTGCGTTTCAAGCGATCACGCTTATCTGGCTTTACAGCAGTCTTTCAGAACAACAAACCAGTATGGGTTTATTTTGGCTGATGACTTTTATCATTTTTGCCAGCTTTATTTTTACTGTGTTTTATATGCGCTTTTTAATTGTTCGCCCGGTGCAGGCAATGCGCGATACATTAGAAAAAATTAATCAACATGATGCCGACTTGTCTGCAAAGTTACCGCACTTTACTTACGATGAATTTCGAGATTTAAGTGAACAATACAACACTTTTACTACCCATTTGAGTCAGTTGTTAGCCACTACGTATCAAAGTGCCCAAGCGAGTGCTGATAGTAGCTCAAAAATGACCCAGTCAATGCAGCAAACAGCGCAATTGAGCCACCAGCAAATTGAGTTCAGTCAAACAATTACTGACTCAAGCAATCAAATTACCTCGAGCCTTGAAAATATATCAGCAAATACTGACAGCGTGCATCATGTTAACAGTGAGCACCTTAGTTTTGTACAAAACTCAGCTCATGAACTGTCATCCCTCGTTAAAAAAGTAGCAATGATCAGCCAAATACTCGGTAACTTCTCAGCTACCGTATCAGGGTTGAAAGAGAACAGCGAAAACATTCGCGCTATTTTGAAAATGGTCGAAGAGTTTTCAGATCAAACTAATTTACTTGCTCTCAATGCGGCCATTGAAGCAGCCCGTGCTGGTGAAGCCGGCCGTGGTTTTGCGGTGGTTGCCGATGAAGTAAGAACCCTCTCAGTAAAAGTCAATGATGCAACCCGCCAAATTAGCGATTTCATCAATCAAATGAATAGTCTAGTAAGCGAAACCAATAAAGAATCTGAGCAGCTCATTAGCCACTCAAGTGAAGCCGAAACAGCAATTAGCAACACATCAACTGGGTTTAGTAACATGCTCGCTGAATTTGAGCAAAATCAACAGCAACTGCAACAAATTGTTAGTGCGGTGCGTTTATTAGAGCAAACTCAAACCCAAACTCATCAAAGTGTTGAGCAAATTGTGGCGTTAGGTGAGCAAGCTAAACAGCAAATAGATGAATCCCTGGCTGATTGTGAGCAATCTCATCTACTCAGCCAACAAACCCAAGAGCAGCTTAAACGCTTTGTATAGTCTCTTTTAGCTGCTGAATGTAGCTAATCTATGATAAAGTAGCCACTTCTTGGCTACTTTTTTATTGACCGTGACAACACCTGCTACTGATTATGAACAACTCGCACTGCAAATAAAGCAATGGGGTAAAGACCTTGGCTTTGCAGAAGTCGGGATCACTGATATTGATCTTACTAAACACGAGGCACAATTACAGCGCTGGTTAGATTTAGGCTATCACGGTGAGATGGAATATATGGCAGCCCATGGAATGAAGCGAGCGCGCCCCGCTGAGCTGGTACCTGGCACGCAGCGAGTCATCTCAGTAAAAATGAACTACCTACCGCCTGATGCAAGTTTTGCTAAAAATCTCAAACAGACCGATAAAGCCTATATTAGTCGCTATGCACTAGGTCGTGATTACCATAAGTTAATTCGCAACCGCCTAAAAAAGTTAGGCCAGCAAATTGAACAACATGTTGGCCAGTTAGGCTTTCGTCCATTTGTTGACTCTGCACCTGTACTTGAGCGACAACTGGCCGAAAAAGCAGGCCTAGGCTGGCGTGGAAAGCACAGCTTATTAATCAACAAAGAAGCGGGTTCATGGTTTTTCTTAGGTGAATTGTTTGTTGATATACCGCTGCCTATTGATCAAGAAAATAGCTTTGAAGGCTGTGGTAAATGTGTAGCCTGTATGACCCTTTGCCCTACCGGTGCCATTGTTGAGCCCTATGTTGTTGATGCGCGTAAATGTATCTCTTACCTTACTATTGAATTGCAAGGTGCAATCCCTGAAGAGTATCGCCCACTTTTAGGTAATCGCGTGTATGGCTGTGATGACTGCCAGTTAGTCTGCCCGTGGAATCGTTACGGACAAATAACCGATGAAGCTGACTTTCATCCCAGACAACAGCTTAAAGACCAAGATTTACTGACGCTCTTTGCATGGGATGAAGCGACGTTTTTAAAAAATACCGAAGGCAGCCCTATCCGCCGCATTGGTCACGAACGTTGGCAACGAAACCTCGCTGTAGGATTAGGTAATGCCGATTACAACGACAACATCATCCAAGCTTTGAGCGATACGCTTGTTAATGCCAGCCCTTTAGTTGCCGAGCATATCGAATGGGCGCTCGAGCAACAGCAAAACAAGCGACAAATTAAGTTACGCAAAACTGCGCGGCTAATTCGTATTGTTGAAAAAGGATTGCCGCGGGATGCCTAAATTAACGTGTTAATAGTTGCGATAAATCATTTTCGATTTCATGAAACGCTGATTTAACTCCTTTGACAGACTCTTCTCTGGCTACCGAGTTTTGAATCGTTTCATCCACCTTTTGATAAATAAATATCTCTTGGTCTTCATCTAAGCCCATAGTGGGTATTCGCTGTTCAAGATCTTCTTGTAGCTGTTTAAATACTGCCTCATTACTAATTCGGTTGTCATCTAACAGCTTGATTAAGCCAGTAAATTTTCTATGTACATTACTCACAGCTTCATTTAGTTGTTGCTGCTGTTTTAATAACTCTTTTTTAGTAATGATCGCTTTTAATTGTTGCTCTGTGACACTCACTAGAAAGCAAATATGGTCGCGTATTCGACCATGTTTATCGGGGTCTTGCTCTGGCATGTTTAAGATAAGCAGACTAATCATGTCGTAATTAACTAAAATGCGGTTCGAAAACTCATGAAGGCGCCCTTTTCTTTTTAACATGTCGAACAATTCAATGACGATCGGTGAGCACACACCCGTTACAGAAAAATGCTCAACATGCGTACCTAATCTAAACTCGACATTACTTTGTAAATCGAATGACTTTAGGCAGTTTAAAAAGGCTTTTCCTAACTCACGTTCACTCTCAATCAAACCTATATGTTCAATATAATTAACTATTTGCCCCATTTCACTGCTATTAGCCATCGCATTAAACGCAGTTGATGTGGCATCTTCTACTTGCTGCTCTAGAGCCTCTTTTTCAATAAGGACTTGATTGAGGTTCAATAATTTTAATTTTAGCTCTTGATGGCTAAATGGCTTCACAATATAGTCTTCAGCACCAGCGGAATAGCCTTCCATTCGCTCTTCTACAGTGCCTCTTGCCGATACGAACATGACAATAATCTTTTCTGTACTTGGATTCTCTTTTAGTTTGCGACAAACCTCATAACCACTCATTTGAGGCATACTTACGTCAAGCAGAATGACTTGTGGAGCAAATTCTTCAACAACGTTTAAACATTCTGGACCGCTATTTACCATCTTCAGCTCAAAATCGAGATCTTCAAAAATCTCTTCAATGATTTCTAAGTTAAATGGTTCATCATCTACGGCTAAAATTCGCTTCAAGGCCATGTTATTTCTTCCGTTTTATGAATTAAGTGTTATTGGTTTAGTGTCATTCGTTAAGTGTTTTGGTAAATCTATCTGCAGGGGCAACCGAACGATAATTGTCGCACCGCCATGTTCATTATTAAGTGCCTTAATTGTGCCCTGATGCAAAGTGACAAATTCGCGACAAATAGCAAGCCCAAGCCCAGTTCCTCCGGCACCGCTATTAGTTTTACTGCTTTGTTCAAACTTAGCGAATACCTTTTCAAGTTCTTGCTCAGGAATACCTATACCATGGTCAATAACAGCGATTTCGGCCATTTTTTCTTGTGACGACAAACTAATTTCAATCTCACTATTAGGCTCACTAAACTTCAGAGCATTACCTAATAAATTACGCATGATTTGGTTGATCTGCTCTTCATCACAATCAAGGGTAATACCTTGTTCTCCCCCCGATAAACGAATAATAATGTTTCTTTCAAGGGCGGTGCCCGAAACATCATCAATACTGGTTTTTATAATGTTACTGAGGTTGTGCTTTTGCGGATTAAAAGGAAACTTACCGACATCAAGCTTTGACAGATCGAGAAGGTTATTAAGTAAAGATAAAAGCCGCTCTCCGCTTTGCTCTATTCGTGACAAATATTTATTTAATTTATCTTTGCTTAAGTCGTCATTAGCAACTTTTTCTAAGCCAAAACGAGCAAAACTTAAAATAGAATGCATTGGTGTTCTTAATTCGTGAGACATATTCGCTAGAAACTCAGATTTACTGAGGCTTGCTGCTTCTGCTACATTTTTTGCATGCTCTAGTTGTGCCGTACGCGCTTTGACTTCTTCCTCAAGCATATCTTTCGCTTCTAAAAGTAGGTCTTCTTTTTCTTTTAAGTGCGTTACATTTTTAAAGATTACCGCAAGCGCTATTTCACCATGATGGTCTATCTCATTGAACGATCCCACCAAAGGAACTGTGTTACCGTTTTCTTTAAGTAACCTTAAATCACAACTAAACTGACGATTTTTATTTAGCGTCGCTATTTTTTCTTTGATACGTAAAATGGATGTTGCATCAAAAAAATCGAATACTGAACAGTTTTCAAACTCCTTCAAAGGCTTATCGAATAGCTGTTCACATGCATCATTGGTTTCGATTATCTTGCCATGGCGATCAAATAAAATAATGGCATCGGGAGTATGTTTAAAAATAACCCGCAGTAAGCTGTCTTTTTCGATAAGAGCATCAACGGTATTTTGTAATCGCTCAACAAGCTCAGCATTGTGACGCTTTAATAACTCGGTTTGCCAAAGCTTATGCACTGACTGCAATAAGCTATTATCGTCAACAGGCTTGATCAAGACATCCTCAACCCCTTGTCGAATTGCAGCAACCATAGAAACCTGATCCGGTTTTGAGGTATACAATAAACAACGGCTATGCGGTTGTAACGCTTTAAGCTTTATGAATAACTCAAGCCCCGTGCCATCAGCAAACGTAAAATCACTGATTAATAGATCAATATCATGCTCTTTGATAAGTTCTATTGCAGAGGATGAGTTGTCAGCAGTTAACGTCTCGATATGTGCGCCTTTAAGGTTAAGCGCTATTTTTTCTAGACGCTCTGCACAGTGATCAACAAGTAGCACTTTAGGAAGTTGAAGAATATTGTCACTATCGAGCTCAAGCACCTCTTCTAGTAAAGAGCTAATTTCCTTATTGGCAAAAAAAGGATAAATAACGACTGCATTTGGCAGTAATCGATTGACCACGCTAAAGTGCTCAAGCAGATCGCTTCGCTGTGCTTTTGGAGCAAGCAATAAAAAGCGGTCATGTGAAAACCCGCCCATTAATCTTCGAATAACTGTCGTTGGTACACCATGAGAAGCAGCCACAAGATCAAAGTCTTGTTCTACTACTGAATCATCAACCATAGAAAAGTGTAATAGCTCAACCCTGCAGCCGATCAGCTCCAGCAGCACTTTTACTCGCATCGCTAAAACACTATTGCTATCAACAATTAAGATTCTGCGCACTGTAAACCACACCCACTATAAGAATAATTACCTATATTAGCGTAGTCTAAAAACTCGAAGCATCACAAATGAGTTAGCACTTTTTATCTGTTTTACCGTATGTTATGCGTCAATATGCTTACCTAAAATGGTTAAGCTATAAGGTTTTCCATCCATAATAGCCACCTCTGGCAATTCTCCCCACACCAAGTAATCAAAGCGCTTGAACAGTTTTATACTCGGCATGTTATGGCTGAAAATGAAAGCTAACAACACCTTAATTCCAAGCGTTTTTGCATGTTGCTCTGAAAATGTAAGCAATTGTTTTCCTAGCCCTTGTCCTTGTGCTCGCTGGGTAATATAAATACTGATTTCAACAGTACCATCATAAGCGGGGCGGCCATAAAAAGATTTATAGCTCAGCCAAGCAAGCACTTTACCTTGTTGCTCAAAAACAAAAATAGGTCGTTTTTCTGAGTGGCTATCGAACCATACTTGCCTGTCCGCAACCGTCACCTCTTCGGTATCTGCGGTTACCATACGTCCAGGAATTGTCTCGTTGTAAATCGCGACAATATCAGTTAAATCGTTTTGAGTTGCTGTACGAATCGTCATAAATAGCTGAAATTAAATGATCACTTTTTCGCATATTAGCGTATATTCATCACAAATAACTAGCGGGAAATTAGTATGTATAAATATGCTTTGTTACTTGCAGCAGGTCTAATTACAACAAACCTTGCAGCACAAACCACAGAAGCCACGCCAACAGCAAAATCAACTAGCCAATGCGACGATTTCACCAACGTTACATTACGAAAATTGCGCTCAAAAGAATCAATTAACTTTTGTGAATTTAAAGACAAGCCGCTATTGATCGTCAATACCGCAAGTAATTGTGGTTTTACCGGTCAGTTTGAAGGCTTAGAAGCCATCCATAAGGAATACAAAGACCGCGGGTTAGTTGTATTAGGATTTCCTTCTGATGACTTCTTTCAAGAAGAAGACGATGAAAAAGATACAGCAAAAGTTTGTTTTATTAACTATGGGGTGACTTTTAATATGATGGCTACCAGTGCTGTTCGCGGTAGTGATGCAAACCCTATATTTAAACACTTAAACGAAGTAACCAGCTCACCTAACTGGAACTTTTACAAATACTTAGTGTCTGCAGACCGTAAGACAGTGCAGCGCTTCAACAGTAAAACCAAGCCAGAATCTAAAGAGTTACGTGATGCGATTGAAGCAGAATTAGCTGCAAAATAAATTTAATTTTTCGTTCAGTAAATATTGAACTAAACTAGTAATTTAATACTAAAACACATAGTAGGGAGATGTTATGGCAGTAGCCAGTGCAAGACACATTCTCGTAGACAGTGAAGCTCACTGTTTAGATTTAAAACAGCAAATTGAACAGGGCGCTGATTTTGCAGAACTTGCGCGCGCTCACTCTAATTGCCCATCGGGGCAAGATGGTGGCGCACTAGGTGAGTTTGGTCCAGGCATGATGGTACCTGAGTTTGATAAAGTGGTTTTTTCAGCTCCCATTAACCAAGTACAAGGTCCGGTCCAAACACAGTTCGGCTACCACCTGCTTGAAGTAACAAGCCGTACTGACTGATTTCATACGAATATTTGAAAGCCGCCTAACCAGCGGCTTTTTTTTGCGAAGGATCTCAAAATGCAACTTTTAGGCTCGACCACCTCACCTTTTGTGCGCCGTATTCGTATTTGGGCTGCACTCAATAAGCAAGCTCTTGAATTTATAAACCTAGATATTTTCTCTGAGCAAGACCGTAAAACCATGATTGCTCATAATCCGGCTAGAAAAATTCCTGTGTTAATTGATAAAGGCTTTCATGTTTTTGACTCAAACTCAATTATTCGCTACTTGCTAGAAAATACAGATCAAACATTACTCAGTTGGCAACAAGAAAATTATTTAACCATTATTAATGCTTGCAATGATTCACTCGTAGAAATGTTACTTTGCCAGCGCTCTGGATTTAATACCCACGACGATAAATTGTTTTTTAATTTACAAAACGAACGAATTGCTGAAACATTAGCCTATTTAAATGATCATTTATCTGAGCCAGTATTTAAAAGCTGTGAATACCTCAACATCAGTTTATACTGCTTGCTAGATTGGATCCGCTTTCGTGAATTAACTGATTTTAGTCAACTAACACGCTTAGTAGAGTTTTATCATAAATTTGCAGATAACGCGGCGGTACAACAAACAGATCCACGAAAATAAAGATAAGGGTTACGCAAATGAGCGATATCGAAATTGAATCAGAATTAGTTAGCTTTGTTGAAAAAGTTCGCTTGAACGAATCTATGTGGGCACTGGGTGCCGAAGATGGTGGTTTTGTTGTCTGTGAATCAAACCAATTTAGCGACACTGATGTGCTATTACTTTGGGGCACCGAAGACGCAGCAAAAGCACAATGTAAAGACGAGTGGCAAGACTATACGCCAGTCGAAATTGGCCTAGATGAATTTTTAGACGAATGGGTTGAAGACCTAAACGAAGATGATGCGCTAGTTGGTTTAAACTGGAACGATGATCAAGTATGCGTTGAAATCGAACCTGTTGGTCTAGCTAAAGCACTTTGCGATTAACTCCAATCCTTGAGCTTACAACGACACGGCTACTTTTATGGCTGTGTCGTTAAGCTGGAAACTTGATACTTATCAGGTATACTCTTCTGGACACATCTTTATTATCAAGGTTTTAGGTTGAAGTCCCATCTTGGTCGTAGGCCCTTTTCGGCCATGGAATTACATACCCTGTATAATGGTTACATCTATGGTGATCAGCGTTTAGTTCGTGAACAAGCTAAGCATTGGCATTTTTGGCTACCTTTATTTGCTTATTACACCGGTGCCTACAGTGATGAAATTGGCCATTTAACTCTTGATAATATAGTGACCCTTGATGGCATTCGCTGCTTTGACTTTCATACTCATGGCAAGATCAAGCCCCGCTATGTGCCTATTCATAATGCATTACTCGATGCAGGACTTGATCAGTACTTAGACTTTTTAAACGAGCAAAACCAGCAACGACTAATGTTTGATTTACCCGCTAAATCAGGTCGCTATAGCGAAAAAGTACGTATTTGGTTTTCTGGCGAAGGTGAGCGAGCTGGTTATTTACAAAAATGCGCGATTCCAAATGTTGATCAACAAGGTATGAAAACCGCAATTAGCAGCTTACGGCTTAACTTCGAACAACAAGTGCGAATTCATGCCCTGCAAGCAAACAGCAAAGATGCTTTTAACTACTTACTTGGTTTTAAAGATTTCAACGAGCAACGCTTTACTGATATGCCGTTATTAAATGCCGTGTTACAAAACGTCCGACAAATAAACCCGCAACTGCATTGGCAACGTTTCATCGACCGCCATAATTAACTGACAAACTTTGTTACTAACTATTTATTACTGTTCAAATTAAAACCTGATAGCATGGTGATTCGCCCCTCATAGCAGGTGCCTTTCTAACAACAAAAAATCAGGGATATTTATGTTCTTAAAAAGCCTATTAACGGTAAGTGTTGCACTTGCTGTTAGCTCTGCCCATGCCAATGAATATGTTATCGAAAAGCTTGCCAAGCCTAGCTCACAACAAGTAGCACTAACGCTTGATCCTGCAAAAGACAATTTTTCTGGTCATACCGAAATTGCTTTAGAAGTTCTAAAAGCAACGAATTACATCGAATTAAACGGTATTGATTATGCCGTTAGTATGGCGAAAATTTTAGGTGCAGAAAACTGCGACCTAAGCGCTGAAATGCTAAAAACAGGCAAAGTTAAATTCGCTTGTGACGAAAAAATTCAGCCTGGTAAATACACTTTAAAAGTTGATTTTACCGCACCTTATAACCGTCAAAGTGTTGGTTTATATAAAACCTTAGACCAAGGTACGCCTTACCTTTTCACCCAATTTGAAATGAGTGATGCTCGTCGTGCATTTCCCGTTTTTGACGAGCCTAGTTATAAAATACCTTTTCAGCTAACAATCACAGCGCCAACATCACAAAAAGTGTATGCCAACACACCGGTATTAAAAACCAAAGTTGATGGCGATATGACAACACACTTTTTTGATAAAACGCCGCCTATTCCTTCTTATTTAGTCGCCATGGCTGTAGGCCCGTTTGAAGAGCTTGAAATTAAAGGCATGCCGATCCCTGGCCGTGTACTGACTCCACAAGGTAAAATTCACCTTGCTGATTACGCAAAAGAAAATATGCCTCGCGTGTTAAAAGCACTGGAAGATTATTTTGGCATTCCTTACGTTTACAAAAAACTAGACTCAGTGGCAGTACCAGAGTTCCCATTTGGCGCGATGGAAAATGCAGGCTTAGTGACTTACCGTGAAGACATTTTACTGGTAGACCTAGCGACAGCAACGCGCAGCAAAAAAGAGCGTAATGTATCAATTATTGCCCATGAGTTAGCCCACCAATGGTACGGTAACCTAGTGACCATGAAATGGTGGAATGACTTATGGTTAAACGAAGCGTTCGCAAGCTGGATGGCAGCGAAAATCACAGCACAAATTAACCCTGAGTTTGAGTCGCACTTAGATTTACCACAAAATTATGTAATGGCCTTAGATGCACGTTTAAGTACCAAGCCTATTCGTAAACCAATCAAAACTGAAGCTGACATTATGGATGGCCTTGGCCTTGCCTACAGCAAAGGTAGTGCAGTTTTATCTATGGTTGAAAACTGGATTGGCGAAGATGCATTCCAGCAAGGTATTCGTGCTTACTTGAAGAAATTCTCGTATAAGAATGCAGAAGCCGCGGATCTATGGCAAGCACTAGGCGAAGCGTCTAATAAAGATGTAGCCAGTGTTCTAAAATCGTTTATCGAACAATCATCTTTCCCACTTATTAAAGTAACGCAAGATGGTAAAAAAATTAATATCAGCCAAAGCCGTTTTGTAAATGCTGGCGTTGATGCACCTGCACAACTGTGGAATGTTCCGGTTGCGATTAAGTATGGTGCGGGCGACAAAGTTAAAACCGCAAGTGTACTGCTTAACAAAGAAACACAGCAACTGACTCTCGACTTTGAGCCTGAGTGGATCTACCCAGATCAAGGTGCAATGGGCTATTACCGTTGGGTATTAGATGACGCACAGTTCAATGCCCTGCTCGATAACGCTGCTGACAAACTAACGGTTCGTGAACGCTTAGCGCTACTTTCTGCTGTTGATTCATTACTTGATGCAGGTGTTATTTCTGCCGCTCACTTAATGCAAACTTTAGAAGCCTTCGTAAGTGATGCGCACCCATTAGTCGCAAATACAGCATTAGGTTACCTTGCTTCTCAAAAACGTGTATTCGAAGACGACAGCAACCGTGAGCTATGGCCTAAGTTTATCCGTAACAGCATTTCACCTGCTGCCAAGCAGTATGGTTTAACAGCAAAAGCAGATGAAGACGCGGCAGTATCACAATTACGTGCGCAAGTGATTACGCGTTTAGGTTTTGATGGTGAAGATCAAAAAGTAATTGATACCGCAAAAGCGCAAGCAGCACTTTACTTAAATAATCCTGAAAATGTAGACCCATACTTAGCATCAACTTACTTAAATCTTGCTGCTTACCATGGTGATGCGAAGTTACTTGAAAAGTACAAGCAAACCTTTAAAACCACAAAAGATCCACAAGTACGTACTAAGATGCTGGCAGCAATGGGTTACTTTGGTAAACCAGAGTTACAAAAAGCAGTACTTGAATACAGCTTAACTGATGACGTAACAGCCTCAGATATGCGCACGCTGTTAGGTGGTTTAGGCTATGGTAAAGAACGTGAAGCACTGTTTATTGAATGGATTTACAACAATTACGATGCGATCACTAAGAACTTACCACCGTTCTTTGTACCAAACTTGCCGTTCTTCACTACCGCAAGCTGTGATGCACAAAGCCTAGAGAAAACCAAAACCTTCTTCAATGATAAAATCACTGAAGTACCAGGGTATGCACGCTCTCTTAGTAAGCTTGAAGAAAGCGTTAATGATTGTATTGCACTGAAAAAACGTGAGTTAAGTTCAGTAAATAGCTTCCTTAAACGCTAACCCTACTAGATGCAAAAAGGGCCACAATGTGGCCCTTTTTATTGCTCCAAAATAGCGCTTAATTTATTTATAAATTGCTCAGCCGCTTCAGAGGAAGTGACTTTAAATGCGATACCATAATGAATGGGATGCGCACTTTTATAAATTCGCGTTGGAAAGCGTGTCATTTCACTGCTGTGAAAATAGTCTTTAACACGCGTAATACCTTCGATTGCATCAAAGTCAGCACTAAATACTTCAAAAATTGGTCTAATAACGATTTTAGCTTGGCCACTTTGCTCATGAACATAAAAAGCTTCTTTTGAGTTTGCAGGCATAAATTCGTTAATATTCTTAATTTTAAAATTACTGCGACAGCCCGCTTTAACCAGCTGTACACTAAGTTGTTCGGCAGAAAAAGACAAATGCGTCCCTTATCAATAGCGTTAATTATTAGTCACAGTACAGCAATCAGTGTAAAACCGTTACTCATTTATTACACACAAATGCCAGTTTGTTATGTTTATAATTTAAACGCGAAATTGATCCTTCACAAAAACGCCTTAAATCAAGCCATTGTGATACCACTTCAGGCTCTGTTAGGCTGCGCTTGTAAATTCGGTTATTAACCGCATATGCCAAAGTGTTTTGATCAATTAAAGCAAAATCTTGCACTGAGTCAGGTAACCTAAATAAGTCACTGACCTCTTCAGTTTGCGGCGCAAAGCGTGCAACCCAATGTTGATTATCTTTGTTATAACTAAATAAATAACTGTTTGTGTGTTTATCAAAAACTAACGTACGGCCAATATCAGCTGCAATTACTCGCGGTTTAGCGGCTGCAATACTCGTGTACTGCAAGGTATGTGGTTCACCTAAAATAAACATAATTAGGTCGTTTTCAGCGCCCCATGCATGGTAGCCAACTGGTTCAATCCATTCAAAAATACGGCTTGCAGTTTGCTCATTAGCAAGCGGATATTGCCATAACTTTTGTTTGCCATCTTCTTCGACAACGATTGCTGAGAGAGCCTGCTGATTTGGCATTAAAGTTGGTGAATATTCACTAACAGCCGTATTGGTTATATTCACGCTAGTTTTTGTAGCAAAGTTATAAAACACAATATCTGTTTGTGACTGTCCAGTTTCAGCAATAACCTCATGGGTGTAATACAGCCCTGAATCAACTAAAAATGGCTGATTGTTGTAACTTTTATTATCGGTTATCCGCGAGACTTTCATACCGTAAGGAGTGTCAAAATCAGCAAGTAGTATTTCGCTTTTTGGCATCGCAGCATTTACGTGACTAGTAAAAAATGTCCCTGCGGCGACGAAAAGTAAAGACGAAATCAATTTCATAGGGTTCTCTCTTTTAATTTTTATATGCCATGATAGCGCTAATTAATCTGACAGTCACTTGACCTTACCATGCTCGACCTTTATAACTAGGGAGTGTTCGTTTTTTATCAGTTTCGACTGATTGATTTTATGCACGCTACACCAATCGTGTTAAGTTACTGACCATTCTGCCTGCGCGCTAGAATGTTTCAATATTTAAGTCGATTGGTATCAACAAATAACGAGAATGATTATGTCAGCTAAACACCCTATCATCGCAATTACAGGCTCATCTGGTGCTGGCACCACCACCACAACCAATGCCATTAAGCATATTTTTAGAAGCTTAGATATTGATGCAGCCTTTATTGAAGGAGATAGCTTTCATCGTTATACACGTCCAGAAATGGATAAAAAGGTCCGTGAAGCACAACAAGAAGGCAAGCATATTAGCTATTTTGGCCGAGAAGCTAACGATTTTGGTGCCCTTGAAGAGCTTTTTTATCATTATGGTGAAACAGGCCAAGGAAAAATAAGGCGCTACCTACATACCTTTGATGAAGCAGTTCCTTATAATCAATTACCGGGGACTTTTACGCCTTGGCAAGACTTAGCACCCAATACCGATATGTTGTTTTATGAAGGTCTGCATGGCGGTGCTGTTGATGAAAATCATGATGTTGCCAAACATGTTGACCTGTTAATTGGCATGGTGCCAATTATCAACCTTGAGTGGATCCAAAAATTGATCCGCGATACCTCTGAACGAGGTCATTCGCGCGAAGCTGTCATGGGCTCAATTGTGCGCAGTATGGATGATTACATTAACCATATTACCCCTCAGTTTTCACGAACACATATAAACTTCCAACGGGTGCCAACGGTTGATACCTCCAACCCGTTCAGTGCAAAAGATATTCCTTCTCTTGATGAAAGTTTTGTTGTGATCCGTTTTCGAGGCATAGAAGACGTAGATTTCCCCTATTATTTGCGCATGATTGAAGGCAGTTTTATGTCACGCATAAACACGCTTGTTGTGCCGGGCGGTAAAATGGGCCTTGCGATGGAATTGGTCTTAACACCGTTGATCAAAGATATTATTTTGAAAAAGCGCGCACTTGAAAATTTAGCCCCAGTTGACTTGCCGATTTAACTCACTCGGGTACACTGCTGGCTCAACCGAAATAATGGAGTCGCCAGCTTGAAAAAAACATTACGTGTTATTGTCGGTTCAAAGAACCCTGTAAAAATTAACGCGGCTAAAAATGTCTTTAGTCTTTATTTCCCAGATTATATCATTGAATGCAAAGGTGAGCATGCACCATCGGGTGTGCCTGATCAGCCACTAGGTGAAGATGAAACCCGTATCGGCGCTGAAAACCGTGTTAAGTATTGCCAAAACCACTTTGATGCCGACTTTTATGCCGCAATGGAGGGAGGCGCAGAACAATTTAGTTATGGCGCAGCAACCTTTGCCTTTGTGGTGATTGCAAACAAGCAGCAATTTAGCGTTGGCCGCAGTAGCAACCTACCTTTACCTCAACCTTTTTATGATGCCTTACTGGCCGGTAAAGAGCTGGGAGATGTAATGGATGATGCATTCAATACTGTTAATATCAAGCAGCAAGGTGGCGCTATTGGTTTATTGACCAATCACTTAGCGACACGCGAAAGTACTTATGTACAAGCGCTAACGCTTGCAATGGCACCATTTTTACACCCTACCCTGTTTAATCAGTAATTAGGATAACCATGAAGTATAGCCACGTATTATTCGATGCCGATGAAACACTATTTAGTTTTAATGCATTTGAAGGCCTCAGGGTAATGTTCGCCAATTATGGCGTAGAATTTACTGAGTCTGATTATCATCATTACCAAGCAACTAATAAACCGCTTTGGGTTGCTTATCAAAAGCACGAAATTACTGCCAGTGAGCTACAGATCACCCGCTTTACAGAGTGGGCTAATAAACTAGATGTGCCAGCAAAAACCTTAAATGATGGCTTTTTAGACGCTATGGCCTCTATTTGTGTGCCACTACCTGGTGCGGTTGAACTACTGACTAAATTAAAGCCACACGCCAAGTTAGGCATTATTACCAATGGCTTTGCTAAACTACAGCAAAAGCGTTTAGAGCATACAGGTTTACAGGATATGTTCGATTGGCTGGTTATTTCAGAGTTAGTCGGTAAAGCCAAACCTGCTCCAGAAATTTTTCAGCATACTTTCCAATTAATGGGTAATCCACCAAAAGAGCAGATTTTAATGGTGGGTGATACCGCTGCTAGCGATATTTTAGGCGGTCATAATGTTGGTATCGACACTTGCTGGTTGCAACATCCTGGGGTTGAGTTACCAGAAGATATTAAACCAACTTATCAAATCAATCAGTTGGTCGAGCTTGAAGCGATTCTAGGCTTATAAGCTAAGCAAAAAAAATGACGCTTAAAGCGTCATTTTTTATAACTGTAATATGCTTGCGATTAAGCTGTCGCTACTTCTAAGCCTGGTGCTGGCATAGTCACTGGGGTATCGAATGTTGCCCATTCCCATGCTGACTCAGTCGCCATAATTTTACGAAGTAGTTTATTGTTTAAATCATGGCCTGATTTATAAGCCGTGATTTTACCTAGAATGTTGTGGCCAGTCATAAACATGTCGCCCACACAGTCTAAGATTTTGTGTTTAACAAACTCATCGCTATAACGTAAGCCGTTTGGATTTAGTACTTTAAACTCATCCAATACAACTGCGTTATCCATGCTACCACCTAATGCTAGGTTGTTAGCGTGCATATACTCAATATCTTTCATAAAGCCGAAAGTACGTGCGCGGCTGATTTCTTCTGTGAAGCTTTGCGTCGTAATATCTAAACCGATACGTTGGCGGCTTTCATTGATTGCAGGGTGATCAAACGCAATTTCAAAATCGATGTGGAAACCATCGTATGGTTCGATCTCAGCCCATTTATCGCCTTCTTCAATACGTACTTTTTCTTTGATACGAATAAAGCGCTTAGCTGCATTTACTTCTTTAATGCCGCCTTTTTGTAACAAGTAGATGAATGGTAATGCACTACCATCCATAATAGGTACTTCTGAGCTGTCTAATTCAACAATTAGATTATCAATACCCATTGCCGCTACCGCCGCAATAAGGTGCTCAGTCGTTGATAAGCGAACGCCATCTTTGTTTGTTAAACAGGTACACAATTGCGTATCACCAACGGCTTCAGGTGTTGTTTCAAAATCAACAACCGGATCAAGGTCTACGCGACGAAATACAATCCCAGTATTTGCGCTCGCAGGTCGGAGAGTAATAGTGACCTTCTCACCTTTATGAAGTCCAATTCCTATGGCTTTGACTACTTCTGCAATCGTACGCTGTTTAATCATAGGTTCGCTCACTTATAGTTACAGTTAGACGGCAAATTGTATCATAAATACATTCAGCTGCCAATTTGTTTATTTATCGAACAAAATTACCAACAAAATCTGTCTTAGTCAGCTTGCTTTCTTAGGAAAGCAGGAATGTCGAAATAATCGCCACCTTCTGATTTATCAGACTTTTTGCTGCTCTCAGTGCTGCTAGATACTGAGCTGCTCGCTGTACTTTGTTGTACTGGCTCTTGCTTTTCAGGTGCAGCAGACATGCTTACATCATCGCTGCTGCCTTGACTTGCAAAGCTTGGTACATACATGCTGCTAGTCGTTTGGTTCATTGAGCTATGTACATCAGAGCCTGATGCTTTCTTAAAGCCATTATCAACAATTCCAAACTGTGGACGACGATCGCCGCCTAAACCTGTTGCAACAACTGTTACGCGTAGTTCATCACTCATTTCAGGGTCAATTACCGCACCAACAACCACTGTTGCGTTTTCTGATGCAAGTGCCTTAACGTGATTACCTACAATTTCAAATTCTTCAATCGCAATATCCATACCTGCTGTGATATTAACCAGGATACCTTTAGCACCGGTTAAATCGACATCTTCAAGTAATGGGCTTGAAATAGCTGCTTCTGCCGCTTCTTGTGCACGGTCAGGACCAGACGCTGATGCAGTGCCCATCATTGCAGTGCCCATCGCTGACATAACTGTACGTACGTCGGCGAAATCCACGTTGATCAGACCTGAACGTGTGATTAGCTCTGCAATACCTTGTACCGCACCAAATAAAACGTCGTTTGCTTTTGCGAAGGCATCTAATAGTGTAGTGCCTTTACCTAAAACTTTAAGCAATTTATTGTTCGGAATTGTAATAAGCGAGTCTACAATTTCTGACAACTCATTAATGCCTTGTTCAGCTGCTGCCGCGCGTTTCTTACCTTCAAAGTCAAACGGACGAGTTACTACAGCAACCGTTAAAATACCTAACTCTTTAGCAATTTTAGCAACCACTGGTGCAGCACCGGTACCTGTACCACCGCCCATACCGGCTGCGATAAATACCATGTCAGCACCTTCAAGGCTGGCACGAATTGTCTCAGCGTCTTCTTCTGCTGAGTTTCGACCTACTTCAGGGTTTGCCCCCGCACCTAAACCTGAGGTGATTTGTGTACCTAGCTGTACAGTCACATCAGCCGACGAATTACGTAATGCTTGTGCATCCGTATTCGCAGCAATGAAACGTACGCCTTCAATTTGTTGTTTTACCATGTGCTCAACAGCGTTACCGCCGCCACCGCCCACGCCAATTACTTTAATGACAGCTTCTTCGCTGTGCTGTTCCATCATATCAAACATGTTTACTCTCCGACTTGAGTCTTAAAACTCACCTTGGAACCATTTAGTAATACGGTTCCACCAATTATTATCACCTTCCGCTTTCGACTTTTGTGCATTCATCGATTGCATTGTACGGCCGTATTGTAACAAACCAACCGCGGTCGCGTACGAAGGATCATCTACATAATCTGTCAAACCAACAATCCCGATTGGTTTGCCAATTCTGACCGGCATTTGGAAAATGTCTTCTGCCACTTCCATTGCGCCAGTCATTTTTGCTGTTCCGCCTGTAATGACGAGACCTGCAGCAATCTGGTCTTCTAAACCTGAGCGGCGTATTTCTTCCATCGCCAACTCAAATAATTCTCTAAAACGAGGTTCAACAACCTCAGATAAAGTATGACGCGACATGATTCGCGCTGGACGTCCACCTACACTTGGTACTTCAATAGTGTCTTCATTGCTTGCCATTTGGCTGCTTGCACATGCGTATTGTACTTTGAGTGACTCTGCATGTGATATAGGTGTTCTAAATATTTTTGCAATATCACCAGTCACTTGGTTACCAGCAACCGGAATAACAGCCGAATGACGCAGCGCACCATTGATATAAATAGTGATGTCCATTGTACCACCACCAATATCTAATACAGCGACACCTAACTCTTTTTCATCATCCGTTAGTACTGAGTAACATGATGCCAGAGCCGTAAAGATCAACTGATCGACTTCAAGGCCACAACGTTCAACACACTTTTCAATATTCTTTGCCATATCGTTCGAGCAAGTAATAATGTGTGCACGGGCTTCCATACGTACACCGCTCATACCTAATGGGTTTTTAATCCCCTCTTGCATGTCGATGCTGTATTCTTGTGGCAGAGCATGTAACATTTTGCGTTCAGCCGAAATAGGCACTGAACGCGCGATATGAATTACATTCTCGATGTCTTCATCAGTCACTTCTGTGTTATTGATTGCAACCACACCGCTTTCATTCTGACATTGAATATGTTTACCAGATATACCTAAGTAAACAGAGCTGATACGGCAATCAGCCATCAACTCCGCTTCGTCAATAGCACGACGAATCGATTCAGAAACAAGGTTAAGGTCGTTAACGCCGCCTTTATCCATACCATGCGATACTTGGCTGCCAACACCCACAATACTGAGTTTATTATCTGCGGTGATCTCACCAACGGTGGCTACTACTTTTGATGTGCCAACGTCTAATCCAATCACTAGGTTTCTTTCTGCTGACTTAGTCATGCCTTACTCTTATTTTCTAATTGCTCTTCTTGAAGTGGCTTCCAGCTCACTGCAAGACCGGTATCGTACCGTAAATCAACAACATCAATTTGTGCATCTGCACGTTGTTCCATGCGCGGATACACATCAATAAAACGCTGTACACGCTTTGCTTTTTCTTTACGACCTAAATTCAGGCGAATGCCGTTATCAAGCCATAACTGCCATGAAAAGCGCTCTGAAAGCGCTAAACTTGTCAGCTCTAAATTATTGACCTTAAGCATTTCTTGAAATTGACGAAATGCTGTCCAGGCTTCAATTTCACTTCCCTCTGGGCCATAAAGCTGAGGAAGTGTATCAGGTAGCTTATCGCTAGTTGCTTCAAATACCTCACCTGATTGATTTAAAAGCGCTCCACTGTTCCAGTGCGCAACTGCTTGATGCTCTACTACGTAAACTTGCAGAGTATCTGGCCATTGCTTTCTTACTGAAGCTGTCGCAACCCAAGGTAAGCTTTGTACCAAGCGTTGCACATGTTTCACGTCTAATTCAAAAAAACTCGATAAATCCGCTTTTTTTATTGCGCCAATAATCGCTTTTTCATCTGTATATTTGGGTTGTCCTAATACCGATAAATGCTTTATTTGCGCATCTTTATTTTCAACTAACCAGTCAGACACACCTGTCGTGATTTTTACTAGACCAAAAACCACGACTAAAAAAAAGCTCACACCAAATATCAACGACCAATTAAGTTGTTGTTTTAACTGCTTTGCTTTTTCTAAAACCGGATGCATATTAAAGCGTTTGCTCCAAAATGCGAACCACTAATTGTTCAAAGCTAGCACCGTTTGCTTTTGCAGCCATAGGTACTAACGACTTTTCTGTCATTCCTGGCACAGTATTAACCTCTAATAAATAGAAGTTACCTTGCTGATCACGCATTGCATCAACACGGCCCCAACCACTTGCACCGACTAAATCAAATGCTTTTAATGCCATATCTTGCAATAACTCAGTCTCTTGTACTGATAAATCAGCTGGGCAATGATACTGAGTTGTGTTCGATTGATACTTAGCTTGGTAGTCATAAAAACCATTTGGCGTGGTCATCTCAATAACAGGCTGAACATCTTGACCAAGTACCGCTACAGTAAATTCACGCCCAGTGATCCACTGCTCTACCAACACTTGACTATCAAACTTAAATGCAGCGTTTAAAGCGGCATCTAGCTGTTCTGCGCTGCTTGCTTCTGCCATACCAATGCTTGAGCCTTCATGTGACGGTTTTACCATCACTTTGCCAAATTCATTAATAATTGCTTGGCTATCAAATTCATTACGGCTATCAACAACAGTATATGGTGCAGTGCTCAGGCCCATTGCTTTAAACAAGTGCTTACAGCGAACTTTGTCCATCGCAAGCGCAGAACCAAGTACGTCACTACCGGTATACGGAATACCCATAAATTCAAGAGCGCCCTGAATGGTGCCATCTTCACCACCACGACCATGAAGCGCAATAAATACGCGCTCTATATTTAAATCCTTTAATTGCCATAATGAGTTATCTTTTGGATCAAAAGCAATGGCGTCAACGCCAACGCTTTGCAAAGCGTTCAATACGGCTTGGCCTGATTTTAGCGAGACATCTCGTTCGGCAGATGTGCCACCAAAAAGTACCGCTACTTTGCCAAATTTGTCGCTTAACTGGCTCATATATTTACCTGCTTTAGTTGTTCAACTGACAAGTTGGTTGCTGCTAACTTTTTCACTAACTGGCCTATGTTACCAGCGCCTTGTGTTAAAACTAAATCATTATCTTGCAGGGTATCTGCAAGAACACCCGCAAGCTCAGAGCTGCTAGCGATGTGTAATGGTTCTTTACCTCGTTGGCGTAAACTACGGCATAAACTCTTACTATCAGCTCCCACAATAGGCTCTTCACCTGCTGAATACACATCTAACAGTAATAACTGATCAACGTCAGCCAGTACTTTGACAAACTCCTCGTATAAATCACGAGTACGGCTATAACGGTGAGGCTGATAAACCATCACTAATCGTTTATCTGGCCAGCCCTCACGAACCGCTGCAATCGTTGCTGCTACTTCTGATGGATGGTGTCCATAGTCATCAACTAGCATCACGCTACCACGCTCATTTTCAAAGGTACCGTAATGCTGAAAACGACGGCCTACCCCTTCAAACTTTGTTAACGCTTCTAAAATCGCGTGGTTAGCAATGTTTTGATCTTTTGCCACTGCAATCGCCGCTGTCGCGTTAAGTGCATTGTGCTTGCCAGGCATATTAAGCGTTACAGCTAAGCTTTCGCCTTGCTTATTTACTACGTTAAATGAACAAGTATTCGCAGTTTGACTAAAATCAAGCATGCGATAATCAGCTTCAGCCGATTCACCATAAGTAATAACAGGGCGTCCAAAACGCGGAATAAGCTCTGCCGCAACTTCAGAGTCAATACACACCACAGCTAAACCATAAAACGGTAAGTTATGAATGAAATCAACATAGGTGTCTTTCATTTTTTCTAAGCTGCCGCCGTAAGTATCCATGTGATCTTCTTCAATGTTTGTGATCACCGAAACCATAGGCTGTAAGTGTAAGAATGACGCATCACTCTCATCGGCTTCAGCAATTAAGAAGTCGCTTTTACCGACCTTGGCATTACTACCAGCACTGTTTAACAAGCCACCAATAATAAAGGTTGGATCAAGACCGGCTTGTGCATAAATGCTGGCAATTAAACTGGTTGTTGTGGTTTTACCATGGGTGCCGGCCACTGCGATACCGTGGCGAAAACGCATTAATTCAGCAAGCATTTCTGCGCGGCGAACAATAGGAATTCGCGCCGCTTTAGCTGCTTTAATCTCAGGGTTTTGCTCATTAATAGCACTTGATACCACCACAACACTGGCATCTTTTACGTTGTTTTCGTCATGACCAATAAATACTTCTGCACCCACTTGAATTAAGCGTTCAGTCATCGCACTGTGCGCAATGTCAGAACCTGTGATGCGGTAGCCTTCAAAAGCAAGTACTTCGGCAATTCCACCCATGCCTGCACCACCAATACCAACAAAGTGGATGGTGTCGATACGACGCATCGCAGGACGAGTGTTGTTTTCTTTCTTCGTGCTTTCTTTCACTACTAATCTCTTCTATCTGCTAGTTGCTCACAGCGTTTGGCAACATTGGCTGTGGCATCTAAAATAGCAAGCTGTTTTGCTTTACTTGCCATTGTTGAAATTTTCTCTGGTGCGTTTACATACGGTGTTAATAATTCAACGACCGCTGTTTTATTAAACTCACTTTGCTGCATAATCAGCGCGGCTTGCTCAGTCACTAAATACTTTGCATTGGCCGTTTGGTGGTCATCCACTGCATGTGGAAAAGGCACAAATAACGCCATTCGACCCGCTGCGGCAATCTCACTAACCGTTAGCGCACCAGCGCGGCAAATTACCAAATCGGCCCACTGATATGCACTATCCATATCATCAATGAATTCAGCAACTTTGCTATTTTCAGCTAGTCCTAACTGTTGATAGCTGGCAGTCACATTCGGTTCATTATTTTTACCCGTTTGGTGCCATATATTAAGCGTTGTTAGCGCTGAAAGTTCACTGAATACAGCAGGTAAAGTCTCATTGAGTACCTGCGCGCCCAACGAACCACCCACCACAAGCACATTAATCGGCGTAGTTGTCTGCTTAGCTGTAACATTTGCAACACTTGCTCTGACCGGATTACCTACCACTTCACAGTGTTCTTTTGCAAAAGCAGATGGAAAAGCGGCAAGCACTTTATTGGCAAACTTTGCTAACCAGCGGTTACTCATGCCTGCAACTGCATTCTGCTCATGAATAACCAAAGGAATGCCTAAGCTTTTAGCTGCAATTCCAGTAGGTCCGGTCACATAACCACCCATAGCAAGCACCACATCAGGCTTTTGTGCTTTTAAAATTTTACGCGCTTGAAAAATAGCATTCATCACCATAAACGGGGCTTTAATCAAGCGTTTAATACCGTTACCACGAACCCCTTTGACATTAATGAAGTCAATATCAATGTGGTGCTTAGGTACCACTGTCGCTTCCATTCTGTCAGGCGTGCCAATCCAGCTGACCTGCCAGCCTTGCTGCTTTAAAAAATCAGCGACGGCAATACCCGGAAAAATATGTCCGCCAGTACCGCCTGCAACAACAAGTAACTTTTTACTCATCGTTTACCTCCGCGTGAGGTTGCCTGCTTAGTCGCCATTTTTGTTTCAAAATCGATCCGCAAAAGTACACCTGTTGCTATGGTCATAATTAATAAGCTAGAACCACCGTAAGAAATAAACGGTAATGTTAAGCCTTTTGTAGGTAATATTCCGGCACTTGCGCCAACATTGACCATGGTTTGAAACGCAAACCAGATACCTATTGCAAAGGCAAAATAGCCTTCGTACTCTTTGCCACACTTCAAGGCTTTTTGACCAATTAGCAAGGCTCTAAATACGAATACACCTAGTACTATCAAAATGCTCAGTACACCAAAAAAGCCAAGCTCTTCACCAATTACGGCAAAGATGAAGTCATTATGCGCCTCTGGTAGATATTGCAGTTTTTGTACGCTATTCCCCAAGCCTTGGCCAAACCAACCGCCTTGACTGTAGGCCATTAGTGATTGTACTAACTGATACCCTTTACCAAACGGATCTTCCCATGGCTCTAAAAAGCCAGTTACACGGGCCATACGGTATGGTTCAGCGATAATTAGCACCACAATGGCTGCAATGCCCGTTAAGATCAGTCCAAAAAACTGCCATAACTTAGCACCGGCTAAAAATAATAAACCGACAGTGGTAACAAAAAGTACAACAACAGTACCTAAATCTGGTTGCATTAAAATAAGCAATGCATAAACACCAAAGACAACGAGTGGCTTAAAAAAGCCTTTTAGATTTTCTTGTACTTCTTCGCGCTTACGAACTAAATAGCCGGCAATATAACTAAAAAAGAATAACTTAGCGGCTTCTGCCACCTGAAAACCTACAGGGCCTATGGGGATCCAACGTTTTGCACCATTCACTTCGCGGCCAACTATAAGTACCAACACCAGTAAACCTAAACCCAATAACAATAAATAGGCATTACTGCGTTTCCACCAGTCCATAGGCACACTTGTGGCAATCCAAAATAGAAAAAAGCCCATGATTAAAAACATGCTATGGCGAATAATAATGTGATACGGATTATCAAATAATCGCTCTGCGGTTGGCATTGAGGCACTTGTAACCATCACAAAACCAACACCTATCAACATCAACATACAATACAACAACGGCACATCATAAAGCTGTGGCGATTGCTTAGGGGTTAATGCTTCACGAATGTCGGCAAATGCGATCATATTGCCTCCGCCAATACGCACTGCGCAAAGTCATCACCACGTTGCATATAGTTGTTATACATATCAATGCTGGCGCACGCAGGAGCAAGCAATACGATGTCACCGCTACTACTTAACTGCTTTGCCAATTGCACAGCTTCATGCATATTCGTGGTTAAATGACCTTTTTCAGTTAATGACACCAGTGCTTTAGCATCTTTACCAAAACAAATAAGAGCTTTCACTTTGTCATTCAAATAGGGTTTCAAGGCATCTAAATCAGCCCCTTTTGCATCACCGCCAGCAATCACAACTAATTGCTTTGCTTGATCAGCTAAGCTTTCAATAGCAGCGATGGTTGCGCCAACGTTGGTCGCTTTTGAATCATTAAAGTATTTCACTTCATTAATTTCAGCGACAAACTGACAACGGTGTGCAAGCCCAGTAAACGTACTAAACGCTTGCTGATAATGCTCTGTAGAAATGCTAAACGGGCTTAGTAGCGCCATAACTGCTAGTGCATTTTGTTGATTGTGTGAGCCAACAACTTTCAAACAGCTTGCAGGTAACACAGGTTTACCTTGTGCTGCAAAGTACGTCTCACCTTGATGCTCTACTAAGGCAAAGTCTGCATTTGCAAGTGCAAAGCTTACTTGTGGTTGCTTTGCTGTATGGGTTGCTACATCAATGGCATTCACAACAGCAAGCTCTGAGCCGTTATAAATACTTTGCTTTGAGTCAATGTATGCTTGGTAACTTGAGTAGCGATCAAGGTGATCTTCGCTAACATTCAATACACAGGCACTTTTCGCTTTTAAGCTGTGCGTGGTATCAAGCTGAAAACTCGATAGCTCAAGTACATAAACGTCGTAATCTTGCGACAATAAATCAAGTACTGCTGTGCCAATATTACCGCCAAGCCCTACTTTATAACCAGCGGCTTTCAGTACTTCAAACGCCAAGGTAACCACTGTCGACTTACCATTTGAACCTGTTACCGCAACAATTGGTTTATCGGTTAAACGGGCAAAAAGCTCAACGTCACCAATCACTTCAACGCCCGCAGCAATGGCCTTTGCAACAGCCGGTGTAGCAAGGCTTAGACCAGGGCTGATGATAATAATGTCATTGCTGGCTAAGTCTGCCTGTTCTAAATCACCAAAGAACGTAGTTAACTCGCTGGCATGCTCGTTTAGCCAATCCGCACCCGGCGGCGCCATGCGGCTATCAACAACAATTGGTTTAATATTCTGAGACAATAAAAAACGCACAATGCCCAGACCGGTTACACCGAGTCCGAGCACTGAGATTTGTTTGTTTTTTATCTCGTTAATAACTGTCATTTACCTGATCTTTAATGTCGCAAGGCCAGCAAGAACTAGCACGATTGAAATAATCCAAAAGCGCACAATTACGCGCGGCTCAGGCCAACCCTTTAATTCATAATGATGGTGAATAGGCGCCATTCTAAAAATACGTTGACCACGTAATTTATAAGAGCCTACTTGTAAAATCACCGATAATGCTTCCATTACAAACACACCACCCATGATGATAAGTACCAGTTCTTGACGAACAAGCACCGCAATAATACCCAGTGCACCACCGAGTGCTAATGAGCCTACATCACCCATAAATACCTGTGCTGGGTAAGTGTTAAACCACAAGAAACCCAGTCCTGCGCCAACTATGGCAGTACATACAACCACAAGTTCGCTTGCTAATGGCAAATGCGGAATATGTAAGTAGCTTGAGAAGTTAACGTTACCGGTTAAGTAAGCAATAATAGCAAGCGCCGCAGCAACCAAAATGGTTGGCACAATTGCTAAACCATCAAGGCCATCCGTTAGGTTTACCGCATTCGAAGTACCTACAATTACAAAATAGGTCATCACGATATAAAACAGCCCTAGCTGTGGTAACACATCTTTAAAAAACGGCACAACTAACGAGGTTTCACTGCCTTGTTGCGAAGTAAAATAAAGCGCACTGGCAACCACTAATGCAATCACTGATTGCCAAAAGTATTTCCACTTCGCAATTAGGCCTTTAGGGTCTTTGCGGATCACTTTACGGTAGTCATCAATAAAGCCAACTACACCTAATGACCCCACCACAAATAAGGTTGCCCATACATATTTGTTTGAAAGGTCAGCCCACAGTAATGTACTGGTAAAAATCGCCCCTAAAATCAAAATGCCACCCATGGTAGGCGTACCTTTTTTAGATAGGTGAGATTCGGGGCCGTCGTGACGTACCACCTGACCAATTTGCATTTTTTGTAGGCCACGAATAAGCTTAGGACCAAAATAAAGAGAGATAAGCAGCGCAGTTAAAATACCTAAAATCGCACGCAGCGTAAGGTAAGAAAAAACATTAAAGCCACTATAATATTGTGTTAAATACTCTGCCAACCAAACTAACATGACGATACTCCATTGTTGCCATCTTGCTGGCTATTAACTAAATCTGCTACCACTAGTTCCATACGAGAACTGCGCGATCCTTTTACTACAAGGGTGGTCTTTTGCTGAGATTCAGTAAGCACACTTTGTAATTGTTGTAATAGTTGTTCACGGTTCGAGAAGTGACGATTGGGTTTTTCAAATACATCACTGGCCGACTTGCTTAATACGCCTAGGCTGTATAGCTCATCAATGCCTTTTTGTTTTGCATATTCGCCTACTTGCTGATGATAAAAGCGGGCTTCTTCGCCAAGTTCGCCCATATCACCTAACGCAAAAATTCGACGTCCAGGCATGTCGCTTAATAAATCAATCGCCGCTTTTACTGACTGCACATTGGCATTATAAGTATCATCAATTACGGTTAGAGTGTCTGATACTTTAAGTACATTGACACGACCTTTGACTTCTCCCATGCCAGCCAATGCCTTAGCAACACTTTCTAGGCTTACACCCAGCTCAGTGGTTAATGCTGTCGCTATTAGTGCATTAGCAATATTATGTTTGCCCGGTAATGCGAGAGTAACAGGAACTTTTTGCTGTTTACTGCAAAGCACAAAAGACGCACGCGCTTGCTCGTCAAGCACCACATCTTCTGCCCAGTAATCTAGTTTTTGCTGAGTAGAAAAACGTTTTACATTGCGATCAGTTAGTTTTTCGAGCCAGTAATCTGCAAAATCACTGTCGCTGTTAACGATTGCAACACCGTCAGGTTTTAGGCCGTCGTAGATTTCGCCTTTTGCAGTAGCCACACCTTGTAATGATCCAAATCCCTCTAAATGAGATTCAGCCACATTACAAACCACAGCAACATCAGGTTTAGTCATCGCGACTGTGTAAGCTATTTCACCAATGTGATTGGCGCCTAATTCAATTACCGCATATTGATGCTGTGGCTCAAGGCGTAACAAGGTCAGAGGTACACCAATGTCATTATTAAAGTTACCTTTGGTTGCCAGTACTTCACCATGACCTGATAAAATCGCCGCGCACATTTCTTTTACAGTGGTTTTACCCACACTACCTGTAATAGCGATTGTTTTTGGTGCAACCTGTGCCATCACAGCTGCGCCAATTTGGCCTAGCGCTATACGTGTGTCACTCACCACAAACTGCACAATATCAATATTAACAGGACGCGCTACAATAGCTGCAATCGCCCCTTTCTCTTTTGCTTGCGCAACAAATTTATGACCATCAAAGTTAGGCCCTTGTAGCGCTAAAAACACTTCACCCTCGCACAGAGTACGGGTGTCGGTGTTAATATTTTTTACCGTTTGATTACCACCTTGGTAATCAGTTGCTAGAACTTTTGCTAGCCAATCAAAATCCATAGGGATCATAACTGCGCCCCTTGCGATTTTTCTTTTAATTGTTGTTGTACATATTGGCGATCGCAGAAGTCGATTCGTGTATCGCCAATAATTTGATAATCTTCATGGCCTTTACCGGCAATTAAAACCACATCATCAGCACCGGCCTGCTCTATTGCATAACTAATTGCTTTAGCGCGATCAGCTTCACAATGGGCTTTTTCAGCATGCTCAAGACCTGCCACCACATCAGCAATAATGGCATTAGGGTCTTCACTGCGCGGATTATCGCTAGTAATAATAATACGGTCTGCGTTGCCTTCAGCAGCTTTTGCCATCATTGGCCGCTTGCCTTTATCACGGTCACCACCACAGCCAAACACACAGCTTACGCCTCCAGGTACATGCTTTTGTAAAGCCTGTAATGCTAAAGCCAACGCATCGGGTGTATGCGCGTAATCAACAATACAGGTTGGCTGCCCTGGTACGCTAAACGCTTGCATACGACCAGCCACTGGTTGCAGTGTTTTGCAGGCAGCAACTAACTGTGCCAGCGGATACCCCATACCAAGTAGAGTGGCCATCGCCGCAGCCAGATTATACAAGTTAAACTCACCAAATAATGCAGACTGCACCTGTGCTTGACCCCAGCTTGTTTCGAATGTTGCCGAAATCCCGGTGTTGCTATAAACAACATCGCTAAAGTAAACATAGCGCGCACCTTCTGGTGCTAAGTTTTTATGGCCGTAGCAAATTAAGTTGTTAAAGTCGTATTTTTCTAACCACTGCTCAACTTGTGTATCATCTTGATTGAGAACCACAATCTCAGGATTGTGATCACGCATCAACATCAGCTTTGCATCACCATAGGCATCCATAGTGCCATGATAATCTAAATGGTCGCGAGATAAATTAGTAAAAACGGCTGCTTTAAACTGACAATGGTCAACACGCTGTTGCACAAGGCCATGTGATGAAACTTCCATTGCAACAACATCGGTGTGCTGTTCATGTAATTCAAACAAAATTCGCTGCAAATCAACACTTGATGGTGTGGTATTAACTAATGGAGTTAATTGCTCTGGATGCCCATAGCCAAGCGTCCCCACGACCGCTGCTGATTTATGACATTGCTGTGCTAAATGCGCGATCATCGCAGTTGTGGTTGATTTACCATTTGTTCCAGTAACGCCAACCAGATCTAATTGTTTTGATGGCTGATGATAAAACGCAGCAGCTAAAGCAGGTAGTTTCTTCGCTAGGTCTGTGACCAAGTAAAGCGATTCAAAATCACTTTCAAATTCGCATAACCTATCAGCAATAATTGCTACAGCGCCATTTTCTATGGCTTTATCTATAAATTGTCCGCCATCAAGTTGATGGCCTTTAACAGCTACAAAAACATCGCCTGTTTTTACGTCTCGGCTATCAAGACGTAGTTGATTAACCAGCAAACTAGTGGCCTCAACTTCAATTTGACTCAGAATTGGTTTTAAATCACGCATCGTTATCTTTGCCTTCTACGTACGCAACCGCATCTTTATCCGGTGCGACGTTTAAAATTCTTAAGGCATTGGAGACAATCTCTGCAAATGCAGGGCCTGCCGTCGCACCGCCATAATAAACATCTCCACCCGGCTCATTGATCAATACTACTACCGCTAAACGTGGATTGCTTGCCGGTGCAACACCAGCAAAGTAGCCGACATACTCATCACCATAACCACCTACAGCGGCTTTTTTAGAGGTACCTGTTTTGCCAGCTGCGCGATAACCATCGACGTGAACTTTTTGTGCCGTGCCGCCTTTTTCGAACACGCTTTCCATCATATGGACGACGGCTTCAACATCTTTTTGCTGAAAAATGCGCTCACCTTCAGGCACTGACTCTTGCTTAAGTACAGTAAGAGGACGCATCACGCCACCAGAACCTAACATGGCATAAAAACGTGCCATTTGTGCGGTGCTCACAGCTAAGTTATAGCCAAATGATAATGCTGCTATTTCATGATCTGACCAACGACGATTAGGGTAAAACAAGCCGCTACTTTCACCGACCATGCCTGTTCCACTATCACTACCAAATCCGACTTTTTGATAAAGCCCGACAAAATAGTCTTTTGGTAAGTCTTGGCTAACTTTAGTCACACCCATGTTACTTGAGTATTTTAAGATTTCTCTTAATGTCATTTCACCATGGTTACGCGTATCTTGGACAAGGCTGCCACCAACACGCATCCAGCCAGGGTAAGTATCAACAATTGAATCCGGTTGAATTGAGCCGTAGTCTAAACCAGCTAAAATGGCTAGCGGCTTAACAGTTGAGCCTGGCTCAAACAAATCAGTAATTGCTCGATTTCGACGCTTATGTGGAGCAGCATCATTAAGATTATTAGGATTAAACGACGGGCTATTTACCATAGCCAATACTTCGCCTGTTTTTACATCCACGACCATAGCTGAGCCCGAGGTCGCTTTATATGTCAGCACAGCCGATTTTATCGCCTTGTAGGCAATCGCTTGAATACGTTGATCGATACTTAAATGGATATTTTCTGGTTCAACACGTTCACGCTCATCAAGCACTTCGACCTCTCGGCCTTGAGCGTCTTTACGTATTGTTCTTTGTCCTTCAACACCGGTTAACGATTTTTCGTATAATTTTTCAATACCTTCGATACCATGACCATCGATATTTGTGAAACCAATCACATGTGCAGTCACTTCTCCTGCCGGATAGTAACGTTTAGACTCATCCAGCAGATGGATACCCGGTAAACGTAAATCACCAATATAGTTTGCAACTGCAGGTGTTACTTGACGTTTTAAATAAACAAAACGGCGTTTTGGATTATCACGAAGACGTGAGTTGATTTTACTTGGTTCAATGCGTAATACATCCGCAAGCTCACGCCAACGAATGTCATTGTTATAATAAGTAGCGATGCGCTTGTTTAGTTCAGCCGTATTTTCAGCAAGTGCATTTTGATCTTCACCATTCTTACGCGCTTGACGCAGCACCTTGCTCGTTAATGATTTATGCAGTGCCTTGGGATCAGCATACACACTTACAACAGGCACACTCACCGCAAGCTCTTTGCCGTTACGGTCAAAGATCATTCCGCGCTGTACATGTTGTTTTTCAACGCGAACGGTACGTTTATCGCTTTCAGAACGTGCTTTATCGGGCTCAATAACCTGCAAAAATGCGGCACGTGCAACCAGTGTCATAAAGACTAAAAGCAGCACAGAGCACACAAGCATAAAGCGCCATGTGATCAAGGTATTAGTTGGCTTTTTCCCTCTGCTTCTCATTGCAGTACTACCACCTGTTCGTCTTGGCTGGTCGGCCGTTTCATTTCTAATTGCATGGTCGCGATTTCTTCAATGCGCGCATGCTGCGAATAAAACTCTTCTTCTACAAGCAAGTAACGCCACTCGAGATCAAGCTCATCACGTTCTTGCAATAACTCATCTTGTGTTATCAACTGCTGACGCGCTAAATGCGTCACCTGCACAACACTTAAACTTGACGCGAGAATCACAACCAACAAGGCTAAGGTCAGCTTATTAGCAGCAAGACCTTTAAACACTTCAACAAATAAATTAGGTTGGCGATTCGTCGCTTTTGCTTTCATTACAACCTCTTAGCAACCCTTAACACAGAACTGCGTGAACGAGGATTTGCATCAATTTCCGCCTTACTTGGCTTAATGGCTTTACCCACTGCCTTTAACGTCAGGTTTTTATTTATTTGTGCATCAGTTAAAGGCAGACCTCTGGGTATCGCCTCTCCCTTACTCTGTTTTTTAATAAACTGCTTAACAATGCGATCTTCTAACGAGTGAAACGAAATAACCACTAATCGACCACCGGGCTTAAGCACTTCAACAGCAGCTTGTAGTGCCGTTTGAATTTCTTCTAACTCGCTGTTGATATAAATTCGGATCGCTTGGAATGTACGTGTTGCTGGATGTTTATATTTATCTTTTACTGGTACAGCTTCATCAACTAAATCAGCAAGCTGCTTTGTACTAGTGATTGGAGTATGCTCTCGAGTCTCAATGATTTTATGAGCGATACGGCGGCCAAACTTTTCTTCACCATAGGTTTTAATGACATGAGTGATATCTTCAAGTTCAGCTTCAGCTAGCCATTGTGCTGCACTGCGGCCGCTGGTTGGGTCCATACGCATATCTAGCGGGCCATCTTTCATGAAGCTAAAGCCGCGCTCAGCATCATCTAGCTGCGGGGATGACACGCCAATATCTAATAAAATTCCGTCTACTTTACCAATTAAATCATTGTCTTCAGCGACTGTTTTAAGGTTGGAAAAACGGGTATGGGCAATCGAAAAACGTGCATCATCTGCAAACTTTTCAGCAGCTTTAATAGCTTGCGGATCTTGGTCAATTGCTTGTAAACGACCATGCTCATTTAAGCGCGCAAGAATTTGTCCTGAATGTCCGCCGCGACCAAACGTGCCATCCATATAAATGCCTTCGGGTTTAATATCCAAAGCGTCTATGGTTTCGTCCATCAGTACAGAGACATGTTCAAATTGCGCTGTCATTAGCTATTTTTTGCCTTTTTATTATTGTGGTTAGAGCGAGAAGTTATCGAATTCGGGATTTGCCTCAAACTCACCTAAGCGTTCAATTTCAGTATCTTGGCGCATTTGTTCATGCCAACGATCTTCATCCCAAATTTCAAACTTATTCATCAAGCCAACCAACATGATTTTTTTTCCAAGTTCCGCGTGAGCTCGTAAAGAAGGAGCAAGCAAAATCCGGCCATTTTTATCTAGTTGATACTCTGTAGCATTGCCAAGCAACATACGTTGCATTCGGCGTGCTCGTGGATTCATGTTAGAGATCTTTAATAATCGTTCTTCAATTTCTAGCCATTCGGCTAGTGGGTATAACCACAAACAAGGCTCATTCAGTGCGACTGTGCAAATAACGGTTCCCTGATCTTCAGACAAGATCGCGTCTCGGTACTTGGTTGGTACCGCAAAGCGTCCTTTATCATCCAAACTCAGCGAGCTTGCACCCCTAAACATAATTAGCCTTAAAATAGGTTATAAATTGTTAATGATTATTTCCGATCCAATTTGATCCACTAAAAACCACTTTTTACCACAGTGCTCCAGTTTAGGGCTTGACAAGGCTTTTTGTCAAGTAAGCTGATCATCATAATAGGCTTCTAAAGCCAGAAAAAATAAGGCTTCAAGCAAAGCCACTGAATTACGTGGGAAAAAGTGGAAAACAAATAAAAAAATTTTTTTTACTATTTTATTGGCGACGAATTGGGGAAAAATGATTAATGAATAACCAATGAATAGTTACAAATGAATCGTACATCTTTCTTAGCCTGTAATTTTTACTTAACTACTGTGCAATAGTTACTAGAAATTATGTTGATCTCAGAGTCTAAAAATATAACACCC
The DNA here is from genome assembly GCF_051235485.1 of Pseudoalteromonas nanhaiensis. Lineage (NCBI taxonomy): Bacteria > Pseudomonadati > Pseudomonadota > Gammaproteobacteria > Alteromonadales > Pseudoalteromonadaceae > Pseudoalteromonas > Pseudoalteromonas nanhaiensis. The sequence continues at coordinate 61,284 of NZ_JBPNYQ010000012.1, read as the reverse complement.
TGAAATTAAATGATTTAATAATTGGTATAAAGGTTGCGAGTTATTGAATACCAATAATGGCAATTTTTAAGGAATGATCATGGCTACAGCAACGTCGAAATCGAATTCAAGTACTGCAAACAGCAAAACAAATCCGAAACCAACTGAAGTAGAGGCGCCATTTACGGAAAAAGCAACTGAGGCAGCTCATCATGCAGTTGACGCGCTGTCAACTCGTGCTGCATCAGCTGAGCATTCAGTTCGTGAAGGCGCATCAAATTCAGCACAAACTATTTCAGAGAAACAAGCTCAAGCTCGCGAGAAACTAGGTGAGTACAGTAGCAAAACACGTCAGCTTGCCTCTGAGAATCCGCTTGCAACAGCAGGTATTGCGTTTGCTGCAGGTATGTTAGTTAGCGCACTTATTCGCCGTAAATAACATGCCGCACTCTCAACATTCACAAGAGAAGTCGCAAGCAGCCACTGATCAGCCTTTGCATGCTGATCAGTGGCAAGATCACCTTGCCAAGTTGTCGCAATATGCTGAACAACTTTACGTAGACTACCGTACCCAAGCTGGGTTGTGTAAACAGGTAGCTGCAGCTGAGTGGCGATTATCGACACGCTCTTTGGCATTAACTATCATCATGCTGGTCTGCTTTGCAGGTGGTTTAGTTTTACTTTGGGCTGGTTTGTTAGCCACAATAGGTATTGCCATATTCAGTTTAAGTGGATCAGTCGCTCTTTGCGCTTTATCGCTGATCGTTTTGCAACTGCTTTGTTTGTTTTGGCTTTGGAAAAATATTGGCTATATCAGTAGTAAAATTGGTTTTGATCGAACGGTTAAAAGTGCCCGCCAATTATTCAACATTGATAAGGAAAAATAATGTTAATTAACTACTTTATTCGCGAACCACTGAAAAAAGTCACTGATCTTAGTCATAGTATGGACATGCAAAATGAACTTAAACGTCAGCATCACCAAGCATTCAACTATCGTTTAAAACGCTTTGCTGTCACTAAAGTCGGCCTTGCTAGCGCCTTCACCGCAGGGATGGGTTATCAAGCTTTACAAAGCAATGACCAATCTAAAAGCAAATTAAAACAAGTTAGTCAGTTTAGTTGGCTTCTTAGATTATTATGATCTTTATCAGTAAAATCAGAGTTTTTACTTCTCATTAAGTCGCAATTTCACTACCTTAAAGTATCAGAAATTAATTTCGGGAATTATTAGTGAAAAAACGGATAGTATTAACTGGCGGCCCCGGAGGTGGTAAAACTACAGCTATCGATTTACTAAGACGCGAGTTTTCAAAACAAATTGTTGTCGTTCCTGAATCTGCCACCATGTTATTTGGCGGAGGAATTGAACGTAGCAACGAACCTCACCTTATCAAGGCTCACCAACAGGCTATTTATAACCTACAAAAACACTTAGAGCATATTCAGCGAACCATGCACCCAGATCGTTTAATGCTTTGCGATCGTGGTAGCTTAGATGGACTAGCCTATTGGCCTGGTGAGCAAGATGAATTTTTTCAATGCTTAAATACCAACCTACAAACCGAACTTAACCAATATGATGCAGTGATCTTTTTTGAAACTGCAGCTAAATCTGGACAAAGTATTCATTCTAATAACCCAGTAAGAAATGAGTCTGACCAACAAGCCATATTACTTGATGACAAACTACAAGCTGTTTGGTCTCAACACCCTAATTTTAATTTAGTGAAAAGCTCAGAATCATTTATTCAGAAGGTAATGTTTGGCATCGACACCATCCGCAAGGTGATGGATAGTTATAACTAACAGTTTAATCAAGTCATTAAACTGTTAGTTATCATTGTCTATTAACCACGGTTGTGTGGTCGAGCGTAGTCTATATCAGGCCCTTTTGGCACGACTTGAGTTGGATTGATCATAGTATGACTGAAATAGTAATGACGTTTAATATGGTAAAAATCAACCGTCTTACTTACCTCTTCAACTTGATACAACTCACGCAGATAGTTACTGATTGCCGGATAACTCTCGATAGTACGTAAGTTACACTTAAAATGACCAACATAAACGCTATCAAAGCGGATTAAAGTGGTAAATAAACGCCAATCAGCTTCTGTGAGTGTATCGCCTACTAAATAACGGTTTTCTGTTAAACGTTGTTCAATTTTATCAAGCGCTGCAAATAGATCATCAAAGGCTTCTGTATAAGCTTCTTGCGTTGTCGCAAAGCCTGCACGGTATACACCGTTGTTGATGTTGTGATAAACAAACTCATTAATTTCGTCAATTTCAGCATGTAATGCTGTAGGATAAAAGTCGCGCTCATTACCTGTGAGTGCATTAAACGCGCTATTAAACATTCTGATAATTTCAGCAGATTCATTGCTAACAATACGCTGCGTTTTTTTATCCCAAAGCACAGGCACCGTAACACGGCCTGAATAATCAGCTTTATTACGCGTATAAATTTGATGCATAAAGTCGCTATTGAAAAGAGCATCACCGGTGCTGTGATTATCTTTATCAAACGTCCAACCATGCTCTAGCATGTCAGGGCTTACAACCGACACGCTGATATAATCTTCTAACCCCTTTAAGTGGCGAAATATCAAGGTGCGATGAGCCCAAGGACAGGCTAAAGAGACATAAAGGTGGTAGCGATCTTTTTCAGCTTTAAAGCCTGCATCACCACTTGGACCAGCGCTACCATCAGCGGTAACCCAGTTTCGTAACTGGGCCGCCTCACGTTTAAATTCACCTTGGTTGTTATCGGTGTCGTACCATTTATCTTGCCATTGACCGTTTACAAGTAATCCCACAATAACCTCCTATAGTGTGCCAAATTTTCCTAACTGATAATCTCGAACCGCTTGCTGTAACTCAGCTTGGGTAGTCATCACAAACGGACCCATGTGCGCGATTGGCTGATTGAGTGGTTCTCCAGCAAGGATTAAAACTCCAGCCCCTGTTTGTGAGTTAAATTCAATGTCACTACCAGGCTCAAGAATGAGTAAGCTACCCGCTTTTACAGGACCACCTTGCTCTGTGTGTATTTCACCAGTATGAACATAAAGCATCACTTTGGTTTGCGCTAAAGGCGCATGGTTAAATACAGTTCCTGCAGGTAAGGTCACATCAGCCAGCATGCCATTAGCAGCAAGATCTTGAAGGCTTGATACCTGCTCTTCACCGGAAAACTGCCAGCTTCCAGCTAATGCTTTAAGCTCAACACCCTGTTCATTTCGTGTCGTCGGCGCAGGCGCTTCAGTGGTATCTTGGTAACGTGGTGCTCTGAGCTTCTCGGAACTTGGCATATTGAGCCAAATCTGAAAACCATGCATGCCTTCTTTGGCATCTGCTAATGGCATTTCACTATGGATCACACCAAAGCCGGTACTCATCCACTGCACGTCACCAGCACGAATCGCTTTTTTGTTGCCCATTTGATCTTGGTGCTCAAAACCACCTTTAATAATATACGTAAAGGTTTCGATACCACGGTGAGGATGCGCAGGAAAACCGCCCATAAAATCACTGTGATCATCTGACTTAAGCTCGTCGATCATTAAAAAAGGGTCTAAATACTTACCGTCAAAGCCGGGAATGCGGCTGATGTTTACACCATCACCATCTTGTGTAGCATGGCTATTTAATTGTTGAATCACTTTCATAACTTTACTCCCGTAAATTGTATGAAATGATTGTAGGCGCTAATTTAACTAACAACCATGAGTAAAATTAGCGTCAATCGTTCTATAAAAAAGAATGTTTAGCTGTTCGTTTCTATTATCACGTTATTAAACTTGCTCATCATTTAGATTAGGCAAAGTTAAATAAAAAGTAGTACCTAGCTGTTCACTGGATTCGAAAGTAATTGTTCCTTTTAGCTTTTGGGTCACTAGGTTCATGACTGCGTAAAGACCTAAACCAGTATTTTTTTGCACGCGTTTAGTCGTAAAGAAAGGGTCAAAAATTTTATCTTGAATATCTTCAGCAATGCCACTGCCATTATCTTTTACAGTAATAAGCACTGCTGATCCTTCGCTTTTAGCTGAGATCTCTATTCGAGGCTCGTCAAAGTCTCCATCAAAGGCATGAAAAATTGCATTTGATAATAAATTAGTCATGACTTGGCAAAGCGTCCCCGGAAAGCTCTGTACTTGCAGGCCTTCAGGAATAGCAGAAACCACCTCTATGTTTTTGTGTTTAGACTCGCTCTTTAATGACTTAACAATATCATTTAAATGGTCATCTAATTTAATAACTCTTAGTTCATCACAGTGCTGATCGGCGGCTATTTGTTTAAAGCTTGTGATCAACTCAGCTAAACGATCTAGGTTTGAATGAAGTAATAAGCTAATTTCTTCAGAGGTATGTACGTATTTTTCGAGCGACCCCTTACTTACCCGTTTGTCAGCTAACACTTTTCCCATTCTCTTATTTTCATCTTCAAGGTAACTAACAGCGGTAATACAAATTCCGACTGGTGTATTTACCTCATGTGCGACCCCAACAACAAGTCGACCTAAAGCGGCTGTTTTTTCAGCTTCCATCAAGTACTTCTGAGTTTTTGCCATTAAGTCCATGGATTCTTCGAGCTGTAGATTTTTCTCTGTTAAGGAAGCTGTTTTTTCTGCTACTTCAGCTTCAAGTGAGGAGACATATAAATAATTAAGTGATTTTCGAAGTCGGCTGATAAAGAGCAGCACTATTAAGATTGTGATAAAGCAGCAAAAAGAAAACAGCGATATTAAATAATGCTCGCGAGTCACAGAATTAAGGCGCTGCTCTGTCCGATAATCTAGCATAAATAAAAAGTTATTTATGTGACTCATAATTTCTGATTTAGCCGTAAAATATTCGTCACTGTATAAACTTAATATCGCTGCTACCCGCTCATTCGTTAGAGAAAGTTCAGCTTCATTTTCAACGGCTTGAAAAGCTGCATATTCAATTTTTGTTAAATCATTTGATGCTTTTTCAGCAAGCTTAATTTGTTGCATTTCTTCATGAGTGATACCTATTGAGCTCAACATGTCTTTGAGTGCTTTTTTTTCACCATCCGGAAATGGAGCCTTACCACTTTGTGGCATTAGCATATCCCAATAAACACGGTGATAATTTTCTGGTCGAGGAGCTTCGCCGTTTCGAATAGCTAGAATTTGATTAAAAAAATCTAAGAATTTTGAATTACCCGTTACCGTATATGCTCGTGCCATTAAACTTAATTGATCTGAACTTTGCCTTACTTGCTCCGCCAAAATATAAGATCGATACCTCATTTTAGTTTCAGACTCTATGGTTTTTAAACTGTCGTACATGAAGTAAACCGATAAAGCAGTTAATCCTGCTAATACTACAGCGACCAAATTGAGTAATGACAAACTTTTGATATTTGACTGGAGCTCTTTTTGCATTCTAAAACCTAGAAATTATGATTATTAGCTTTGTTCAAAAAATTTAACTTTCTGATTTATAGATGCATAAGAATCACATCGCTAACCACGGCAAACAAAAAGTAAAACTTTAGGATTAACTAACTAATTAGAAGTCAATTCTAATAAAGTCAATTTATGACTTACGTTTGCCTAAAATTTATTGGCACTCAACAAGCGCAATGATGGCATGCTAAAGTTACTTTTTCTGCTGTTGCTGTTTTTCGGTTAATCTATCAGCCACTGTTGCTCCTCGCTCTCCAACGTCTTTCACGGGGCCCACAGTACTATCGACTAAAGTTTGTTGTTCTATGCTGGCATTAATCGCAGCACCAAAAATAATGATGTATGCGCTGATATAGAGCCACATCAACATAATCACTACACCACCTAATGAGCCATACGTTTCGTTATAACTTGCAAATTGTGAGACATAATATGAAAAACCAATTGATGCGATAATCCATAGCAAAGTAGCCAGTATTGAACCTGGTGTGATCCAGCGCCATTTTGCTGCTGTTCGATGTGGCGCATAGCGATATAAGAATGCCAACGCGCAATTAAAAATAATCGCAAGCAATGGCCAAGTAATAAGCTTGATCAACAAATCAATCAGCTCTGTTAAACCAACTAGGTTAAGCACAATCGGTAAAATACCGATGATCAACAAGGCAACCAGCGCAACAACAATGGCACCTAGCGAAAATAAAAAGCGCACCAGTAACGCCATAAAAAATTGTCTTTTGTTATGCTGATGATAAGTGATATTACAGGCTGTTATTAGCGCCTGACAGCCCTTGCTGCTACTCCAAATCGTTAACAATAAAGTCCCTATGGCACTAACACTTAACACCTTTTGCGATTGCTGAGTCACCTCTGCAACCTGTAGCAAAATAATGTCTCGACTACTTGTTGGTAAAATAGCAGTGACTTTATCAAGTTGCTCATGGATATCGGTCGGGGACGCAAAATAAGCGTAAACAGAGACTGTCGCGGCTAATGCAGGAAAGATCGCAAGCAAAGCATAAAATGCCACCCCAGCCGCCACAAACGATAAATTGTCTTGTGATAAATTGTGATACACGCGTTTGATAATATCCCACCAGCCTCTAACTGGGATCTCCAACGGTGAATGTGCCTGAAATCCGCGCTTATCTTGAGCCATATCTGACCTAATACATTGCTTTATTAATTTTACAGCTGCAAACAGCTTGCCATTAATAATGGCGCTTGAATTGCACTAAGCTAAGCTTACTGTAACAAAACAACCATCCATGGAGTGGTGCAATGAGTCTATATTTATTATATAAAAATCAATTAGCTAGTTTGGTTTCACCTAAATTATTTGTTACCACACAGACACCCACCGACAGCATTGCTTGGCAAGACTTAAACCTACAAGTTACGCAGTTTTTACACACTACTTGGCAAATGTTACCAGCCCTTACGTTGGGCCTCGTAGCTGTTATTATTTGCTATTTATTAGCACGCCCTTTGTCATATATCTTGATAAAGCCGCTTGGTTTTGTAAGTGAAAGCAAGCTATTACATGTTGTAACACGACGATTTTTTAGCATCATTATCATTTTGTTTGGGGTGTACTTATTTTTGCGCCTTGCAGGGCTTACCGATTTTGCTGTAGCTATTATGAGTGGTACTGGATTAGTGGGTCTTATTTTAGGTTTTGCTTTTCGAGATATTGCCGAAAACTTTATCTCAAGCATGCTGCTCAGTGTCCAGCGCCCTTTTCGTATTGACGATGTGATAGAAGTTGATGGTCGTTTAGGGGTGGTTAAAAAAGTGACGGCTCGCGCCACAACTTTAGTTGATTTTGATGGTAATCACATTCAAATACCGAATGCGACTGTGTATAAAAATGTCATAAAAAACCTCACCGCAAATCCTAAAATGCGAGGTCACTTTAACGTTGGCATTGGTTACGATAATGACATTCGCTATGCCCAGCAATTAGCAATGAAAGTGGTTAAGCAAAACCCGGCTGTTATTAGTGATCCGCCAAGCCAAGTGTTAATTGATTCATTAGGCTCAGCAACACTAAATCTAACTATTTATTTTTGGGTAAATAGCAATGAGCACAGCACAGTTAAAGTGGCATCTCAATTGATGCGAGAGTTGGTCAATACCTACTTATCAGAGCAAGTCAGTATGCCTGATGATGCCCGCGAGCGAATCATTTTAAATACTGAAGCAGATCAAATAAATAGTAATTCGAGCACGCCTCCCCAAACATCAAAAACACTCACCGATCATAGCTTAGATGATGTCAGCAGCGATGCCGATGATATACGCGAACAAGCTGATCAATCTCGCGACCCCGAACAAGGCAGTAATATTATCTAAAATTTATTGCTAACTAGGTTTCATCATTGGGTTTATCGTGCATAGCGCGTTTAAACCCTTTAACTGACGTCCCTAAATCACCACCTATTCGAGAGAGCTTTTTTGTGCCAAATAACAGCACCACAATTGCGGCAATAATGACTAATTGCCAAACACTAATTCCTGCCATAACAACCTCACTTTTTAAAAATAAAAGCGCCTTTGCAGGCGCTTGAACAACACTAACAACTGGGAATACAAAGATTAAAAGCTAGCACGTATACCTAATGCGACCTGAGTACCAAAGCGCTCAAGGTAACTCACTTGGTCAGTGCGTTTGGTGTAACCCCAATAACGCTCATTCGTTAAGTTAGTTGCTTCAGCAAACACAGTGAATTGATCACTGATGTTATAGCTCATGCTGGCATCTAACTGACCATAATCAGAGATCCAATAAGGGCCACCCCACGCATCTGGATCCGACAAGAATTTACTACGCCAGTTATAGGCTAAACGCGCTTGGAAACCATATTGCTCATAGTAAACCACCGCGTTATATGAGTTTTTCGACATACCTCTAAATGGCAAGCCTGACTCTTTTAGCTCTGGCTCATCGTAGCTACTGTCTACATAGGTATAGTTAAGCTGAAAACCTAAACCATTAAAGGGCTCAGGTAGAAAATTTTCGAGCGATTGCTGATAAGCAAACTCAGCGCCTTTAATAGTGGCACCATACTCACTCTTACCCGGGTAAGAGGCAAAATAACGCACGCCTTCGATTTCAACTGGGCTTTCTACATAATCGATAAATGATTTCAGGTCTTTTACAAACACCCCACCACTTAACGAGCTGCTGTCTTCAAAGTACCATTCTAAGGTCATGTCTGCTTGATTAGCTTCTTCTGGTGTTAATGATGAATCACCCATAGAAAGTTGTGGTAAGCCTTCACGATAAGTATCAAAGTTTGGCGCAAGCCATGGACGCAAATAGGCTAATGATGGACGACTAATAACTTGTGCCGCAGAGAAGCGGTAAATCAAATCATCAGTAATGCTAAGCTTAAAGTTCATGCTTGGTAAAATATTGCTGTAATCCCCTTCAAATGATTGCTGAACGGTTTCGCGCCAACCATTTTCAAGTGGTTTACCATCTTCTTGTAAGTCAATTAACGATAAATCATACACCGACCCTTTAGAGCTCACTTCTGTTTGTGAACCACGAATACCAACATTTAGCATATACGGCATTTTTGCAAGAGTGCTTTCAAGCGTCACTTGCGCATACGCGGTAAGAACTTCTTCTGTTACCTCATAAGTACCCGATGAATTAAGCGAGGCAACAATGCTCTTGTCTGTAGCTTCAGCATTAATTGAACGATAATAAGCAAGTAACTTATCGTAATCGAAACTTGGCCATGGCTCAGGTGTAATGCTACTTTCACCTTCTAAGAAGTTATCGAAATTCGCCTCAACAAACACGTCACTTGGGATTTCAAACAGGTTAAAGTCACCTACATTTACTACCGTGCTGTCATCAAATTCATAACCATCGCGATCTAAGTATTGGCCACCATTACTAAATTGGCTGGCATTTTTTGAAGCATATTCCAGTTGGCTCTTGGTTTGCTCAAGGTATGTTAAGCCAAAATCGATACGGGTAATTAAATCACTTTCAGGCAAAAATGTACCGGTAAACTTAAAGTCATTGATAGTGTCTTCAACCCCGGTACCTGTATTACGGCTATAGTGCGCACCGTATGATTGATCCGCTGTTAAGCCCGGCGATAAAGTAACATCTGGCAGCATATTACCAGTGGTGTAATCAATGCCAATCGAGTCAATAAAACCACGGGCAACAATAAAGCGATTATCACCGCCATTTTCATTTTTCGCTTTTGAATGCGCAACATCCACAGCCAGTGTTAGGCCATCCATTGGATACCATTTGGCATTAAGGGCAAACTGATACGTATCTGTTTTTCGAGGATTGGTTAAGTTTAATAACTCCACCATAGTATTACCGGTTTGCGTCATTGATACCACTCGGCCTGAGTCATCAAATTGTGCATCGGTAAAAACGGGCGTGCCTGGCGTCCAGCTTTCGTCGTAGTTAACAAAACCGATTTGATAACGGTGACCATCGGTGTTGTAACGCGAATATAAGGCATCAAAGTTAATATCTAGGGTATCTGTTGGGCGCCATTGCATTGCTAGCGTCGCACCGACGCGTTCACGCACATCTTGCGCGTTGACAAAATACATGTAACTCGGAATTTTTGAGGCAAATATTTCGCTTTGCCCGTCAATTTCTCCGTTACCATTCATATCGACTGGCACACCGGCACTGTCTGCTCCCCAGCCCTCTTCTTCATCAAAAAAGCCGCTTGCAGAGTATGTGTCTGCACGTAAGGTTTTCTTTGAATAGGCCCCAGAAAAAAGCACACCAAAGGTATCATCATTAAAGTTGTCACCTATGATGAATGAAGCATGCGGGTGTACATCTCCCGTGCGCGATTCATAAATCCCCTTTGCTGAAGCACTTAACGTGAAACCGTCTTGATCAAGTGGTTTGCGAGTTTCGATATCAACAACCGCACCAATCCCCCCTTCAATTAAGCGTGCTTCTGGTGATTTATAAACTTGCAGTGCTCCGACTAACTCTGAGGCAATGGTATCAAAGTTAAAATCGCGGCCTGAATTTTCAGACGCCAGTTTACGGCCATTCAAGGTGGTAATGTTGTAGCCACCACCTAAACCACGTACTAAAATATTTTGTCCCTCGCCGCCATTACGGGTAATAGTGATACCAGGAATACGCTGTAATGCTTCAGCTAAGTTTTCATCGGGAAACTTACCAATGTCGTCCGCAACTACAACATCAACAACCGTTGTTGCTTCTCTTTTACGAAAGTTTGATTCTTTAATGCTGCTACGTATCCCTGTAACCTCAATAACCTCAACATCCTCTTCGACTTGGTTATTGTTATTATTCTCTTGCTGTTGTGCAGAGGCTGCGAAACTGACTGACGAAGCCAGTATCGAGCTTATCAATACGCTCAGGTATGTTTTTCTAGCTGTTGTTGCCATGGTGATTTCCTGTTTTTTTAATATTCTGATTTGTTGACTATAAAAAATAGTACTTAAGTAAGGCCTCACACTTAATTTATAACAAAATGAAACAACCTATCAACAAATAATTACCTAGTGAAACTTTCGATAGTTACGAAAAAAGCGTTAAAATAGTCATCAATCGCTTCAAAAGCCTTTAATGGCGTACGTTTAATTTCGAAAGCTACAGGAAGAATTTTTTTTAATTATTTTGAAAGGAACAAGAAAATCGTATTAACTAGGCAACAAAAAAGGCAACCTAAGGTTGCCTTTTAGAAATATGTTTACAGTATTCTATTGTTTTGTATTAAACGATGATCACTTCTATGCCTAGGTTTGTTAAAGATTCAACAAATTCAGTTGGCATATTTTTGTCAGTAACCAGAACATCTATTGATTTAAGCGGTAGGACATTATACAAGGCACGTTTACCAAATTTACTCGAATCAGTCACTGCAATGACTTTGTCTGCGCGAGTACACATGGTTCTATTTAACATTGCCTCAGGCTCGTAATGAGTGGTGATCCCCGCTTCAGAATCGATGCCATCAACACCTAAAATAACCTTTTTGAAGTTATATTTACTCAGTGCTTGCTCAACCTCATTGGAGTAGAAAGACAAGGATTTCTTGCGTAATTGGCCACCGAGCATAAATACATTTGCATCGTCGATATCGGCTAATACGTGCGCAATATTCAAACCATTAGTCATCACCGTTAGCGCTTTTTTGCTTGTGAGTGCTTTGGCAACTTCTTCAGTGGTGGTACCTGAGTCAATAATTAATGAATCGCCATCTTCAACTAAATTTGCAACAGCTTTCGCCAGCTGAACTTTAATTGCGTAGTTTTCGTTATGTTTATCTTTTACCGAAAGCTCTTTGGCAAGCTTATCGCAAGCGATTGCCCCACCACGCGAACGCACGACTAAGCCGCGCTTACCTAGTTCATTAAGATCATGGCGTATACTAACCTCTGAAATATCAAAGGTTTTAGCCAGATCTTTCACACTAACTTTGCCCTTTTCTTCAGTCATAAGGACGATTTTTTGTCTTCTTTCGATTGTGGTTAGCATAACTGCCCTGTTGGTTTAAAACTGCTTTCAAAGTAATACATCAATACTACACACTTTACGGTTGTAAAGCTAAAATTAGTTTCGAAATAAAATAAAACTTTCAAAACTTACGAACTTTGTTTTATAGTGAATAAAAAAAACCACCTTGGTGAAAAAAATGACAACAAAAAGTTCACTCATAGCTCAGCCACAATATATCGCTCGCAGCCAGCTTCTTCCAATGGTGATTATTGGCGGACTGTTCTTTTTATTCGGCTTTATTACTTGGCTTAATGGCTCTTTGATCCCATTTTTACAAATGGTCTGTGATCTCAATCACATCGAAGCCTATATGGTCACACTGGTATTTTATATTGCCTATACGGTAATGGCATTACCCAGTGCGAAAATTTTACAGGCATTCAGCTATAAGCATGGTATGTCATTTGGCTTGGCCATCATGGCTTTGGGCGCCTTATTATTTATACCGGCAGCACAAACACAAGCCTATTGGTTATTTTTAGTCGCCTTGTTTACATTAGGGAGCGGTCTGACCTTACTACAAACAGCTGCTAACCCGTATATTGTGTTGCTAGGGTCAAAAGATACAGCGGCGGTGCGCATTAGTATCATGGGTATTTTGAACAAAAGTGCAGGTGTAGTTGCTCCATTACTTTTCTCTGCCATCGTGTTCAGTGATATTGCCAACTTTAGCCCTGAAGCCTTGGCACAACTCAGTGACCTTCAAAAACAACTTCAATTACAAGAATTAGCAAACCGCTTAATTAGCCCTTACATGGCTATGGCGATTTCACTGGCAATTTTGGCTGCGTTAATTATGTTTGCTCCATTACCTGATATTGAACAACCTCAAGCAATTAGTAGCAGCGAAGAGCAATCTATTTTGCAATTTCCAAACTTAATTTTAGGTGTGATTGCTTTATTCTTTTATATCGGTGCAGAAGTTATCGCCGGTGATACCATAGGTCTATATGGTAAGGAGCAAGGCATACTACAATTTGCTGAACTCACCTCTTACACCATGGGTTTTATGGTGCTAGGCTATGTATTAGGGATTGTGCTTATTCCGCGCTTTTTTACTCAGCAACAAGCCCTGCTATTCTCAGCATTGAGTGGCTGCGTATTTTCACTCGGTATTATTTTTGTAGACACGCAACAAACAGCACTCTCTAATATTTTACTATTTTGGCTCGCTGATAACAGTTTCCCTGATACGGTATTATTTGTAGCCCTGCTTGGCTTATCAAATGCGCTGGTTTGGCCCACTATTTGGCCTATGGCGCTGGCAAACTTGGGGAGTAAAACCCAAACGGGTGCCGCACTGTTAATCATGGGAATTTCTGGTGGGGCATTACTGCCGCTTGTATATGGTGTGTTTGCAGAATTTACAGGGAATGCTCAGCAAGCATACTTATTATTATTACCTTGTTATGGATTTATTCTTTATTACGCATTGATTGGTCACAAGCTAACAAGTTGGCGTAAATAAATCGTTCGCAGGCGATGCCATTAAGCAGAGCCTGCTATTTTCTCTGATGTAAAATACCCTAATAATAAAAACTCGCGTACGGTGAAGATACACTTATACATTAAGTATTCTTCATGCTTAGCTGGAGTTACCTGTGAAATCGGTACCCCTTGCAGCTCAATTACTTGCTGATACTGCTGTTCACTGATAGTGAACAAGCGTTTTAATTTGTTAGCCAGCTGTGGTGCACAGGAATTACCCTGCGCAATTAATTCAGCGCCTTGTAAACACTGTATCCGTTCAGTAGCCGTGACAGTGTTAGCCAACATCAAATCTGTAAAAGCCACTAAATCAAAATATAGCTGTTCGGCGGGGTCTAACTCTAAAATAACCGCTTGCATCTGCGTGACGACATCCCGATGCGCCGCTTCTTTTAGCACCTCAAAATGGCTGTCATCCATTTTATCAAACAACTGAGTAGCGGCCACTGGCGTAATAGCAACACCTAATAAAGCCGATAAATATTTAATAGCCTGTCGCCTTTGTAGATCAGCCATTAAACACTCCATTGTGATAATGCTTAACGGCATGATCCGCCGCTCTAGCAGTAAATGCCATATAGGTTAGAGAAGGGTTTTGATAAGCTGATGAGCACATAAATGAGCCATCAGTAACATAGACATTACGCACACTATGAATTTGGTTATAGCGATTAAGAACAGAGGTTTTAGCATCTTGCCCCATACGGGCAGTGCCCATTTCATGGATCGCTTGTCCCGGTGCAGATCCCTTATCATAGGGTTGCACGTTCTGGTAACCGGCCTTTGTTAGCATCTCAACTGCCTGTGCTTTCATATCTTCTCGCATACGCAGCTCGTTTTCACCAAACTGACAATCAAAATTAACTAATGGCAGCCCCCACTCATCTTTTAATACAGGGTCTAAGCTCATTTTATTGTGATGATAAGGCAGACATTCCCCAAAACCTATCAAAGCAACTTGCCAAGGCCCTGGTTTGGCAAGCTCTTCACGAAAGGCCTTGCCAAAACTAAGCTCTTTAAAACCGCGTCGCCAGTCTTTACGTGTCGCGTACCCTTGATAACCATAGCCACGAATAAAGTTATGTTGCTCTTTATCATCAAGGTTTCGAAAACGTGGGATATGAAAGCCAACGGGTCTATCGCCATCATTATAATCATCAGCAAAGCCTATCGGCTCACCCGTGGCGCCAACCCGAAAATGATGATCCATTAGGTTATGACCAAGCTCTCCACTATCATTCCCTAAGCCATTAGGAAAACGTGCAGAAGTTGAATTTAATAACAAGGCTGTTGTTGCCACAGTTGATGCACAGCAAAAAATAATATTAGCCCGTTCGATACGCTCTTTTTTAGATTCAGCATCAATCACTTTCACACCTGTGGCTTGCCTAGTTTCTGGGTTGTAAATAATCTCTTTGGCAATGGAGTGAGCCTGAATGGTCAGTCGCCCAGTACGCATTGCAGCAGGCAAGGTCGAGGCTAAACTACTAAAATAACTACCGGTTGGGCAGCCTCGCATACAGCGGTTGCGCTTGGTGCATGGAGCACGACCTTGCTCAGGTTTTGCCTGTGTTAAATGGGCGACACGCCCTATCGTTACATGACGGTTTTTATAATGATTTAATAAACTGCGTTTTAGATGCAGCTCTACGGCATTGAGTTGGAAAGGCGGTAAAAAGGGGCCATCGGGTAATTGCGGTAAATTGAGTGCTTCACCAATAACCCCGATGTAAGCTTCGACTTTATCGTACCAAGGCGCAATATCTTGATAGCGAACAGGCCAATCAATGCCGTGGCCATCTTGTTTGTTAGCAGCAAAATCAAGATCGCTGAGGCGTAAACACTGACGTCCCCAAGTTAATGAACGCCCGCCTAAATGATAGCCTCTGATCCAATCAAAGCGCTGCGTTTCTCGGTAAGGATGCTGCAAATCATTCACAAACCAATGTTTTATTGATTGCTTAGTAGCATAGCCAGTGCGCGCTTGTTTAGCTTGATTCCGCTTTTCTAGCAGGCTGGGTCTGTCACGAAGTGGTAGTTGCCAGTCTTCTTTAAAAGCCGTTATATAATCGCTTCCATGCACAACCTGCCTGCCGCGCTCAAGTAACAGCACGTTAAGGCCTTTTTCGGTCAGTTCTTTAGCAGCCCAGCCGCCAGTAATACCACTGCCAATAACAATGGCATCAAACACTTTTGCCTGCATTCGTGTATGTTAGTTCTCGTATATTTGCTTACCAGCACAGATGGTTGCACGAACAGTAAAGCTGTTGTCGAGCACAGCAAAATTTGCCACTTTTCCTACAGCAATACTTCCGATAGAGTCGGCTTTATTTAAAAATTCAGCCGGGACTAAACTGGCCATATTAGTCGCTTCAACTAAGCTTGCGTCGGTTAAGTTATAAAAACGTTCAACGCCCACTTCCATCGTTAATGTACTGCCTGCTAAAGAGCCACTTTCGGTTCGCGCAACACCTTGTTCAACCAAAATAGGAAGCTCACCTAATCGATAACGACCATCTTGTAAGCCACCCGCGCTGACACAGTCTGTAATAAGAGCTATTTTATCTGCCCCTTTTAAACGATAAACCATGTTCATTATGCTCGGATGCAAATGAATTCCATCCGGAATAAGCTCAACCATTGCATCGTTGTCCATCAACAGTGCGCCGGTACAACCGGGATCACGATGATGAATACCGCGCATACCATTAAAAATATGTACCCCGCCACATGCACCATGCTCTAGTGCTTGTGTCGTTTGATCAAAACTGGCATCAGTATGGCCTAGCATTACCCGCACTCCCTTGTCGGTGATATAGCGGATCATGTCGGGCGATTCAAGTAACTCTGGCGCCAATGCAAAAGAGGTTAAACAGCCATCGCAAGCAGCATAAATCTCATCAAAACGCTGCTTTGTAAGCTCTAAAAAGAATGACTCATTGTGTGCTCCCTTATGCGCTTCAGCGAAGAATAATCCTTCGTTATAAGCACCAAGTAGCTGTGCACCAGTCAGGCCTTTTTGGTAGGCACTCGCCATATTTTTATAAGCTTGTATTGATACGTCCCAATCTGCGGTCACTGTTGTGCCGACAAAACCGGTAACACCGTGCTTAGCTAAAGAGCGAGAAATGGTCTCTAGAGATTCTGGGGTGCCGTCCATAATATCGCAGCCTTCCCGACCATGAATATGCAAATCGATAAAGCCCGGAAATATACTCTGATCCCCTAAATCAATAATCTCAATACCTGGCTCGCAATCTTCAGTAATAGCCATAATTTTACCGTGTTTTACAAGCACAGCATGATGATTTAACACTGCCTCGGCGGTGATCACCTTAGCAGCTTTTAAGTAATAACAATCAAGATGTTGAGGAAATAGCATGAACACTTCCTATTATTGCAGCGCCTCTTACGCCGCTAGAATCACCAAATTTTGCCCGTTTTACCTCTGGAACTGTAAAACCAGAAAACAGGTGCGACTGAATCGCATCAGGGAGTTTTTCAACGATAGCATCAATTAAAGATAAGCCACCCCCTAATACTATAACTTCGGGATGAAGACTTTTACTGACGGCCGCAAAGGTCTCGCCAAGAATATCTAAATAACACCCGAGCACGGCCAGTGCTTGCTCATCGCCATGCTTAATATCGTTAGCCCACTCAATCGCTGACTTAGGAGATTGAGTAATATGCTTATAAAGCGTCTGCACACCCGGCCCTGCGATATAACTCTCAACACAGCCATTCAAACCACAGCCACATTTTAAAACCGGCAGTTGGTATTTTTGTTGTAGATAGGCAGAAAGTGGTAAATGACCATATTCACCCGACATACCTAACCCTTGATTGAACAGCTCGCCATTAATACACATGCCACCTGCAGCGCCAGTGCCAACAATAGCACCAAAAACACGGCTATACCCTTCGCCGGCTCCGCCATTGGCTTCAGATAAAGCAAAACAGCGAGTGTCATTCAGTATGGCGACAGGTCGTTGTAATAATGCTTGCAAGTCATTAGCAATAACTCGACCAGATGCACAAGGCACGTTTGCCGATAAAACTTTACCATCATCATTTACGATTCCTGGCATACCAATGCCAACTGCCCCTTTGCAACCACTGAGTTGATCAGCCTTTAACACTTGCTGATGAATTGCTTCTAAAAACTCCTGATAATTTTGAGTTGGCGTCGAAATTCGCCAACTCTGCTGTTGCTCTAAAATATCATTAAAAATAGCGGTTTCTATCTTCGTTCCGCCAATATCGAGTCCATAAACAGCCATATTCTACCCAACGTCGCTTAGCGAGAAGTTAATGGGTAAATAGTTACCCCTTTTACAACACGGTTAACTTCGCCCGTAGGACAAGGGTTGTCAGGTGTTAAACCGAGTGAAATTGATTTGAAAAATGCAAAAATCTGACAATAGACAATATAATACAAGCCTTGCCAAACATCATCTAGCTCGACCAGTTCACTATCGACCGTTAATTTTTTTACCGCTGAACATTGCTGGTCATTGACTAGCTCATTGTATAGGTCCGTATCATAAAGGCTGCTGTACTTATCACTTGATGACATTAACAACACGGCTGTTTTGTCATTAATAATTGTTTTAGGGCCATGACGAAAGCCAAGTGGTGTTTCAAAATAGCTGATTAAGTCGCCATTAGTTAGCTCTAAACATTTCAATGCAGCTTCTTTTGCATAGCCTAATAACGAGCCAGCCCCTAAAATAACCAGTCGTTCCATATCTGAATCTGCAAATGCTTTTATACTCTGCAATTGCGTTTCAATAAGCTGCTCAGTTTGTGTTGCTAAATGCGCCAATTGATTCACATCGGGTGTAAAAATACACAAGGTAGAAATTAGCATTGAAGAGAAGCTGCTAGTCATTGCAAAACTTTCATCAAGCGTTTCTTTAGGCATTAATAGGCAAAAACTATTCTCTTGATTATTAGCTCGTTTTGCCAGCTCCCCTTGTTCATTACAGGTAATCACTAAGTGATAACATTGATCAAGCACTTCATCGGCCAAATCAACCGCTGCGACACTTTCAGGGCTGTTACCCGAGCGTGCATAAGATACCAATAAGGTAGGCGTGTTTTTTTGCAAATAACCCAAAGGATTAGAAACAATATCAGTGGTACTTATTGCACGTACATCAAGGTCTGTTTTTGCAGTTAAGTGAGGAGCAAGCGCTTCACCCACATACGCCGATGTTCCTGCACCTGTTAATACAATTTGCAGTTTCTTCAGTGCAAGGATCGGGGCTAAAAAGTTTTTAATTTCTGTACGGTGGTTTTCAACAATAGCAGCTGTATTACACCATGATTCTGGTTGCTGGCTTATTTCTTTTGCTGTCCAATAAGCATTTTGTTGCTTAAGATCGGCTACATCTAATGATAAAAATTGCGTCATCATTCATTCTCTCTCACATAACTTATTGATTACAAGCAAGCGAATAAGTATTCGTTACTTCCATTATTTTATTGATCACTAACTCTCGCGGTAACGAGGTAATTTCTCTTTTGATTAATGCTTTATATTGCATTGGCATAAATTGACTGAGTAACGTTTGTGGAATGATCTGCGCTTCTAGGTTCGCAAATAAGGTTTCTACAGCGTACTTAATTTCATCTTCAGGCCAGTAATAACGAATACGATCACTATAGCTATATGCACGATAAATTGCCGCTTCTGGCTCGTCAGTCGGATAAAACTTATTCCAATAACCTGGCTTTTCGAGCATAACTCGCTCGCAAACTGCGCGAATATTAGAACGGCGCGACGGTTCAATAAGTTGATCTTCAATGTACGATAATGCGAATAACCCTTCACGTAATGCGTAGGTTAGCTGTGGCCCTACTTTCAAAATAGCGAAATGATCTTGAACCAACTCGTGGTAACAATGATCTGGTTGATAATCCGTCGAGTGAGCTTCATAAACAAGATTATCAACACGGGTGATAAACTCTTTCAGTTGTTGTGCTTCACTTCGTTGGTAATCAAAAACCTGATGATTATCAAATTCAACACCCGGTTGAACAACAACCGCAATTACGCGAGACCAAACATCAGCAATATTTAATTCATTAAAAGCATCTTGATGTAACTTTATCGTTTGTTGTACACCCTCAACATGCGTTACTTCGATTACTTCAAGATCTTCTTTTGCACCACCGGGTGGAGGAACTTCAGTTCCCACCACATATAAAATATCTTGCTCTTGGCATACAGACTCAGCTGCTTGGCACATTAGTGCTGCACGCTTAGCGATTTCAGCATCGGCTAAACACACTTCATCATCGCTACATGGCATACTGGCATCAAGATGAATCTTCTTAAAACCCGCACTTGCGTAAGCTTTAACTAAATCAACGGCTTTTTGCATCGCTTGTTCTGCAGGCTCATTAACCCAGCAAACAGGCCCTAGATGGTCACCACCCAAAATAATACGGTGTTTATCTAGTCCTACTTTGTCTGCAATTTCATGAACAAATTCAACAAAGTCTTTTGGCTGCATGCCCGTGTAGCCACCAAATTGATTAACCTGATTCGCAGTTGCTTCAATCAATAACTCAGAATCATCTTTTATTGCTTGCAGCATCGCAGCTTCAATTACGAGCGGGTGCGCACAGCACACAGAATAAATCCCCTGCGCTTGACCTGCTCGGTTATTGTTAATAATTGTTTTCAATGCATTCATGGTGTTTTCTCCAAGCAGCTTGCACTAATGTTAAATACGTGATTTGAAATTACGGTATCACACAACGAAACACTTCGCAACAAAACGAAAGGCAATGAAAGTAAGAAAGCAAACGTTATGGATGGGTAAAAATCAATAAAACCCTGATAAATTCGCTAAAAAGATTAAAATCGAAAGTTTGTGAAACCTAATTCATTGTAATTAGCTTTAAGTTGAGATATAACAGAAAGAACTGAAACCCATATTAAAAAATAATCTCAGTGAATTAGGTATCGTTATGACAATTGATAGACGTAGTTTCTTAAAATCTGCCGCAGCAATCACTGCTGCGACAGTCGTGACTGGCTGTGCGAAAAGCCAACAAGGTGACAATCAACAACCGACGCTGGCCGCACAAGGTAAAAGCGTAATGGGCTTAGCTGTGCCAGCGATGGATGTAGTACGTGTTGGTTTTATTGGTGTTGGTCAACGTGGTAGCGGCCATGTTAAACACCTTTGCCATATAGACGGTGTTGAAATTAAAGCTATTTGTGACACCGATCAGGTGATGTTAGATAAGTCAGTTAACTATGTTGTTGTAAAAGGCTTGCCTAAACCAACGGCTTATACTGGTTCTGATAAAGCTTATTTAGACATGCTGGCTCGACAAGATATTGATATTGTGATCATTTCAACACCGTGGCAATGGCATACACCGATGAGTGTTGAAACCATGGAAAGCGGTAAACATGCCTTTGTAGAAGTACCTGCAGCAACCACCATGGAAGAGTGCTGGCAGTTAGTTAATACCGCAGAGCGCACACAAAAGAACTGCATGATGATGGAAAACGTTAACTATGGTCGCGATGAGTTAATGGTTTTAAACATGGTTCGCAAAGGTATATTTGGTGAATTACTGCATGGTGAAGCAGCTTATATTCATGATCTGCGCTGGCAAATGAAAGAGATTGACCGTAGCACCGGTTCATGGCGTACTTATTGGCATACCAAAGTAAACGGTAACTTATACCCAACCCATGGTTTAGGCCCGGTTGCCCAGTATATGAACATCAACCGTGGTGACCGTTTTGACTTTGTTACATCAGTCAGTTCACCTGCACTTGGCCGCGCAGCCTATGCTGAACGTGAATTTCCAGCAGGCCACGAACGACGTTCGCTTAAGTTTGTTGCTGGCGATATGAACACCAGTATTATTAAAACAGTGAAAGGTCGTAGCATTATGGTACAGCACGATACCACCAGCCCTCGCCCTTACAGCCGTCATAATCTAATTCAAGGGACTAATGGTACTTTTGCTGGTTTCCCGAATCGTATTGCCCTTGAAGATGTACCACCAGCGATTGCAAAAGTGTATCAAAAACAATATGAAGCTGAGTTAGCTGCATGGGAAAAAGCGGGTTCGCAAGGCCGTAAGCCATATATGCAAAACTTCCATAGCTGGGATCAAGATATGGAAAAATGGCGTGCCGAATTTGATCATCCTCTGTGGAGACGCATGGGTGAAGAAGCGGTTAAGAACGGCGGCCACGGCGGTATGGACTTCATTATGCTATGGCGCATGATCTACTGCTTACGCAATAATGAGCCACTCGATCAAGATGTATACGATGCCGCAGCATGGTCATCCATCTTCCCGCAAAGCATGGCATCGGTTGCAGATAGAAGTAACAGCAAAACGATTCCAGACTTTACCCGTGGCGCTTGGCAAACAGGTAAGCCATTAGGGATTGTGTCTTAACACTTTCTTTTTTGGATAACTCAAAAGCCCGTACTTTGCCCTGCGGGCTTTTTTATTAATAGACAACGTTATTCATCCATATGATGCTTTGATGTTCATTTATAGGGTTAATGAAAGACTCAGTACAAAGCGGCGACCAAATTGCTCGACTTTCATAAGTGATGAGGCGTCGTTTGTTTGCACCTCTCTAACTAGGCTCTTATCTGTGGCATTAAAAATATCAAACCGCAATGCAACTAAATCAGAGAAAAACCAACTGTAACTTAGGTCTACACTTGTAAAATCATCGACATAAACATCTGCATTATTCGATAAGTCTCGTTGCTCTAAAAAATCACTCCGGTAATTCAGGTTAACTGCGCTTTGCCATTTCTTTGCATTAAACAGTAAACGCAGATTTGCAGTTAATTCAGATACCCCTTCGATATCTGTGTTGTCGATTTGCTCCGCCGTTAATTTGGCGTCCAATAACTGACTAACACTCGATATCATTCGACTTTGCAGTAGAGCATTTGATAACACGGGTAGTTTCAAGTCAGTACTAAATTGCAGCCCACTAATTGCTGCTTGCCCATCATTATTGGCCTGTAAAGCAGGGTATTGCTGCTGTTGATAGGTTACGTTTTTGATTTGTTCAACAATAAAGTTATCGAGCTGATGATTAAAGGCCATCAATTGCAAACTACTCTCTTCTCCTGACCAACTGAAAGATAGGCTTGTGGTGTTGGCTACTACAGGCTCTAAAGCTGGGTTTCCTAATTCGGCATAGGGTAAACCGCCAGAATTAACATGTAGTTTAGGGTTTAAATCAGAATAGTTAGGCCGATTCACTGCTCGGCTATAACCTAAGCGAGCAAGCCATTGCTCAGACAACTGCCATTTGAAATTCAAAGAAGGTAACCAAGTAGAAATGTTAACCTGCTCAGAAAGCTTTTCTAATTGGCTATTCTTATTAAGCTGATGCCCTAATGTTTTACTTTTTACATGGCTGTGTCTGAGTCCAAAAGCCGTCGTTAAGCTTTTCAGTTCTGGTATTTGCCATACACTGTGAATATAGCTTTCATAGGCAGTAAATTCGGTTTCATAACTATTTAAGTAATCATTGGCTTGCCGATCGGCAAATGGTAAGTCAATATCATACAACTGTAAAAGGTCACGTTTTGGGATCAGCCAAGCTTGTGTAGAGTGTGACAGAAAATCGGCTTCAAATGCCGTATTTAATGGCTCTAACCAACGGCCATCAAGGGCTGGTAAATCAGTTAACTGTGTTTGCGATAAACTTACATCTTGACGGAGATACTGATGAGAGTGCGTAGACTTTACTGCGCCAAACTGTAAACTCGACAACCCCCAAATAGATGATCTTTGCCAAGTGCCATCTATCCCCCATTCTGTTACTTCATCGTTTACTTCAATCTGGCGGCGGCTTAATTGTGATAACTGTGAGTAACTATCAACAAGCGCTAAATTACTGTCCAATTCGTAGTAGGCAAGCTGTTTTCCTGAAATAGAAATCTCTGCAGGTACAGCTTTTAATTCAACATGAGTTCGGGTGATTGGGGTTTGTGTTTCACTCAACGATTCACTGTGGCTGTAAAATGGACTTATTTGCCAGTGGCTGCCATCTTTTGCATACCATGTAGGTAATATTTGTAAGGTTTGCGTATGGTAGTAAAGGCCTGATTCTTCGCGTGAAGATTTACTTTTTGCCGCATTAAATTGCACAGTTTGAATACTGTTCTGATGCTCACCTAATATGGCTGTTGCATCATCACTTGATGGATTAATTGAGAGCCGGTGCTCATCGTAGGTAAAATCGGTGTCTGAACGAAGCCAAAGTGTATTTAATTCAAATCGCTGATTAGGCTGCCAAGCAATATTTGTGTAATAGCTTGCACGAGTTCTATCTTCATGTTCGATAGTAAGTGCTAACGTATCGGTGGGAACTAAGCTATTATTTTCAAGCCCTTGCCACTGATATGCTGCAGGTGCTCCACCATTATCTCCCCAATGCCACGTTTCAAATTGAAATTGCCTTTGTAAGCGGTTTTCGTAATTAAACTTAACGACAGCAGCTAACTTATTGTCAGCTGAAATAGTATTGGCAACTAAACCAAAGCTTGGTTGAAAGTTACGCTCACCTGCAAGGGCTGCACTGGTTAAGGTTACTTTTAGGTGATCATCATCAAATGAAAGCGGATCATCACTGATCAAGTTGATTGTCGCTCCAGCTGCTCCGCTAGGTAACCTTGCATCAGCGAGTTTATATACGGCAATATTAGAAAAAAGCTCGGCGCTGAATGTATCAAAACGATACTGCTGACCATATTGATTCGAGTTACGAACGTTTTCAGTATTTGCTAATCTGTGCCCATTTAACAAGGTTAATTGATACTCAGGGCCTAGTCCCATCGCATTAATGTTAAGTGCTTCTCCGCGGTCTCTTGAAATACTTACCCCAGGAATTGCTTGTAGTGCTTCAGCCAAATTTTCAGCAGGTAGAAGAGAAAGCATTGTGCCGCTAGCAAAGTCAGCCTCGCCAATGTAGTTTTGTTTTTGCTGCTGCGCGTAATCGGCACTTTGTTGGTAATCGCGGGCATAAACCACAGAAGAAGCCTGATTGTTTTTATCACCTTTCACTGTCACCTCCTCTATATAGGGCTGTGACAGAGAGTGATGTTGTGTCTGGCTTGGTTTAGAAATAATAATGCCCGATGATGTTTGTTGCCAAATAAAGCCATGTTTTAGCAACAGGGCATCAAGGCTTGCCTCTAGACTAACTGTTCTAGGTAACGTAGCTGAGTGTAAGATAACTGAGCTTACTAGGTTGTCTGGATAAATAATTGCAACTTGGTACTGTTCAGCCAGATCATTAAGCGCTGTTTTTAGAGTGCTTTGTGCAGCAAACAGCTGCTTGGCATACAAACCAAACAGCATCAAAACACAGCAGAAAATACGCCACATTAACTTACATCCTCATTGCTAGAGGAAAATATTGTGCCTATTTTCAATGAAAGGTTTATGACAACATCATGTCAGTTTTCAGCCTTTTTACTTAGCTCAATGCTATCGGGGTATTGGTTTACATCAAGTGCATTTAGCTGAGCGATGAGCTTTGCAGCACCAAGAATGTCATCAACAGCAAAGCGACCACTTACATGTATATCACTTGGTACATTACTTAATACCACAGGTTTTTCGCTATAACGATTTAACTGAAATAATGCATCATTGATAGACACGTTATCTAAGTCCAACCATCCTTGCTGCCAATCAGGTTGTGAGGCATTAAATTGCAAGACCTGTATTGTAGAATCACTTACTCGGGCACGCTGCCCTTTCACTAATTCAACGTGCTGCGTTCCATCTAAACTGGTTACTGAAACTTTACCATGAAAAACATCAACTAATGTTTCTCGCAATGTTTTGTCCACATTAAAAGCCGTACCAAGAACTTCGATCGTGGCATTGCCCGTATCAATTGTGAAAGGGCGAGATTCATCACGATGTACAGAAAAATATGCTTCGCCATTTGCTAAGGTTGCTTTTCGAGCATGACTATTTTCACTGAACTCAAGTTGCGTATTCACGTTCATTGCGACCTGTGTACCATCAGACAAATTCACTTGTTGTGCTTTACCACTAGTAAATTGTTGAACAGCTACAAGATCAGAGGACGATATGGGCGGCTGTTCATTCACTGGCATTAAAGTCCACATGAAAATAGCAAAGCATGCTGCTACAGCACCGCCTCCCCAAGAATACTGCGCTAAACGACGGCGTTTTTTAGCTTGTTCGAGTTGTTCATTCTGTTGTGCATCCACCAGCTCAAGCGCGGCTAATAATGCAGGGTCGTCCCAAATAGCCTTTTCTAGCGCATTATCAGATTCATAATCATGTTGGTGTGAAGAATTCATCGTTGTCTCAATTGCTGGTAATACTAATATGACGGATTAACTGTCATGACGGGGACATTCATGTACTAAAAAATACTCAGCCATGGCATTTTTCAGCATATCCATTGCCCGTGAAATATGTTTTTTAACTGCTTCTTCTGAGATCCCCAAACTACTTGCAATCTCAGCTCGTGTTTGGCCTTTAATACGGCGGCGAATAAACACATCTCTGCGCAATGCCGGCATTTGCGACAAAACGCGCTGATAAAGTTCAATACGTTGCTCATATTCAAGTGCGGACTCAAGCGATAACGCCTCACAATGAGGCTCATGCTCTAAACTTTCTGGTGTTTTTTTCTGCTCACGGTGGTGATCTATTATCAAGTGCTGAGCCATCCGATAACCATATGCGAGCGGATTATCTATCGCGTCTAGGTGTTCTGATCTAAGTGCCTTGAGAAGTAGCTTCTGAAATAAATCATCCGCATCAGCACGCTCTGCCACTGCTTTGCAAAAAAAGCCTTTTAAAGCGTCTTGATTTGCTATAAAGCATTGTAAAAGTGTTCTGCTTTGCTCTGTGATCTTATTATCAAAGCCGTTAGTCATTGAAGGTAAAGACATATTTAAGTTAAAGGCTAGCTTATTTATCTGAGTATGACGTAAATGCTAGCCTAAAGGGGACAGCAGTTTGATGATCATTTCGTTACAGTTTTAAGTAACTATCGACTTAAAAGTGTCATGAAAGCTTCATTAAAAAATAGGTCCCCTTCTTTGTTAATGCAGCGTCTTTAGAGGCGAATTTAAACCAAATATTGCATTTAACAGGAATTAACCCTCATGACTTACCGTGCATTTTCATTATCACCTTTAGCGCTTGCTGTTGGCTCATTATTAATTGCTCCCACCTACGCAGAAGAAAACCCAGAGCCAATGGAAGAAATTGTTGTCACTGGCAGCTACATAAAAAGCTTAGAAAAAGCGATTGATTTAAAACGCACTAATATTGGCTTCTCAGATTCAATTGTCGCGTCTGATATCGCAGATTTCCCAGAGCAAAACTTAGCAGAAGCTTTACAGCGTATGCCGGGTGTTACGATTGAGCGTAATAAAGGCCTAGGTCAAAAAGTGAATGTACGTAGCTTACCGTCTGAATTTACCTTTGTTTCTATTAACAACCTTGCGACAGCCTCTGGCAGTGGTGGCCGTGATGTTGAGTTTGATATGTTTGCGTCAGAAATTATTCAAAGTGTCACCGTTAAAAAATCGCCAATAGCCGCAGATGAAGAAGGCGGCATTGCAGGCTCTGTTGCAATTACGACTGCTCGCCCATTTGACTATGATGGTCGTCAAATAGTGGCATCGGTTGAAGGCGCATATAACGATATCTCTGAGCAAAGCGATCCTAAGTTTGCGTTTTTAGCGAGTAATACCTTTGGTGATTGGGGCGCGCTTGCTTCATTCGCTTATTCAGAGCGTACAAATAGAACAGATAGTAACTCTGGTATTGATTTTCGTCCTCTGTCACGTTGGACAGAAAAATCAGGTTCATCACAATGGCAATCAGACCAAACTGTTGACGTTTTAGAGCGCGATACGGGGATCACTATCAATGATCGCTTCAACAAAGATGAAACCAGCCGCGTTGTATTTATAAATAAAGTCGGCGACAGAGCTTACTTAACTGAACAAGAAAAATGGGGCGCAACTTTATCACTACAATACAAACCGAGCAGTGAATTTAGCCTCACTTTTGATGCGCTACTGGGTAACTTTGATAATCATGAAGACCAGTATGATGCCGCAGCCTATTCAGCTTCAAGTATCAGTGCATTAGAAAAAATAAACAGTTACGATAACACCACCCTTGCAGATTATGGTATTACCGTTTTAACTGATGTTAACTATGCCGCAACGCAGCATGAGTTTTTAAGCAAAGAAAATAGTAGCGATACAGACTACCAGCAATTTAGCTTAACCCTTGATTGGATGATAGGTGACTGGGAAGTTTACGGTGTCGTTGGCTACAGTGGTGCAGATAAATTAGCTGAGACAACTAATTTAAAGCACACTGCTTATGGCCCAACTCGCACTCGTTACACATCAACAGGCGGTGAAACCATTGCCAGCGATAACCCCGACACATTCGATATGTATAATTCTCCTGAAGCTTATACATTTGATTACTATGAAGTAAATCTTGAAGATATCTCTGATGACAAATATGCAGCTCAACTCGATTTTAGCCGCCATTTTCAACTAGATTTCTTCCCTGCATTATCAAAAGTTCAGTTTGGTGCGCGTTATACTGATAAATCAAAACAACGTAATTATGGTAGCAACCGAATCACAGGCCCTAGCGCAGGTGATTCATCGTGGGTAGGCACACGTACCTTAGCTGATAGCGAAATACATACTATTTCAGATTTAGTGTCAGGTGGTGAGTATTTATCTGACGTATCGTCTAAACAAGACTGGAGTCAAATTTCAAATAGCTATGCGCGTAATGAATTACGTTACGATGGTTTCGGCGTTGACTACGCACCGGATCAATTCTACGAAGTGTCAGAAAAAACCACCGCCATTTATGCGATGGCTGATTTTGCATTTGAAATTGGCACCTTACCTGCCACTTTAAATACCGGTGTTCGTTACATTGATACCAATGTAGATTCTTCAGGATATCACCAAGTGCAAGCTAATGATGGCAGCACAAATTATACGCCAGCACCTATCTCAAAAGAAGGTAACTATAAAGAAACTCTACCTAGCATTAACTTTAGCTTAGAGCTTACTGAAAACTTACTATTCCGCGCGGCAGCATCAGAAACCTTTATCCGCCCTGCATTAACGGATATTGCTTATAAACGTACTGTGAGTTTAAGTGAATTTAAATACCGCGATGGTAACCCTGATTTAAAACCAACTTATGCAGATCAATGGGAAACCGGCCTAGAGTGGTATTTAGAAGAAGGTGGTTTACTTGCTGTTTCATACTTCGAAAAAGAAATTGAAGGCGTAGTGCGTGAATCTCTAACAGGTGTTGTTACTGATGTAACTAAATATAATGACAATGGTACTGTGGATGGCGTTTACGACTTTGATGTTTATCAAAAAGTAAATGCAGATGGTTCGTACGATGTAAGTGGTATCGAGTTCATTGCACAAATTCCATTTGTACGTTTTCACCCAATGTTACAGGGGTTCGGTATTAACGCTAACTATACGACGCTTGATAACTCACTTACAGGTGCCTCTGATTTAGCGATTCCAACACCACCAGAAGGCTTAGCTGACGAAACCTACAATATTACTTTCTACTACGAAAATGACAGCTTTGATGCGCGTATCTCATACAACTATAAAGACAAGTATGTAGAGTATATTGAACGCGATATGTACCCTGTTTACCGCGATGCCTACGGTCAAACAGATATCTCGCTAGGCTATCAAATAAACGACATGTTTAAAGTCACTCTTGAGGGGATCAATATCACAGATGAAGAAACAACGGGCTACACTATTGCTCCGGCTTTCCCAACTATGTATGAGTTCTCAGGTCGTCGCTTCTCATTAGGCTTACGCGGCAATTTCTAAATACATTATTGGGGCCTTTGCGCCCCAATTTTTTTTCAGCAAGGCAACTTAAATGCGATTATTTACGCTATTTTCACTGCTTTTTGTGACGCTTCAAACCTATGGCAAAGAGCTAAACACACAAATTGCATTTATTCCCGATGTTCATTTTCACGATATCTATGCTGACTTTAGCCAAAGCGGCTTTAAAGGGGTAAAACTAGATAGCCAAACCAAACCCGTTGCAATTCGTAGTATGAAAGCACAGCTTCACTCAACGCGACTTTTTAATGAAAACTACTTTGCTCTGATAGCGGCTTTAAATGATATTGCCGAACGCGGTGTGAAATTAGTCGCTTTGCCCGGAGATTTTACTGACGATGGACAGCCCGCTCACCTAAAGGGGCTAAAAGCATTATTAAATGATTACACAAAACGCTACGACATGCGTTTTTTTGCTATTCCAGGAAACCATGATCCTGTTAAACCTATAAAAACCGCGGCAGGTAAGTCTGACTTTTTGAACGATGAAGGACGCGAAGTTGCTATTTTTAGCCCAGATCATAAAAACTGTAAAGCGTCACAGACCGACGCTTTGTTTTGCGATGATGGCATTGCTCATGGAGGCTATCAAGAGATAGTCTCTGCTATGGCTGATTTTGGTTTAATGCCTAGTAGCCAAGATTTGCTTTGGCAAACACCTTTTACCAGTGATCATGCAGCCTTGTCAGAACGCCAATATCAACAGTGTAGTGAGGATAAACAACACTGCGTAATGCTCCCCGACACCAGTTATCTAGTGGAACCGGTTGCTGGATTGTGGCTTTTAGCCATAGATGCCAATGTGTATTTACCTGAGTTTAAAAACAACCAACTAACATTCAAAGGCTCTGGAAATGCTGGATACAATAAAGTACTTACTGAAAAACCATATTTAATAACTTGGATAAAGCAAATTGTGAGTGCAGCAAAAAAGCAAAATAAAACGCTTATTGCATTTAGCCATTTTCCGATGGGTGAGTTTTACGATCAACAAAGTGCATCGATTAAAGAGCTGTATGGCAGCGATGCTTTTCAGCTCACTAGAGAGCCAACTAACAATACACAAGAGACCTTAGCGGAAACTGGACTACGTTTGCATATAGGCGGCCATATGCATATGAATGACACCAGCTTGATTAAAACTGCAAAAAATACCCTTTATAACATTCAAGCTCCTTCAATAAGTGCATACCGTCCGGCATACAAATTGGTCAGCATCATAGGCAGTGAAGCCAAAGTTGATACCGTACTTCTTGATTCTATTGCTGGCTTTGACACGCTATTTACTGCCTATGAAAAAGAATACAGCTACTTAGCAGTGCATAATCCAGATGAGAAATGGCTTGCGGATATCCTAGATAGTGAAGACTATCACCAGTTTACTTTGCGGCATCTCGCTGGCCTTACGCGTTGGCGTTTTATACCAAGGGAATGGCCGGAAAGTTTTAGAAGCGTGTTACTCTCATTCAGTTTCCACGAGCTATTAGGATTATACGACAGTCCAATAAATAAGCCTCTAACACAACACTCTGAGCGCGTGCTGAAAGGAGTCACTCTATTTGAGTTTATACGCGATTTTTATTTACTCAGAAATGCAGGGACTTTGGCATTTGAAGACATTCCTACAACACACCTAAAAGCATACAAAGTCATGGCCCAGCAATTAAATACAATGGGGCAATGTATACCCAAAGATGTAGGGAAAATAGCACAAACCGTTGATGTTTGTACGCTACAGATAGGTCTTAGCAAAGCGCTTATGATTTTTGAAAAGCTAGCAGATGGTGAAAACGATCGCTGCTTGATGATTGATCTAAACTTAAATGCAAATAAACCAGCAAAAGCATGTCGCCCTTAATAAAAAAGGCACCTTAATAGGTGCCATTTTTATTGTGCTTAGTCATTACTGAGCATGTGCTGCAGCACGGAAAATCGTGTTAGCTAACATTACATTCATACCTTCAAGGTAAGCACGGTAAGTTGGTGATTGTGTAAAACCAATCACCATGCCTTTGCCTTGCGGTTGGTGAACAAGCAATGGCTTATACGCAAGCTGTGCTTTATTTTGCTGCCACAGATAACCACTTGCCAGCACATCGTCTTTAGCTGTGAACCAGGCTAAGTTTTTACCTGAGTTAAGTTTTATTGGCGTGTAAATATCATTACCGTAAGCCACTGCAACTAAGCTTTTATCAACCCCAGCGGTTAACCAATGCTCTTGGTCTACTTCAACATTCGCAAGTACACCGGCTACATAGTCTGGCGATGTATGTGGCTCAATGCTCGCTGCTTTTAAATCATCGCGAGAAGTGAATAACTGCCCTGCCACTTTGCTGCTTTTATCATCGCTGCTGTCGGCTTTATCTTCTCGGTAAGCTTGCTCGCGCTTAACATCCAATAAACCGTAATCAGCGTTGGTGGTAAAACGGTTAGCATTACCGAGGGCAATCAACACGCCGCCGGCATCAACCCAGCTTTTTAAATTAGCCGCGCCCGATTTACCGAGTGCTTGCTCGTAATTACCTTCTGGTAAAATAAGCACTTGGTAATCACTTAAATCAGCCCATGCAAGCATTGGCGTACGAATCGCTGTGACGGGATAACCAAGCTGTCTTTCAATAACAAAACGGGTGTTACCGGCACTTAGCTCACTGGTCGGTGCATCCCATGCAATCGCCACTTTTGGTGCGACCATTGGCACTGTTTTGTTACTACCAAAGCTTGGGCCTTCGATCACCCAGCTTGAGTCAACACCATTTACTATTGCACCTGTTTGCTCAGCAATTTGGCTAATTTTGCTGAGTAGGTCTTTATCGTTTAGGCGCTTTTCGATTACTAAGCTACCCGCTGGGTAGTTAGTTTTATCACCTAATACAAATGCTTGGTCAGCAGTTTTCAGTTTAATGCCAGCTTGCAGTGCTGAGGTTAAAAAGCGTGCTGCAGCCGTATCACCCCAAGCAACAATATAAGCCACTGAGGCTTCTGGGTTATTCACTTTGCCAAGCAATGTGTCGTCGGCCTTAACTGCTTTACTGTCTGCGCTTACAGCACGACCACAGCTATCGCTATCAACATTAAACATCATTGGCAGTGACCAACCTGTTACATCGTAAATTTCATCATCCAGATTACGAGCTCGGCGTCTTTCTTGCTCTTTTAAAAATGCCTCTGCCATATCTACTTGGTCGGTAAAGGTGGTACGCACAAATACCCCACGCGGCTGCGCGGTATCAATAAAATAGCTACCCGCTTTATACTTAACGCCACAGGCTTTGAAGTCTTCGGTTGCTTGCTTAACTTCAACACCATGCTCAGCCATTAAGGTTGCGAGTCTATGAGCGCCTTCACGGTTACTTTGCTTAGGTAAGATATACACACGCTCTTTGCTATCTTTACCCGAATCAATCGCATCGACTTGATATTGGTAAAAATCACCCAATAATTTTTCACGCTGATTGGCAGCCCCTTCGGCAGTCGAAATTGAGGCCACAAACTGACGTTTTACAGTATTAAAATAAGTGAGTAGCTCGCCGGTATTTTTCTCAAATACATGACCACGAGCTGAGCCTACTTCGTAAGTTGATGCAGACGCACCATAAAAAACTGGCCAGCTATCACCGTAACCTGGGTAAAAGGCATCAAAGATTTCACGGGTAAAATAATCAAAGCCAAACTCATCAAAATACTTCGCATGATTTTGCCCAATCGCATCCATGTTAGCGATTTGAGTTTTCGTCATATGCGGATTAAATGGCTGAGCAGCCGGTGCAAAGTAGTAAGATTGGTCGCCGCCCATTTCATGAATATCAACCACCACTTGCGGTTTATACTTATTGATTGCAGCCACCCTACCTTTACTTTCAGGCTGAGTAAGCGCTAACCAATCACGGTTCATATCAAACAAATAATGATTTGTTCGGCCTCTTGGCCATGGCTCATTATGCTCTGCACTTAATCTGTCTGCGCTGTGCTCAAGACCCACAGTTGCATAATAACGAGTAACAAAGCGCTCACGGCCATCAGGGTTTTGTAATGGGTCGATAAACACCACTGTGTTATCTAAAATTTTGCTGTTAACAGCATCATTCGGGGCTGCGAGTAAGTGATATGCAGTAAATAATGCAGCATCGGTTGAGCTAATTTCATTACCGTGCACGGCATACTGAAGCCACACAGACGTCGGTAAATTTTTAATTAGCGACTTAGCTTCTTTTTCAGAGGTAATACGCGGATCAGCCAAGGCTTGGGTGTTATTGGCGAGGGTTTCTAATGAGCGAATATGATCCGCAGTGCCAACCACTGCATAAACCAGTTCACGACCTTCCCAGCTGTTTGCGTACTTAAACACTTTAATACGATCAGGCGCAGCTTGTTCAAGGGCGCTAAGATAACGACGCATATCGCTATAATTGGTAATGCGCTCACCTACATCGTACCCAAGCACTTGTTTAAATGTTGGAATTTGCTGATTGTAAGCGGTGCCCGGCCACATTGCTTCGGTATTCGTTGCACTGGCATTAAAGCTTGCCGTTATTGCCACAACACTGACTGAAATGGCGTTTATTATTTGTTTGGCGCTCATTATTTTTCCCAAGTAAAAGTATCTGCTTTGTACATTACAAAAGTATTGAAAATAAACAAATTAAAAACGTTAGACTGGCATAAAATAGAGACATAAAAAAACCGCAGCGATTGCTGCGGTTATTATTCACATAGCTTTGTTATTTAACTAAGGTCATTTCATCTAGTAAGTAACCTGCGTTATCAACTTCTTCCATTAACCAAAGCATGTATCGAATATCAACGTGAATTGCACGGGTGATCTTGGCGTTAAAGTACCAATCTTTGGTGATTGATTCATAAGTCGAGTCAAAATTAAGGCCTACTAATTCACCTTTACCATTCATTACTGGCGAACCTGAGTTACCCCCAGTGGTATCAGCGCTACTTAAAAAGTTTACAGGAACTGAGTTAACTTCAAGTGGTTTAGCCGCTTGTGGCTCACAACCAAAGCTGAATAAACTACAGCTGACACCTGGTAAACCTAAGTCACCGCGGTAGTACGCACCAAACGCTTGCTTTTTATATGCTTCAAGTACTTTATCTGTAACAACAAATGGTTTTTCACCTGTGTGTTTAGCTACTAAACCACGTAGTGATGTAAAAGGTGTTTTATACACAGCATCTGCTGCTGGGTAACCATCAACTTGTGCATAGCTTACGCGTAAAGTGCCATTTGCATCTGGATAAACAGGCTTACCTTTAGCGTTGTTGAAGGCGATAACTGCTTGCATATATTGCGGACGAATTTCAGCTAAACGACCGGCCATTTCTTTTTCATCAGCTTCTTGTGCCATGTTGGTATCGTATAGGGCAACAGCAAGCTTTATGAATGGGTCGTTTGATGCTTCAAACTCTGCGACAGATTTACCAATCCAGTTAACGCGTGCTGCTACATCTGTAAGCTCAGTTTTAGCATAGAAAGACGCAATAATCGCTTCAAGCTCGGCTTGGGTAGTGGTATCTGTGATGCCTAAGCCGTCGTTTAATGCCGCAACTTGCGCTGCTTTATCTTGCGCTAAATAGTTACCTAAGTAACTTAACCATAAGGCTTTATCGACTTCAGGCGTAAACTGTTTTTGTAAACGCTCTAAACGCGCTTTAAGCATAGGAAGGTCGCGCTCTTGGTAACCCATTTCGCGCTCTGCATTAGGCTTTTCGCTCTCTTTTGCTAAGCGGTATAAACGAATCGCCGTGCTTAGTAAGTCTGCGCGTTTTGCATAATCAAAGTAAAAGTGACTTTGTTGCTGAGCATGTGCTTCAACTAACAATGACTTTAATGCGTGATATGAATCTGCGTACGCTTTACGTTCAGCACTTTGTGCAAACCAAGCGAGGTACTCTTGTTCTTGCGCAGCTTTAATACCCGGAATATCCGTTACTTTAAAGCCATCTTGTAAGCCTTCCAGTTTCTTTAAACGGTTGTTAGTGCTTTTCACACGAGAGGCATATTTTACTTGTGCTTGCTCATCGCCTTTGCTTTGCTTGGCAATCACATCAAGGGTCATGTTGTAAGTATTAAGCAATGTTGGGTAATACCAACTCGCTGAATAGTTTACTTCGTCTGCAAGCTTATAGCGGCTAGTACGCCCCGGATAACCTGCCACCAGCACGCCATCACCTAAGCTTACGCCGCTGGTATTCACTTTTAAGAAAGATTTTGGCTCATAAGGTACGTTATCTTCGCTGTAATCAGCAGGTTTTCCATCTTTACCAACATAACCACGTACAAAGGTAAAATCGGCCGTATGACGTGGGTATTCAAAGTTATCGATGTCACCACCAAAGTTACCCAGCGCTTCTGCCGGGGCATACACTAAGCGCACATCTTTGATCATGAGTTGCTTGATCATGAAGTACTCTAGCCCATGATGGAAATCACGTACCGTACAACGGTAGTTAGGATCTGACTCACACTCACTGATCAAGGCTTTGCGGTTTGCTTGAATCGCCTCATAACGGTCTTTGCCGTGTAGATCCGCTGGTAGGTTACCCAGTACGCGATCTGTTACATCATCCACTTGTTCAGTTACGTACAAACGCTCTTGCGGGCCTGCTGGTAATTCTTTTGACAAGTCAGCTGCTAAAAAGCCTTTTTCAATTAAGTTATTTTCTGGTGTGCTGTTATTTTGAATCGCGCCATAAGCACAGTGATGATTAGTTACCGCTAAGCCTTTTGGTGACACAAATGACGCAGAGCAATAGCCTAAACCAACCACTGCATTGAGTGGATATTGGTTAAGATCTGCCACTTGTGAAGCCGGTAACTCAATACCAACGCGGTCAAACTCGCTTTGTAATTGTTTTAATTGATGCGGTTGCCACTGCCCTTCATCAGCGTGTGCGCTACCTACAGCGACAACACCCATTAGTGCTAATGAAGTTGTAATCATATTTTTTTTAATCATGTTAATCCTAGTCAGTGCAAAGCACTATTCCATTGTTGCCTTAAAAAATCGCGCTAAGACTACCATAACCTTGATTGAGTAAAGGGATATTGCGATTAACAACGATTAGGGAGTGTAAGTAAAAAAGAAATACCCCTTGCTGAGAGTCTGAGTGCAAGGGGTATCATTATTAATATGATTTATTAAGCATTTGCTTTTAAAAAGTCATAAAGCTCATCTTTTAGCACGGCACGTTGATGCTTCTTTTCATGCATGTCAGCATCTTCAATGGGTGAGTTTTGCAATTCAAGCTCACGGATTTCTTTATCCATATCATCGTAACGCTGCATCGTTTTTTTAAAATGAGCGTCAGTTTTCACAAGACTGTGGATTAATTCATTAAACTCTGGAAACTCATTTAACAACGAGTGTTTTTCACCTAGCATGGGCAACTCCTTTGACTAAAAATAAGGTTCAACTTCACTGTATCACTGCAACATACAGAGTCAACGCAGCAACCTTGTCCGAGATCAATAATTACCACGATTCAGAAAATATAGCATTCAAACTAGAAACATCCCTAAAGCTTAGTGCTGTTAAAATCACGGCATATCAACGCGTATTTAATTTATATAAGAATAATTCCTAGACATAACTCATTGAATTGAGGATATAATAAAAATCTATGGAGGGGTTATGCGAATTGGAATCATTGAAGATCATCAACTGGTTAGAGATAGCTTTAAAAAACTATTAGAGCTACAAAGCGGGTGGCAAGTTATCATAGAAGCCTGCTCAGTCACTGAGGCAAAACTTGCTGTTAACTTAGAGCAACCGAATGTATTTATTATAGATATTTCAATGCATGACAGTGAAAACGGACTCGCATTTCTAGCTTATTTAAACACTCACTTTCCCGACATAAAAACCATTGTTGCTTCTATGTATGACTACGAGCCTTACGTTAGCAACGCCTTAAAGCTCGGCGCTCAAGGTTATGTTTCTAAACGCTCAGCATCTGAAGCTTTAATTGATGCGGTCAATTCAGTTATTAAAGGAGGGCGCTATATCAGTGAAGATGTGAAGTTTAATACCACTTCCCCTGCAAGCAAACTTACTTTTTTAACGCCAAGAGAGAAAGAGGCACTTCCCTTATTTGCCAAAGGGCTAAATGCTAAACAAGTTGCGCAACAACTCGATATGATGCCCAAAACAGCCCACGTACATAAAACGAATATATACAACAAACTTGAAGTCACTAATTCATTTGAATTATTAAAAATTGCTATAGAGTCCGGGATGATCACACTTGATGAACTGGCATAAGCTTGTTTCAACAAAGTATTCTTCACATAGCTTTATAACTGAAGTATTTAACCAGTTATTGGTGTTTGCACTTTACTTTTTAGCCTTATATTTATCCTCTTGGGTGAGCAATCATTTAGAAACCGTTGCCCAAAGTAGCGCCATTTACCTTCCTGCAGGAGTGAAGCTTGCATTTTTTGTTATTTTGCCTGTGCGCTTTTGGCCAATGCTTTGGATTGCTTTTCGAGTTTATGCGTCGTATTTAAGTGTCTATTACAATGGCGAATGGAGCTTTGATTTATTTCACGGTTTCTTCCAAGAGTTAACTTATATGGCTATTGTCTACAGCTTTAAGAAAAGCCGCTGGCCGCCAAAAGTTACCTCTAATTCAGGTGCTTTGTCGCTAATTCTACTTGCTGTTATTTCAGCTTCTTTTAAATGGTTTTTATTTTCGAGCGCCTTTGAATTCACAACCTGGTTAGAAGGTAAGCAAGTATTACAATATCAACTTAATATGACATTAGGCGACTTGACGGGAACATTATTAGTGGCCCCAGCATTATTGTTACTTAGCCAAAGTTATAGCCGAATGCTTTCTCGTCATCATGCGGTTATTTTATTAAGCTTATTAGCACTAGCATTTCTTTATATAGTAAGTTACCTAAACCACTCAGATCTTTACCCCTTACTACGCCTTTGTTCACTTCTACCGGTAATCTGGTTCTCTTATAAATTTGGTATTAAAGGAGCGATAGCAAGTGCTGTGGTAAGTAATGCTCTGATCGCTGCACAAGCTGGCATCACCCAAGATGCGACCAATACTTACATTAGCCAATTATTTATCCTCGCTAATTCAGTAACTGGCTTACTAATAGGAACCGCCACTAACGAATTAAAGATCAAAAATAATCAGCTACAAGCCAGCAACGAAAAACTCACAGCGCTTCTTGAGAAAAATAAACAACTTGCTAAACGTATGGTGACTGTGCAAGAAAATGAGCGAAAGTACTTGTCTCAAGAACTTCATGACGAATTAGGCCAAAATCTAACAGCACTTAAAACTGACCTAACGGTACTTTCGATAGCGCAACAAAATAATGAAAATGCCCTCGTAGAAGGCCTAAAAGAAAATGCAAAAGCGATGTATGACTCTGTCTATCAAATTATGCATCACTTAAGACCTAGAGAGCTTGATGAGCTTGGGCTAGAGCAAGCTCTTAAAGAAGGACGCTTTAACTCTCTGCTAAGTAAAGCATCGATCAAATACGTAGCTGAAATAAACTTAAGTTCAGCAATATCAGATGAACACC
Source organism: Pseudoalteromonas nanhaiensis (assembly GCF_051235485.1). Lineage (NCBI taxonomy): Bacteria > Pseudomonadati > Pseudomonadota > Gammaproteobacteria > Alteromonadales > Pseudoalteromonadaceae > Pseudoalteromonas > Pseudoalteromonas nanhaiensis. Next base: position 22,320 of record NZ_JBPNYQ010000012.1, on the reverse strand, counting down.
AAACAGCTATTTACAGAATTTGCCAAGAAGCGGTTACAAACTGCGTCAAACACAGCACAGCCACTGAACTAAGGCTTAGCTTAAACACTCACGAACAGTATATACGCCTTGCTATTATGGATAATGGAAAAACCAAGACCACACTGCAAGAGTCTGGTGGCTACGGGTTATCATTTATTGAAGAGCGGGTTATTGCTCTTGGCGGCACATACACTGTTACTGAAGTAGATGGATTTAAAATTGAAGTGTATTTTGATATTTGAATACTTACACTTACCTTAAATAAACCTGCTTGGTGAGATACTTTTTCTTATTATTCGCAAGCTGTATTTCAGCTTGATTACCAATAAGCTGTAACAACAAACCATGCGCTATTTCCTTTTCACCCAACTTCGATTTAACAACAACTTCTTTACCAATTGCACCTTGCAACCTCGGTTTAGGAAAACTTGCTTTAGTTACAGGTTTAAGCCCCTCATTTTCAACAAACAAATTTAGACAATGCTGCTTAGCGGCACTGATCCATTCATCATGGGACTTAACAATATCAACGTTATTTAAAAAATGGATCAACGCGCTATTTCGACTACTAAATTCACTCGAAACATCAGACATATTTTTTACTTGCGCCCACTTACGAATAACAACGTACTTGCCATGCTTGAGCCTTGCTAAACTCGTCGATGCCCCCGTCATCCGGCTATACCATTCAATTCTGTAACAAGAAGAGCCCAAGCTGTGAAGAAGAATAGTCGTATTGCCAAATTCCTTAGTACTTCCCTCAATAACACTCATTTTCAATCCTTTAAGCATAAGTAAATTTTATACAAAGGATATAAAGAACAAGCCGTTATGGTAATGAGAGACTTTCTTAGTATAGCTAAGAAAAATTCCTAGTTTACTAAGAGTGAGAAACGACTTAAGAGCAGGTAATTATGATTCAGTTTTAATGTGAACACAGTGGATTTTATTTGAGAAAGTAAAAAGCCTTACCCTGCGCTCATATACAAAAGCCTATGGCACTACCACAGGCTTGCAGAAGATTAATATTTAAATTGATTAACCAAGCTTCTTAATTGCTCTCCTAATCGAGCGAGACTTTGACTCACTTCCATACTTTCTTCAGATGCTTCCATTGTTTGCTGGGAAATTTGCACAATAGAATTGATGTTTCTATTGATATCTTCCATGGTTGTGGTTTGTTCTTCAGCAGCTGTCGCAATTTGCGTATTCATATCGTTAATCGTATCCATTGACGAAAAAACAACATCAAGCGACTGACCAGCTTCTTGTGAACTTGCTACTGAGGAGTTACCAAATTCTTTGCTTTGTTTCATTGCGTCTACTGCTCCTTGAGAGCCTTTTTGTAAACGCTCAATCATCGCGTTTATTTCTGCTGTGCTTTGCTGTGTTCGCGCTGCAAGCGAGCGAACCTCATCTGCTACAACGGCAAATCCCCGGCCTTGCTCTCCTGCTCGAGCAGCCTCAATTGCCGCATTTAGCGCAAGTAAATTTGTTTGCTCCGCAATGCCGCCTATTACATCGAGTACCTTACTAATTTCAACCACATCAGTGGCTAACGCCCCAATTACTTGAGAAGACTTCTCTACTTCACTGGCTAGCTGTTGAACAGAAGAAATAGATTGCTGTACCACACTTTTAGCCGCTTTCGTTTCATTACTTGCTTCATCGGTTGACTGCGCCGCATTTGCTGCACTACGCGCAACTTCTTGCGCAGTCACTGTAATTTCATTCATTGCCGTAGCAACTGAATCAGTCTCTGTACCTTGTTGTAATATCGCCTCTTTTGAACGGATACTTATATCTCTTTGCCTATCTGTTGAATCAACAATTTCGTTGGTAGCAGTCGAAATTTCTTGTACCAGAACTTGCACCTTATAAACAAACTGATTAAATGCTCTAGCTAACTGCCCGAGTTCATCTTGCGATGATGCGTCAACTCGCTGAGTTAAATCTCCTTCCCCTTCAGCGATACTCTCCATACTATTTAATAAAGTGTCTATTGGTGCTAATACCGTTTTATAAGAAACGATCAAGACAAGAGCACCGATGACAATAGCAATGGCTGTTAAAGACAGAATGCCAAAAAAAGCTTGATTAAGAACTTCTGCCGCTTTTTCATCTGCGTTGTCTGAAAAAGCATCAGCCTCTTCGGCTATCTCTTCAAAATAAGCATCGGCATTATCAACATCAACTTCTAATTCTTCTGTTAATTGATCGGCAAGCGCTTCTGCTGATAACTGATCTCGATAAGAATCAAATAAAGCATCTTCATTATTTGCGCTAGTTACCCAATTACTAAATGAAGCGATCAATACTTTTGCATCTTCCTTATCTTCGTCTGACTCAGCTAAATTAGTAAGCACAGTAAAATATTCATCAGCTTGTTTAGCTAGGGCTTCAAATTCTTTTTGAATATTAGGAAGGTTAGCAGGGTCTTCCTCAGCTAAGTACTCACCCGAGGTATCCTGCATTTCAATAACCAAACGCTGTAACTTTAAAGCGGCTTCAACAACTGGGTAGTCACTTTCAAATAGAGAACCAAGCACATCATTCACGGCACTCGCAGAGCCGCCTCGAGCGACAAGCGCATCGCCTTCATCTTCAGCTTTTTGCATTTCTTCTTCATTTTCAACTGCAAATTCATCGAGCATACTGATCAGCTTTGCACCTGAACTATCAAACTCATCGAGTAATTTCTCAGAGATGATTTCTTTTTCAAGTTCAATTAGCTTCTGTTCAGACATTTTTAGCGCATGAGATAAAAACTCATCTTGCTCGGTAGACGCTTTTTTTATTAACGCTACTTGCTCAGGTTTACTAATTAAAGTGAGTAGCTCTTGCTCTGTGTCATCAAATAGCTTTGCTAGCTCTTTAATTTCAGCGGTTCGGGCTTTTAATTCGGGGATTTCTTCACTTGCTAAGATCTCGTTAGCGACTTTTGCGGACTCCCACAAATTTGCAATCAAATCATCCCTAGTTTCCATCACTGGCACAACTTCATCACTGAGTTGATTAAGCTGATTTTCAAGCTGATTAACGTAATACAAAGAGAGTATTCCTGATAACACGATCAGCATACACATCAATGATAACCCTGCGCTTAGCCTACCTTTTATGGTTCCTAGCATGGACTGAATCATAATCTTAACCCCTATATTAAGACCTTACAGGTAAATACATATTTCTATCGTTCGCGCCGTAATAGCGACATATTACTCAGTCAATAATCTTCAGACAGAACCAACACTTCACAGGTGGGCATTAGGTAGTTTTTTACAGACTTAAACACTGTTGCAGCATGCACCTACAGTAATAAGAACTGTGCAGCCACTAATAAATTGCCATCATATTAAGAATAAAATACTAAATTAAGTTGTGAGATTAAGCTTAGTACAAAATCGAAAATATGTAACAAAGCATTAACTTAATTCAGTGGGTGATAGATTATGCTGTTTTTAAACGCAATAGTGGGATAGAAATCAGAGTTTGCTCTACTTAAATACTCATATTTCTCATAAAGAATACTGAATACAAAAGGATTTTTGCCAGTATGTTTGTGTTTGCCAGCTCGACTATCGTAGCCGTATGTAAGGCAGAATAGGCCTTTAAGCCTATTCTTAACATTAATAACGCTCTTTTGAATACTCAAGCAGGTTTAAGAGAGCTCTACTCAACCTAGCCGTAGACTGATTTTGGCTTCGTTCATTCGAGAAGTTTTATATTATTTACTCGATTTTTATACTCATAACTTTGAGTCTTTGTGCTATCAGTCTAACTTATCGGCTAAACTTACAGGTAACTCAAAGTCAGTAAACTGTTGTTTAGCAATGTTAAAGTGTCGTTTTGCTTGCTGCTCATTCCCTATTTCTAGATAGGTACTGATCATGTGAGTTGCATACTGTGGATGTTTAAAATACTCGGCAATCTTTTCCATTAACTGTAGTTCAAGTGCTTTATCTTGAGCCGTTTGTGCCAACTTATATCCATATAATCCATACAGTGCTAAATACATGGTGTCGTAGCGAGCGGGGTTTTTACTCATCGCGATATCTAATTGCGACACCCCCATGCTACGCGCCATTGCAATTAGCTCCATGGTGGCTTCATCTTTAAACGCTTCACGAGCAACGGGGGTTATACCTATGGTAATTAAAAGCGCTTCCGCCGCTTTCGCCACTGAGGTTGGGTTTTGCGCGGTGATCAAATTGCCGTCACGCGATACAAAAGGCAGCATAGGGCTATTTGCAATAAAGTGAGCACCACGCGCTTCAAGCTCGGTTTGAACGATCATTGGGTACTTATCTATGTTCTCTTTTTTAAAGGCGTGATCTTCTAAATATGTAAAGCTATTTACGTATTTATCAGCAACAAAATACCGACCATCATCCAGTTGTATGTTTACGAGTGCAGCTGGACCATGGCATACAGCGGCAATCGGCGTATTAGTCTTAGCGAACTTAGTGATCCAGCGTTGAGTATTTACATCGAAAGGCAAGTCAAATACAGCGCCATCCCCACCAACAATAAACAGCGCATCGTAGTCATTGTCACTTGCAAGCTCTGCAGATAAGGTATTAGCTAACTTATCAAGTCCTGACGTTTTGGTTTTGAACTCGCTAACATGAGTAAGCTTATCCTTATTATTTTTGACCAAAACTGCACCGCCCTTGGGTGAAACAATGTCTATTTCGACATTATTGCGGTGAAAAATAAGATAACTTTGCACCAACTCCTCTAGGTCGTAAGATAAAGCAGGGTCACTATGTCCGTGGCCAGAAATTAACATCGCTATTTTTTTATTTGGCTTTGGCACCTCAACTGATGTGGCTGCTTTTGACTGAGAAGGTAACAACACACTCGTAAGCATGATGATGCTGGAAGTTATGATTATCAGAACGTTTTTCATAATATATCTCCTAGTTGATGAGATAAATTTTACGTTCTGGTGTGTCGCGCTTTTGTGAAGAAAGTTGATTTATTTTTACTATTTAAGATTGATAACTACCGAAAAACGTTGCTGCTCAGTGTCTATTTCAACATGCATAGTCCATCCGCATGCCGTGCAAATACGCTCAATCAAACTTAAACCTTGGCCAATACCTTTACTATTAGCGGCTTTACTGCCACTTGATGTAAGGTTTAGCGGTAAGGGGTGTGCAAAGTAATTGGTCATTCGAATACTTGATTTGCTAATGCGCAGTTGAACATCTTTTTCACTTGCATGAGCAACGACATTCGACAGCAAATTGTTCACTAAGATTTCAAGCAAATTACGGTTGGCAATAATCATCACCTCGTCATTAGGCATATCAATTTCAAGCTCAAGCGATAGACCCTTTTGCGAATGGTTCAATGCAAAATGATTCAGTACACAGTCTTCGATAAGCCGGTTGAGTGACACTGATTGCGCGATAGAAGATTCATTTCGTGCAAGCGCTAACAACACATCTGTTGTTTGGGTTAGCTTTTGGGTTGCACTGCGCATTTGTTTTACAGCCTGCTCAGAAAAGTATATTTCATCGCTTTGCTGCTCTGCTAGTGTGGCACTATCAGAGCCTAGACTAAGGGCATTTTGCAACACACTGATTGGTGTCCTAATTTCATGACTTATATCTTTAGTAAAGTCGCGCTCTCTGGCGAGTGCATCATTAAGTTGCTTAAAGCTATGTTCAATCGCATCAGCCAACTGGCCAACTTCATTATTTGGCATATGCTTAATAGACTGCTGAAACGCTGCTTCACCTCCTTTTTCTAATTTTTTCACTGTGTACGCTAACAATTCGAGCGGCTTTGCTATTTTCCGTCCCATTCGCCAGCCTAGCAAGGCAACCAAACAACAAGCAATAACACTAAACCCAACCAACCACACAAGCACGCCTTTAAAATAATCTCGGCTTACTTCAAACCTTGCTACATCAGCAAGCAGCACATACTCATTGTCACCTAAATAAAATCGTGTCAGGTGGTAAGTTTTTCCATCAGCAAGACGATACTCAACACGATTTGGCTCATTCATCACTATTTCTCTTATCTCTGTGGGTACTTGCTGCCAACCTTTAAACAATTGATATATTTGTTTATCTGATACATGGATTTTTCCAGTCATGTGATAATTCTGCTTAATGCTACTGGCCTGCTGCGCGACAAGACGATTGAAGATATTATCTTCAATCACCCAGGAGTAACCTAGTACGAAGATGCTGTAAAGGAGTGTTAATGTCAGCGTGATCGCAAACACCAGTTTAGTAATTGCATTAGAAATATGAGTGTTTGCTTTGTGCTTCATTGCATTTCTTTTGGTTATTTAGCGATAAGTCTGAAGCCAATACCATGGACCGTCTTTATTATCGGGGTATCAAATGGCTTATCTATGGCGTTTCTTAAGGTATACATATGGCTTCTAACCGCATCCGTTTCTGGTGCATCAGAACCCCACACTTTTTCAACGATATGGCGTTTACTCACCGCATTAGGATAGGCTTCAGCAATAAGACATAATATTTCAAAGTCTTTACTTGATAGTTTGATTTCCTGCCCCTGACGTTCAACCTCTTTGGTACTGATATTTATTTTTAACTCACCTATTTCCATCACTTTTGTTTGATGAAGCTTATTGCGACGGGTAAGAGCGAGGCAATGTAAAAAAACTTCTTCAAGAACATAAGGCTTTGTTAAGTAGTCATCAGCTCCCGACCCGAACCCTTCAATTTTATGCTCTATACTGTCTCGAGCAGTTAACATCAAAATAGGCACTAGAGTATCGCAGGTTTGCTTAATTTCTTTGCAAACCTGTATACCATCCATATCTGGCAACATTAAATCTAACACAATCACATCATAATTATGTTCTGCTGCAAGCCTAATCGCATGCTTTCCTGTTGCGGCATAATCAACCAAAAAACCTTTTTGCTCTAAAAAGTCACAAAGCTGAATAGCGATATCATGTGTATCTTCTACGACTAATACTGAACTAGTGCGATGTGTCATCGTGTTACTCAACTTCTTGTTCGCATTGTTGAAGCTCTCCGCTTAGTAGCAAGCCGATTAATCTAAGTGCTTTATCTTGTTGATTAGCGTTAGTAAATGCATAGGCATTATCTGCTTGCACATGTTTGCAGGCATTTAAATTGTAGTCGCTTAAACTGTAATGTGGTGTAACACCACGACGTGCCAATTCGCCATTGGGTCTAACTAGCATTCTTGTCGTTACATAAGCACGTAACTCTGAGTTAGGTAAGTTAAACAGATTCCCTTGAGCAGACTGATTAGCATACCCGCCGGTTGTCTCACCTACCAAAGTTGCAAATCCATTGTCTTTTAAAGTGGTGGCTAGCACAATTGATGCTGAATAAGTCACAGGTCCAATTAATAAAAAGGTGTCGCCATCAAAGCGCTGCGCTTTATTTATTGGTGATTCCCAATCATCCCAATCAGTTACCACAATATCACCAACTTCTCCTTTGTTGTTGAACCAACCTCTATTCTCTTCATTTAACTTTTCTTTAAGCTTTGAAATTAACCTAAAAGGTTTATCAGCTAAATACCGTGATAAATAAGTAACAGTATCTGTATTGCCCCCGGGATTATCGCGAATATCGATAATCAGTTGCTTCAAGTTTTGCTGTTTAATCTTACTAAATGTTTGATCAATAAAGCGCTCAAACTCACGTGGCTCGATATCGAAATGGCCTAAATAAATAAACCCAACATCATTAGACAACTGCTTGTAATAATGTGCTTTATCTGAGTAACTGGCAACAAAGCCTTGTGCTTTTTCATCTACTTTAGGCCACTTTTTTTGAGATTCAAAGTGAAAGGCTTTAATCCCCTCAGGGGTGGAAACTTGAACCTCAAAGCTATCTAACCAACCGTAGCGCGCCCATAAAGCGATTCCAAACCTCATCGCCACAGCGTGCTCACGCAATAAAGCGGTTTCGCCACCAGCATAGAGCGCCAGCTGTGATAAAAGAAGGTCTGCATTTACACCATTAATTGAGATTATTTCTGACAGGATAGGAATACGCTGTTCACCTAAGCTATACGCGTGTTTAAGCTGCAGCTTGCCTTTCTCACTAACACTTACAGCAAGTGGAAACGTATTATGCCCTGCTTCACGCAGCTTATTTAATTCTTGATAAGGCCATATGAGAAATGAATGTCCATCTTGAAAATAGGACGTTAAGCTACCAACCACTCGATAAAACTCCACGCGATTAAGTGGCTTGTTTAGGCTTGCTTTAAGCTGTTCAGCTTTTGCTCTTAGCAAAGCTAAGTTTGCATATTCCTCTATGTCAGGATGGCGCTGGATAACCCCCTCTAACAAAGCATCTATATCAGCCTTCATTTGTGCGACCGAAAGCTCTTGCAACAGCAACCGCTCATCTGAGAGCTCAGGGAAAATATCTAAATGACTTTGTTTACAGCCACTAAGAAAAATTAATGACAAAATAAATAATATTAACGTCTTCATGAAATAACCTGCTTTATAGATATACAGTGAAGTTATCAAATTTAGTGTGAAGACTTTGTCGTAGTATTTTAGCGGATTGTTCAGCAGAAAATTTCTATTTAAAAGACTCTGGCAAGTGCAGCTCTTAGCACTGATATGACAGTCCTTCGAGCTCAACTGTAAGGCTAATGTGTCATTGCTCCATCGCTTTGGAATGAGTTTAAGCTTGGTATATATGACTAACTAGTTAAAAACATTATGGTTTTTGAGATTTAATAGCGTCTTAAAACTAGCCTATTTCATCAATAAGAATTACCCCTTTTTCAAGAGCTAGTTTAGTAATTTGAATTTGCGAAGTTAAGTTCAGTTTACTCATAATGCTGGCACGGTGAACATGAGCCGTTTTAGGCATTATATCAATCAGTTGTGAAACTTGTTTCGCATTAAAGCCCTGTGCAAGTAGCTTAAAAACTTCTAATTCTCTTGGCGTTAATTTTTTTAATACACTGTCAGTTTTTTGGGTTTTTAAGAAATGCGTGTTAATTGAAGGGCTTAAAAATAGTTGGTTTTTAAAGATAGAATGTATTGCTGTTATTAACTCTTCAGCTGCATCTCGTTTCGATAGATAAGCATCAACACCTATGTCTAACGCTCTTTGAATGTAAGATTTTTCCTCGTACATACTCAAAATTATACGCCTAGCATTTGGTAGCTTCGCGCCTATTAACTCAGCTACTTCTAACCCATTTCTATCTGGCAGCGAAATATCAATAACGCAGCAATCTATATCAATATCACCTAAGTTTTGTAGACACTCATTGTAGCTACTTGCTTCAAAGCTAACTTGCCAATCAGGAGCTTCTTCTTCGATGAGAGCCCTAAAACCCTCTCTTACCATTTGATGATCGTCAATAAGTGCAAATTTCATAACAACTCCATGTATTGATTAATCCCCATTATAACGCGGTAAAAACGCACTCAGGTAAGAAAAATTCTTATAAGCCTAAGAAAAGTGGAAATAATTTTATTGTTTATCTCCTTGTAAGCTTACCCAAAATGACAAGGAAATAGCCATGAAAAAGATCGCAGGGGAAACAAGCCACTTTCACAACATCACCGTATTACTACATTACATTGGTGAGTCAAATTATCGTATTGAGTGGACAAGTAAAATGACAAAAGGGTCTACTAACCTAGTCAAAACAGGTAAAAATAAATATGTAGTCATGCGTAAATGGCCAGAATCAAAAGCCTTAACTAATGTTACGGCTAACTTTACTTCACGAAATGCCGCTTTTGTTCATTTCATTAAAAATGTAGACATAATCAAAAGCAACGATGAGACCATCAATAAAGCAAAACAGCAGTGTTTAGATTATTTTACTCAGTGCGAGCATATCAAGCCGGTAACCAAAACAGCTTTCCCTAAACCACGCTTGCAAGGAGCTTTAGGTCGTGAAGTGATTGTAAAGCATAAGCGTAATATGTCAGATATTGCTAAAGGGCATTTATTACAACTTATTGGAAATAAAGCTGAAATTCAAGTTACACAACGTTATACTTTGTGTAACCCTAGCGCCAAACAACAGTTTGATACGACGCAAGTTTACATATTATAAAAAGGTTATGCTTACTCATGGATAGAGTTTTCAACAGAAGTTACTTTGTTCCGCTAGCCCTCAAGTTGAAGAGCACACAGCGCAGTGACATAGTAAAGTTTGTACTGTTTTCGTGCTTAATAGTTTTAATAGCACCAGTTATCGAAAATAGTCTTTATTTATTTTCCTTTAACTATGTTGTGTACGAGGACTTTGTTAGTTGGTACTTTCCGGTTGGCTTCAGAGTAGTTTGTTATCTGTTTTTTCCTTTACGTTATTGGCCTGCATTAGCAGTAGGTTTTACATTAGGACAAATCAGTTATGTTTGGTATTTTTATGATGTTCCTCTTGATGATATCCCCTATAGACTTGTTAGCTCTGCATGCCGAGAGTTTTTGATTCTTACTCCTCTTGTGCTGGCAAAGCTTTTCAAAGTTCGATTAGATATTCAAACTGTTAAAAGTGCTGTTACAGTATTATTTATTGCAATTTCATATCGCTTTATACGATCAATGCTCATTATCTTACCGAGTGATAGTCAAAATAAGTACCGGCTTATTGCTGATGAAGATCGTTTTGAAATGATGTTAGCCCATCAACTTGGCGGTATCATAACAACACTTATCATGTTGCTTTTCGCGTTTCATGCTAAAACAATTTACCAGCAATTAAATAAACTCATAACTAAAGAGGTTAGTACGCTTTTAGTACAGCTGTGTTTTTGCCTCACTGTTTTCATTGGGGTTTACCTGTTTGAACCTAAATCACTCTACCTCTTACGAATGCTCGCTATATTTCCGTTGATATGGTTTAGCTATCGATACGGGGCCTTAGGGGCTCTAAGCTATGCAAGTGTAACTGTTATATCCTTACTCATTAACGTCTATGGTGTGAATGAAACCGAATTACTCCTGACTACGCAACTTTACATAATAAGTTACAGCGTCCTGGCTCTTTTGCTCAGTGCATTTGTTACTGAATTAAATAAGTCTAAATCCGCATTATTAGAGCAAAATAAAGAATTAATTGAACTTAGTACGTTAACTCAAAACTTAGCGACTAAAGTTGTTAATGTTCAAGAATCTGAGCGAAGCCAGCTTTCACAAGAATTACATGATGATATAGGTCAAAACCTGACAGCTTTAAAAACAAATATTGCAATATTAGAAAAGAAAACAGCCAACCATAACGAGTTAGCATCGACAATTACAAGACTCCAAAACGTTTCAAGCCATATGTATGACTCGGTATACAGGTTAATGCACTGGCTGAGGCCTCGCTTATTAGACGAATTAGGTTTAGAAGCAGCATTAAAAAGCGAGTTATTCTCTGAGCACCTAAATGAAGCTGGAATAGCTTATCAATGCAAAATAAGTGGACCGATAGATAGCTTAAATGATGATTTTAAAATCGCCATCTTTCGTATATGCCAAGAAGCATCCACAAATGCAGTTAAGCACTCTCTAGCCACTGAGTTTTCAATAGATATTACTTACCAAGAAAATGAACTTGAGATAGTTATTTGTGACAACGGCATAGGCCTGCCTGAACATAAAAACTCAAATTCTAAAGGCGGGTTTGGTGTATTAGGGATCGTCGAGCGTGTCTCAATACTCAAAGGTAAAACTCAGTTTAAAAATGGTGAATGTGGTGGTTTAACAATAATGATAAATTTCACTATTTAGCATAATGGTTAGGCCACAATAGCAATCAGCTAAAAACTCTGCTCTAAATAGCAAAAAGCCCGTAGCATTCACTACGGGCTTTAATATGATTTGTTGAGTCAGCCAATAAGCCGCTGTTTTGTATGCGCGGAGTGGTTTTTCTCCACCCAAAAAACAAAAAGCCCGTAGCATTCACTACGGGCTTTAATATGATTTGGTGAGTCAGCCAGTAAGCCGGGTTCTGTCGTGGATAATCATTCGTCTAGGCCATAAATCGCTCTATGGCTCAAGCAACCTACCCGGTTCCAACGTGGGCCACGCCATAAGGAACCCTATTTGGTCTTGCTCCGGGTGGAGTTTACCTTGCAACCAACTGTTACCAGTGGCCCGGTGCGCTCTTACCGCACCCTTTCACCCTTACCAACCGAAGTTGGCGGTCTCCTCTCTGCTGCACTTGTCGTAGGCTCGCGCCCCCCAGCCGTTAGCTGGCACCCTGCCCTGTGGAGCCCGGACTTTCCTCCCCCTGCGCATTTTCGTTGCAGGCAGCGATTATCTCGGCTGACTCGGCGCGCAGTATACCTGAGCACGCACGTCTATGCAGTAAAGAATTAGTCTTTTTCGTCAATAATTGCTTTATAAAGTGCGTTTTTCTTCAAACCAAAATACTCAGCCACAACACCACAGGCTTTTTTCAGTGGCATTTCGGCTTCGAGTAAACCGAGCATGCGGCGCGCATCTTCTGGAATGTCGTCACTTTGCTTTGCCTTGCCCGGTAACATCAATACGATTTCGCCGCGCTGCTTAGTTGGATCATCCGTTAAAAACTGTTTTAACTCGGCAACCGTGCCATTGAAAAAAGTTTCGAAGGTTTTGGTCAGTTCTTTAGCAAACACCACTGGCTGCTCTGCACCGAGCGCTGCTTCTAAATCATCAAGGCTCGCCATAATACGGTGGGTACTTTCATACATGATGCTAGTAATACCTGAGTTAACCGCTTCGATAAAAAAGGTCTGCCTTGCTTTACTCTTTGCAGGTGTAAAACCAATAAACTGAAAACGATCTGTCGGTAAACCAGAACAACATACAGCGGTAATTGCAGCACATGCTCCCGGTACTGGCGTAACATGCGCGCCTTGTTCACGGCATAAATTGACCACCGCATAACCTGGATCGCTAATCAGTGGCGTGCCGGCGTCAGATACCAGCGCAATGTTCATTCCTTGCTCTAGCCAGTCGACAATTTGTTGCGCTTTTTGTTTCTCGTTGTGGTCATGTAAAGCAAAGGTTTTTGCTTTGATATTAAAGTGGCTTAACAACTTTCCTGTGTGACGAGTATCTTCAGCGGCTATTAAGTCAACCTCAGATAGGGTTTGGATGGCACGCTGGCTGATGTCATCAAAGTTACCAATAGGCGTGGCAACAATGTAAAGAGTGCCGATTTTATCTGAATTGTCCTCATTTAACATTGAGGTCTCCTGCGTCAGTCAGTAATATAAGCAAATCGCGTTAACGTATTGGGAAATCATTGTGCGACTTAAACTTGTTAGTCTATTAATTGTATTGTCGGGGTTATCGGCTTGTAGCACAACCGAAAAACAACTAAATACTGCAGAAAATCAGTCAGGCCAAGCTGAGCTTGGACTATCACAACTAACCGACGCACAATCAATGTATCAAACGGCACTGCTCCGCCAAGGTGCCGATAAAATCCAACTTCTTTATACTGCTCGCGATGCTGCAATTAACGAAGAGCGCTGGGAACTGTTAGAAAAGATCTGCCTTGAACTTGAAAGCACGCCAAGTGTCGATCAAATTCAAAACAAACTTTATATCGCCCTTGCCCTAGAGCAACAAGGTAAGAGCGACTTAGCGCTAGCACAACTACAACAGCTTGAGCCTCAGTTAACACAGCCTGAGCATCAAGCATGGCACAAATACTTAACAGCACGGGTATATGCTTCTCAAGGTATGCCTAAACTAGCTATGCCGTTTTACTTTGCAGCATCAACATTAAGCAGTGAAAACAATTTTACTGTCGCTAATTTAAATAAAGATTTGTGGCAAAGCCTTACTCAGCTTTCATCCTATGCTCTTGAGCGCTTTAACCGAGGTTCTGTTGTACAACAAGGCTGGGTTAACTTAGCGCTTTATCATCAAGTTTATTTAGGTGCACCGGTAGAACTTCATCAAGCAATGAATAACTGGTTACGCCGTTACCCTGGCCACCCTGCGGCAGAAGTTTTGCCAAAAAAGGTCACTGAGCTTGTACAAATCGAACCATTAGAAGTAAATCGTTTAGTGGTACTTATTCCGCAATCGGGTGCCAATGAACGTTTGGGCGACGCCTTAAAAGCAGGCGTACTTGCGGCACTTGATAACAGAGCAATAACAGAAACCCTATTTATTGATGAATCATTACCGGCAGAAGAGATAGCACTTAAGTTAAGCGAGTTTAAAGCTGACTTTGTTATTGGCCCATTGCTTAAAAGTAATATTGAAAAATTGAATACTGCACAAACGCTGATTGATTACCCGGTGATGCACTTAAACAGCTTTGATGGCGAACGGATCTCACAGCAGCACTTTTTCTTTGCTCTTAACCCTGAACATGAAGTTCAACAAGCTTTAGAACGCTTTTTAACTGCGGGCTACCAAAAGCCCATGTTACTTGCACCTAATAATAATAATGGTCAGCGCTTGGTTGAATACTTTAACACTCAATGGCAGCGTTACAGCGAAGTAAAACCGCAAATTGGCTTTTACTCTGATAAATCAGATATGCCTAAAACAATTACCGGCTTGCTTGAGGTAGACCAAAGTAAAGAGCGCATTAATGTTGTTAAATCGTTATTTAAGCAAGAAGTTGAAAGTGAAACCCGTTCTCGTAGCGATATAGATGTAATTTATATTTTAGGTGATGCCACCGAAACACGTTTAATTAAACCCTATTTAGACGTTAACGTAAGTACTTTTGCTGACCGCATTCCGCTTTACGCCAGCTCAAAAAGTCACAGTAAACAAATTGATAGAACCGATAAAGGCGATTTAGATGGCCTTTATTTTACTGAGCTTCCTTGGATGCTCGAAGGTCAAATTCAACAACATAACTTGCGCCAACAATATGATAGCTTGTGGCCTGAACATGCAGACATCAACCAGCGCCTTTTTGCTATGGCGTTCGATGCAACCAGTATGCTGGGTGAAGTAAAACAACTTAGTATGGTACAAGGCAAACGCTTTACAGGAATAAGCGGTGACCTTAGCATTGCCAGTAATGGCTATGTAACCCGTAGCCTAGATTGGGCTCAATACAAAAATAAGCAAATAATCGCTGTTGATTTACCAACAGAACAACCTATTCCTTTATTTATGCAATCAGCATCGAGGTATAACTCAGCTGATTAAATTAACGCATGCTCAAGGATGAAGCTATGTCGTGGTTTAAGCAATTGTGGCAAAATAGCCGCGAAAAAGGCCTGTATTATGAAAAGCAGGCCGAACAGTATTTAATACAGCATGGATTAGTTGCTATTGAGCGTAACTATCTGTGTAAGTATGGTGAGCTTGATCTCATTATGCGTGATGGACAAACTTTAGTGTTTGTTGAAGTGAAGTTTAGAAAAAACACCCTTCGAGGGGGTGCTAACGTTGCACTCAGCAAACAAAAGCAGCAACGATTAAGGCGAACAATTGCCCATTATCTTGCAGAGAAAAAAATATCAAACCAGGCTATGCGATTAGATTATCTGGCCATTACCGGCGAGACTAACAGTGCAATTAACTGGTTTAAAAATGTTTACTAACGCTTATGGCGTCAGCTTAATTGGTAGGTTATGCAAGAAACAATAAAAAAGATCTTTACCGAAAATATTCAAGTTCAAATTGCCGCAGGTGAAGTACTGCCAAGCGCCCTCGAATCAGCCGCATTTACCATTGCGCAAAGTCTAATTAATGGTAATAAATTGCTTTGTTGCGGCACGCCAAGCTGCCACATGCTGGCTCAACATATGGCTGGGCTATTAATTAACTTTTATGAAACTGAGCGTCCATGCCTACCAGCTGTTGCGCTCGCGCAAGAGCAGGTTAATTTAGGCTCGACAAACCAAACAGATGAGCACGAAACCTTTGCAAGGCAAATTCGTGCGTTTGCCCAGCAAGGTGACCTGCTTTTAGCTATCGCGATTAATGGCAATGAAAAACACATTATTTCTGCGGTTGAGGCGGCACTTACTCGCGATATGAAAGTCATAGTATTAGTCGGTGATGACGGCGGTGAATTAGTTGGATTATTGGGCCCCAATGATGTTGAAATTCGCGTGCCATCAAAGCGCCCTAGTCGTATTGTTGAATCACATTTAGTGAACTTACACTGTTTAAGTGAGCTTATTGATTTAACCTTATTCCCACAGGAAGAAAATTAATGTTAAAACAGTCTCTACTTGTAATTAGTACCGTATTATTACTACAAGGGTGTGCTGCAGCAGTTGTTGCAGGCACTGCAGGCGCAGTCACAGCAGCAAATGATCGTCGCACAATTGGCTCACAAATTGACGATAACAACATCGAAATTAAAAGTTCAATCGCTATCAGTGAAATTGAACGTTTACACAAATTTGCTAACGTGAACGTTATTAGCGTTAACGGTATTGTATTAATGATTGGTCAAGTGCCTAACCAAGAAATGAAAGAGCAAGCACAACGTGCAATTGAAGGCGTTGATGGTATTCGTAAAATTCATAACCAAATTCGCATCAGCTCTAATATTGGCATGAGCACACAAACACACGATTCATGGTTAACCTCAAAAGTGAAAACCCAATTACTCACCACTGAGAATATCAGCAGTAACAACATTAAAGTCATAACTGAGAATGGAGAGGTGTTCTTAATGGGCTTAGTGAGTGATACAGAAGCCAACTTGGCGGTTGATGTGGCACGAAACGTATCAGGTGTTGAGCGTGTAATTAAAGTGTTTGAATATCTATAATACGAACTGTAAGTTGATAATAAAAAACCCGCTTTATAAGCGGGTTTTTCGATTTTAATAAGGCTATTTGATCACTCGTAAGTGAGCACCTTTTTTCTTCTCTGGTTTAGTTGGTGGTTCATCATCTGGCGTTACATCGTCAGGCGTGTCTACACTTTCTAATACCGGAGCAAAATCGTCTTCGTCCTCGATGAATTCTTCTGCAGTAAATACAGTCCCTTCACCATTCTCACGTGCATAAATTGCGAGCACAGCACCCATAGGTACATACACTTGCATAGGTTGACCACCAAACCGAGCATTAAAGCTCAGTTGCTGGTTATCCATAGCAAATTGCGTGACCGCTGATGGGCTGATGTTTAAAACGATCTGGCCGTCTTGAACAAACTGTGTTGGTACTTGTACAGCAGGAAAATCAGCATTCACCACTAAGTGTGGTGTACATTGATTATCAACAATCCAATCAAAGAAAGCGCGTAGTAAATAAGGACGATTAGGCGTCATTATAAACGGATCTCACGCTCTGCTTCAGTTAATGAAGCTTGGAATGATTCACGCTCAAATAAACGCAACATGTATTCTTTAAGCTCTTTAGCACCAGCACCATTAAGTTCAATGCCAAGCTCAGGTAAACGCCATAATAACGGCGCTAAGTAACAATCAACTAAGCTGAACTCTTCGCTCATAAAGTAAGGAGCTTCAGAGAAGATAGGTGCGATTGCAAGTAACGCTTCAGTAAGCTCTTTGCGTGCTTGTGCTGCTTCGCTGCTACCGCTAGTGATCTTATTCGCTAGACTATACCAATCCGTATCAATACGGTGCATCATCAGACGACTACGGCCACGCATAACCGGATATACTGGCATTAGTGGAGGATGAGGAAAACGTTCATCAAGGTATTCCATGATGATGTTTGCCTGATATAAACCAAGCTCACGATCGATCAGTGTTGGTACTGTACCGTAAGGGTTAATTTCATGAAGTGCCTCTGGCAGGTTATCCTTTTCAGCCAGGTGAATGTCAACACTTACACCTTTTTCAGCAAGTACAATACGTACTTGGTGGCTATACATACAGTTAGCACCAGAAAACAGGGTCATTACAGGGCGCTTATTGGCAGCTACGGCCATGCCTACCTCCATTATATTACAAAAACAGCAATAGGGGCTTAAGCCCCTATCACAAAATTACCTTTCAAAACGTCCAGAATTAGTGAACATCTCTCCAGTATTCTTTCTTCAGCATGAATGCCAAGATAAATAGAATCACTAAGAAACCAATTACCTTAAGACCTAACGCTTCTGACTCTAAACGTGACGGCTCGCCAACGTAAGCTAAGAAGTTAGTTAAATCACGAGCAGCTTGGTCATACTCGTCAACACTCATTTCACCTGAACCATCTGTTTCAGTGCCAACAACTTTAGTCACAGTGTGACCGTGTTCTTCCACTTCTTCAGTGATTGGTGTTGGTAAGCCTTGTAGTTCTTGAAGAACGTGCGGCATACCTACCGATGGGAAAACAACGTTGTTTACGCCAAACGGACGAGATTCATCTTTGTAGAATGACTTCAGGTAAGTGTAGATCCAGTCAGTACCACGAACTCGCGCTACAAGCGTAAGATCTGGTGGCGCTGCGCCAAACCATTTAGCTGCGTCATCTTTATCAATCGCGTTTTTGATGTGGCTACCTACTTTTGAGCCATCAAAAATCAGTTGCTCTTGACCAATCTCAGTAGGAATACCGATGTCGCGGAACGTACGCTCATAACGTTGATACTGCATTTGGTGACAACCAAGACAGTAGTTCATGAACAATTTAGCACCGCGCTGTAAAGACGCATTGTCTTTAAGGTCAATGTTGGCATCCATTAAAGGAACCGAAGGACCCGCTGCCATTGTCAACGATGGCAACAATGCGAATAAACCGATAATTAGCTTTTTCATCATTTCGTCAACCTCGTTGGTAATGGCTTAGTTTTCTCATTCTTACTGTAAACAAATAACAATACGAAGAACATGAAGTATGTCACAGTCGTGATTTGTGATAACAGCGTTTTGAAATCAGTTTGTGGAGTTGCACCAACCCAACCTAAGATAACGAACGTTACCACGAATTGAGCAATGTTTAACTTGTGTAAGCCACAACGATAACGAATAGAACGAACCGAACCACGGTCAATCCAAGGTAGTAACGCAAGCACTACGATAGATGCACCCATCGCGATAACACCGATTAGTTTATCTGGGATAGCGCGCAGAATCGCATAGAATGGCGTGAAGTACCAAACAGGGAAAATGTGCTCAGGTGTTTTCAGTGGGTTAGCTGCTTCGAAGTTTGGCGCTTCTAAGAAGAAACCATTCATCGCAGGCATAAAGAATACAACCCAACAGAATAATATTAAGAAACCAACCACACCCACAATATCTTTCACTGTGTAGTAAGGGTGGAACGGGATTGCATCAACAATGTCTTTCTTGTTGGTGTAATACTCGTGGAATTTAAATTTAGGCTTGTCTTCTTCAGCTACAGTGCCTTTCTTACGTTTGATTTCAACACCGTCTGGGTTGTTTGAACCCACTTCGTGTAGTGCAACAATGTGTAAGAATACTAAGATAACGATAACTAAAGGTAGTGCAATTACGTGTAGTGCAAAGAAGCGGTTAAGCGTTGCACCTGAAATTACGTAGTCACCACGGATCCAAAGCGTTAAGTCATCACCAATTACCGGAATCGCACCGAATAGTGAAATGATTACCTGTGCACCCCAGAAAGACATTTGTCCCCAAGGCAATAAGTAACCCATGAAAGCTTCAGCCATAAGCGCTAAGAAGATGAACATACCGAATAACCACAGAAGTTCACGTGGTTTTTGGTAAGAACCGTAGATCATGCCACGGAACATGTGCAGATATACAACGATAAAGAACGCTGATGCACCTGTTGAGTGAAGGTAACGTAGTAACCAACCGTATTCAACATCACGCATGATGTATTCTACCGATGCGAAAGCACCTTCAGCAGACGGTACGAAGTTCATTGTTAACCAGATACCAGTTACGATTTGGTTAACAAGTACTAACATGGCTAGAGAGCCAAAGAAGTACCAGAAGTTAAAGTTTTTTGGTGCTGGATACTGTGCAATGTGCATGTTCCAAACACGTGTCATTGGAATACGATCGTCGATCCAACCAATAATTTTACCAAACATTACGCCACTCCTTTTTCTTCACCGACTAAAATAGTCGTGTCATCAAGGAAGGTATACGGAGGGATTTCTAGATTTAATGGTGCAGGTACAGATTGGAATACACGACCCGCCATATCAAATTTAGAACCGTGACACGGACAGAAGAAACCGTCGTCTGTGCCCTCTACTTTTTCACCAAAGCCACCTTGTAGGAAGCTAGGAGAACAACCTAAGTGCGTACAAATACCAACAGCAACGAAGATCTCAGGACGTTGAGAACGGTATTCGTTTGTTGATGATTCAGGTTGTTGAGGCTCTTCAGATGCAGGATCACGAAGTTGACCTTCATGTTCTTTCATCTGTTCAAGCATTCTTGGTGTACGATTAATAACCCAAACAGGTTTTCCTCGCCACTCAACACGTATTAATTGTCCTGGCTCAAGCTTGCTGATATCTACTTCTACAGGCGCACCCGCAGATTTAGCTCGCTCACTTGGATTCCAAGACGCAATAAAAGGAACAGCAGCCCCAGCCGCACCAACACCACCAACAACAGAGGTAGCTATGGTTAAAAAGCGACGTCGGCCATTGTCTACAGGCGCATTGCTCATCCACTTATCTCCACTATGATTCCCAACACTTGCCATATTGAGAACATCAGTTACAGCAGGTTAATTTTTAGAAATTTTAAAATAGACGCGATCATAATTAAAAGCCTTGATTAAAACAAGGTTATTCACAGTCCCATGCTCGAATAAACCCATTTTAATAGTTGATTAATTAGGGCCAGCTCGAGCATGAAGCCGCTGGTTATGATAACGCATATAAAAAAACAATATACTGACCAAGATCAACCTCACTAAGAGGAAACAGAATTCTGTATTAGCTGTTGTTGAACTCACTCACATTACTTGCCCCCCAATTGTAGCAAAAAAATTCATCAATTAACTGATGGATTTAAGCTAATTTCGCTAAATCGTGAAGTTTTTTTACTGTAATACGCAGTAATTACTATCAGCGGTTAAATATCGAACGAAAAAAGGTAGGGTTTTTACTATCAGCTATCAGTCGTCAGCGTTCTGATCTGTGATCTGACCCCGATATAACCTGAGAAATGGATGTAAAACATCAAAAACTGAGCCCCCTCTCGATCTGCTAAAAACTGAATTCTGAAAGCTGATGGCTCCAAGAAACAAAAAACCCAGCCGGAGCTGGGTTTTTGGTATTCTGATAAACGTAAATATTAACGTTTTGAGAATTGTGGACGCTTACGTGCTTTCTTAAGACCCACTTTCTTACGCTCAACTTTACGTGCATCACGTGTAACGAAACCTGCTTTACGAAGTGTAGGACGTAGAGACTCGTCAAACTCCATAAGTGCACGAGTGATACCGTGACGGATAGCACCAGCTTGACCAGTAGTACCACCACCTGAAACAGTGATGTGTAGGTCAAACTTTTCAGTCATTTCAACGTGCTCTAATGCTTGACGAACAACCATGCGAGCAGTCTCACGACCGAAGTACTCTTCTAGAGAGCGCTTGTTGATTACGATGTTACCAGTGCCTGGGCGTAAGAATACGCGAGCACTTGAACTTTTACGACGACCTGTACCGTAGTATTGATTTGCCATGATAGTGCTCCTTAAATGTCTAGAACCTGAGGCTGTTGTGCAGCATGGTTGTGCTCAGTACCTGCGTAAACTTTAAGTTTACGGTACATTTCGCGGCCTAAAGGACCACGTGGCAACATGCCTTTAACAGCTTTTTCGATAATCATTTCAGGCTTTGCAGCTTGAAGCTTGTCGAAAGTAGTAGACTTAAGACCACCTGGGAAACCAGTGTGTGCGTGGTACATTTTGTCTTTTGCTTTATTACCAGTAACAGTAACTTTCTCTGCATTGATAACGATGATGTAATCACCAGTATCTACGTGAGGAGTGTACTCAGCTTTATGCTTACCGCGTAGGCGACGAGCGATTTCAGTAGCGATGCGACCTAAAGTTTTACCTTCAGCGTCAACTACGTACCAGTCACGTTTTACTGTTTCTGGCTTAGCAACAAACGTTTTCATTTATTAAAATCCAATGTTTTTTAATTTAAAACCACAGGTAATTATTATTAATTACCGCTCTAAGTTGAATGCTTTAACCCCTTCGAGTTTAAGACTTTGAGCCATCAATTAGAGGCTAAACTAATATCTGGCAATAGAACGCAACGTGGCAGACGCGGGAGTATACCAGCACTTAAACCACATTGCTATATGATGGTTGTTTTTTATTCGAGAAATTCAGCTATCAGCTATCAGCTATCAGCTATCAGCTATCAGCTATCTGATCTGACCCCGATAAAGTAGACACGGGGTTTAATTAATTTGTTCGTACTGCATGGGACTTTTATACCCTAGGGTG
>NZ_JBPNYQ010000011.1:1809-133920 GCF_051235485.1 Pseudoalteromonas nanhaiensis | reverse complement strand
CGCGTTTTATGACAGCGTAACAGACAGAAGTTAAGACACTAAAGTAGACATTTACTTGATATCAGAATTCCAGATTTTAGTTGATTGCAAAAGCGATTAACGACCCAAATTTGCTTGGTGACAATAGCGTTTTGGACCCACCTGACCCCATGCCGAACTCAGTAGTGAAACGAAACAGCGCCGATGATAGTGTGGCATTTGCCATGTGAAAGTAGGACATCGCCAGGCTCCAAATTCAGTCGCAAGACTTTAAATTAAGTCGAAAGACTATAAATAAAATAATAAGAAAATTGAACAGAATTTTCTTGGTGACAATAGCGTTTTGGACCCACCTGACCCCATGCCGAACTCAGTAGTGAAACGAAACAGCGCCGATGATAGTGTGGCATTTGCCATGTGAAAGTAGGACATCGCCAGGCTCCAAATTAAAGAAAGCCCGATTCGAAAGAGTCGGGCTTTTTTGCGTTTAAGCTGATAGCTCTCTGTGTTGGGTTTCGCTGCGCTCTACCCAACCTACGGCAGAGCTTTAAAACTTTCCTCTTTCTAACTTTACTCTCGCTAACTCACTACAAACCACATTGCTCCTTGCTTCCCTTACGTTGTTATGCGATAAAGCGTTCTATATTTGTAATACAATTAGGGTTTGCTGTGTCTCGTAAGAAAACAACCAAGTCAAAAGGTTCTTCAGGGTTAAATCGTAAAAATAGTGAAACATTCATCGCTAAGTTCTCATCTCATCCTGATACGCATCTATGCCCATCGGGTTTGATGTATAAAGTGATTGATGATGTTGAAGGGGATCGCGTGACAGAGTTCGATACAGTGGTCATTAATCAACGTATTATGCTTGCTGATGGCAGTGTCATTGCCGACAGTTATAAAGCGGGTATGCCAGAGGTGTTTGCTTTATCCGAAGCAATAGAAGGGTTACGAGAAGGTTTGTTATTAATGAATATCGGCTCTCGCTATGAATTTGTGATCCCCCCAGAGCTTGCTTGGGGTAAAAAAGGTAACGGCGGAAAAATTGGTGCGAACGCAGTGCTGCATTTTGACGTTCGGTTGATGCGTTTAGCTTAATTCTTCTAGCATAAGTCCTTTAGCATAACTCGACAGAGTATTTGAAACGCGTTAACGTTCACTACTGGTTACTGAGGAACATTATGGACGCATTTACTTCACGAGTTTATTTTCTTCGCCATGGCGAAATTGCCACACCGGGTATTCTTTCTGGGCAAATCGATGTAGATTTATCAAAGCATGGTCTTGAACAAATGCGCCAAGCCTCTGCTGAACTGTTGAATTTAAATGCTATTTATAGCTCACCGCTAAAGCGTTGCTCAGTCTATGCTGATTTTTTAGCAAATCAACACACATTGAATGTTCAGTATTTCAATGCGCTGAAAGAGTTTAATTTTGGTGATTGGGATGGCCAAGACTATCAGCAGCTTTGGCAGCAAACCAGTAAACCTCATATCGGTGATTTTTGGCAGCATCCTTGGCAGGTAAAAGTACCCAATGGTGAATCAATGGCTGACTTTTACGCAAGGGTAGAGGCTTGGTGGCAAACGTTTTTAAACTCATTGAGTGAAACTAAACATACTCAGTCATTGGTAATCAGCCACGCTGGTGTGATTAAACAAATTCTTGCTATTGTTTGCCAGATGCCAAAACAGTCAGCCACGCATTTAAATGTTTTCCACCTCCCTTATGCGGGGCTTATTACACTCGATGTATATATAGATGAACAAGGAAAAACTTGGCCAAAAATTGTTTTTTAGCCATCTAGAGTGATATTCATTGAATTATTTACTTAGCCCGCCATAATACACATATGCTATGGAATGGAGTGAAATTCTCCAGCTGTTCCCGCAACTGTAATCCATCATAAGTATGGTCAGCCAGATACTTAGCACTAACAATTAATCATCGAGCGGGTAAACTCACGTCATTTTCTGGTACTTATCAGTGCTTTCTTGTGCGTTGTGGTTGCTCGCCAAGAGAGAACAAGCTTGCAACAAACTAGCCACGGCTCTGCGCCATTAATATCAGTCTCTGATTTAAGTTGGGGTATTGCGAATAAAACAATACTTAAATCAATTAGCCTTGAGTTAAAAGCTGGGCAGTTTATAGGTTTACTTGGCCCTAATGGTGCAGGTAAATCAAGCTTACTGCGTTGTCTTTATCGTTACTTGAAACCTCAACAAGGGGCTGTGTTGCTAAACGGTGAAGATATCTGGCAAATCAATGCTGATGAGTTTGCAAAGCAGGTTGCTGTAGTTTTACAAGAGTCTCCATCGAAGTTTAATTTGTCTCTGTTCGACGTGGTGAGTTTAGGGTTAACACCTCATAAGCGACTTTTCAGCGGCACGTCTATCAATGATAAGCAGCGAATATATCAAGCGATTGAGCAGGTTGGTTTGTCTCATCATAGTGAGCAAGCATTCGATTCACTCTCTGGTGGTGAAAAGCAAAGAGCACTCATTGCACGCTCTATCGTACAGCAACCTAAGCTTTTGATCATGGATGAGCCTACCAGTCATCTTGATGTTAAATACCAAATTCAAATAATGGAATTAGCAAAGTCCCTCGATGTGACTGTGCTTGCCTCTTTTCATGACTTAAATCTCGCAGCGAGTTTGTGTGATGAATTACTGGTAATTGACGAAGGGCAATTGGTTTGTCAGGGGCAACCAAAAGCGGTGCTTACTGAGCAGCTGTTGAGCGATGTATTTGGTGTCTGCGCTGCGGTGTCTGCTCATCCGCAATCAAACACCGATAAGTTTATCCCGCATATAACTTATTTTTATGGCTATCAGACACAGGAGCATCAAAATGACTGATGCAATGCGTTTAAGTATCTGTGCTGTTGTTGGGCTTATTAGTTGTTTTTTCGCTCTGAGCTTTGGTGCTGCAAACACACCATTGAGTGAGGTACTTAATGGCTTGTTTAGCCAAGGCGGTGATGAATTCGTGCAGCGAATTATTTGGCAGTTACGCATGCCAAGAACGGTGCTGGCATTTTTAGCAGGATCTGGACTGGCTCTTGCGGGATTAATTTTGCAAACCGTAACCCGAAACCCGCTTGCTGACCCTTACTTGTTCGGTATCTCTTCAGGAGCTTCATTTGGTGTGGTGTGCTTTATAGCCCTTACTGGTGCGGGCTTTGGCTTAAGCATGTCGGTAGCTGCATTTGCCGGAAGCTTACTTTCTATGCTGTTGCTTATTGCTATTGCAGGGCGTCGCCATGTTGGTCAAGTTGAAGCCATGTTACTTGCCGGCGTTGCTTTATCCTTCTTATTTAGCGCTCTGACTAGCCTGCTGCTTTATTTTAGTGATCCTCAAGCAATTACAGCTATTTTATTTTGGACAATGGGCAGTTTTTCTCGGGCGCAGTGGGGCACTCTTTGGCTGCCGTTTACCGTTATTATTGCCTGTATGACTTTGATGATTGCATTTCGTCGTCAGCTTAATGCAATGCTACTTGGCGATGAAAGTGCTGCGACTTTGGGGATTCATGTTCAACGCTTTCGGATCATGATGCTGCTGCTAAGTTCATTAATTACAGCGGTGCTTGTTGCTCTGTGTGGAGGCGTTGGTTTTGTAGGTCTGATGATCCCGCATATTGTGCGCTACTTTTCGCCGCAAGGCAGCAGTCATAACTTAGTCATGACGTCCTTGGTCGGTGGCATTTTTATGGTGTGGGTAGATGTGTTATGCCGAACCTTATTGAATAACCAAGAATTACCCGTTGGTGTGATCACTGCAGCTATCGGCAGCGTGTTCTTTTTATTCTTACTTTATTTTCGTAAACAGAGCAGGTAGCTAATGTTTAATATCATGCCAATTAATCAGCAGTTTTCAGCTGTAATACAACAAAAGATAGACCTTAAAACGAAGCCGCTTGGTGCCTTAGGTCAGCTTGAGAGTTGTGCTAAACAATTAACGCTTATTTTTTCAAAGCAGCTTGATAGTGAGCAGGCGCTACTTGCCTTTAAACCAGTTATTTCAAAGCCTTCTCTGGTTGTATTTGCAGGCGATCATGGTGTGGCAAGTCAAGGTGTGTCAATTGCTCCTAGCACTGTTACATCACAAATGGTGGCAAACTTTGCAGCTGGAGGCGCTGCAATCAATGTATTTTGTCGCCAGCTTGGTTGGCAGCTCGAAGTTGTCGATGCCGGAACACTCACTACAGCACATGATAAAAGTGTGCATAACCAGCGTTTAGGTGAAA
Source organism: Pseudoalteromonas nanhaiensis (assembly GCF_051235485.1). Lineage (NCBI taxonomy): Bacteria > Pseudomonadati > Pseudomonadota > Gammaproteobacteria > Alteromonadales > Pseudoalteromonadaceae > Pseudoalteromonas > Pseudoalteromonas nanhaiensis. Next base: position 129,689 of record NZ_JBPNYQ010000011.1, on the reverse strand, counting down.
TCACTGCCCCACTGAATACTGAAATGGCCATGTCTCGTAGTCACGTTGAAAAAGGGTTTGAATTAGCAAAGCAGCGAGTTCATTCACTCTATGAGCAAGGCAGCAATACTATTGCGTTTGGAGAGATGGGGATTGGTAATACTACAAGTGCTGCGGCATTAATGGCTGCTTTGTTGTCCTTACCTGCCAACCAATGTGTTGGTAAAGGCACAGGTGTGAGTGATGAGGTTATAGCTAAAAAAATTAAGGTTGTAGAGCAAGCCCTCCAGTTGCATCAAGCTCATTTTAGCGACCCATTAATGACACTCGCTGCATTAGGTGGTTTTGAAATTGTTCAGATCACCGGTGCCATTTTAGCTGCTGCGGAGCTCGGCATGGCGGTGATCGTGGATGGCTTTATTTGTACTGCAGCAGCGCTTGTTGCAACTCGCATTAATGCAAACGCTCGCGATTACATGTTATTTGCCCATGCCTCTGATGAGCAAGGGCACAAAACAATGCTTAATGCCATGCACGCATCACCTTTATTACAGCTAGATTTACGTTTAGGAGAGGGCACAGGTGCTGCACTTGCCTTACCTTTACTGCAAGCATCTTTGGCGTTTTACAATGACATGGCAAGTTTTGCCGATGCCAATGTTGAGCAAGTAGTTTGATATGAGCACGGAACAACACACTTCAAACACGACTCCAAGTCAGCTTCAGTTATTTTTACTGGCGCTCAGCTTTTTAACGCGTATACCCGTTAAATTAAACTTTGCAGTATCGAATAAGGCGCTCAATCAGGCCAGCCGCTATTTTGCATTGGTCGGTGTATTATTAGGCGCACTTTTAGCGTTAAGCTTTTTGCTGCTAAGTTGGTTATTCCCCCCAGCCATTGCAGTCGTGTTAGTTATGGCGTTTAGCTTGGTAATCACAGGGGCATTTCATGAAGATGGGCTTGCTGATGTGTGGGATGGCTTTGGTGGCGGTTGGCAAGTTGCAGATAAGCTCAACATTATGAAAGATAGTCGCTTAGGCACCTATGGTGCTGCGGCGCTTGTGATGGCTTTATTAGTTAAGTACCAAACACTTGTCGCACTTAGCGAGGCAACCAGTACTCTGATTATTGCTCTTGTTTTAGGACAAAGCTTAAGCCGGGTTGTAGCAACAAGTTTAATTGCAGATATGGACTATGTAAGTCAGGACGCCACATCTAAAGTAAAACCAATTGCGATGTATTTAAGCACGCAAAGTTATCAAATACTGCTAGCAACTGGCTTTGCTGTGCTAGCAATAGCATGGTTGTTTTTTGGCTTCACTCTAGGGCAATTATTAATACTCGTCAGTGTGCTTTTTGTTACTCGTTTACTATTGAAGCGCTGGTTTGAAAAGCAGTTATCTGGCTACACCGGTGATTGCTTAGGTGCTGCCCAACAAGTATCTGAGCTTGTTACCTACTTATGTCTAGTGAGTATGTTATGAGCCAATCACACACCTTAATTTTAGGCGGTGCTCGCAGCGGTAAAAGCCGTTTTGCTGAGCAGCTGGCAATAAATTCAGACAAGCCGCTTATCTACATTGCCACAGCAAATGCGGGTGATGAAGAAATGACAGCCCGAATTAATAGGCATCAAGCAGAGCGCGCTAAGCATTGGCAACTTATTGAAGAGCCTTTGCATTTGGCTAAAACATTACGACAGTATAGCCAAGCTGAAAACTGTATTTTAGTGGACTGTTTAACCTTGTGGTTAAGTAATTGCTTATGCCAGCAGGGTGAAGCATTTTGGCTTGAGCAAAAAGCGGCCTTACTCGATGTGCTATCGCAATTGCCCGGTGAGGTGATTTTTGTCAGCAATGAAGTGGGCCATGGCATTGTGCCGCTCGGTGAATTAAGCCGTCAGTTTGTTGATCATTCAGGTTGGTTGCATCAAGCCTTAGCACAGCAAGTTGCACGTGTTGAGTTTGTAATTGCAGGTCTTGCACAAACCTTAAAAAGAGAACAATGATGAAAACATTAATGGTGCAAGGCACAACTTCAGATGCAGGCAAAAGCACCCTTGTTGCAGCACTTTGTCGGATCTTTGCAGAGCGAGGCATTAAGGTTGCACCTTTTAAGCCACAAAATATGGCGTTAAATAGTGCCGTAACCGCAGATGGTGGCGAGATAGGCCGAGCACAAGCTTTGCAAGCTGTAGCGGCAAAAGTGCCCGCAGAAGTCGATTTTAACCCTATCTTATTAAAACCTAACAGTGATACTGGGGCGCAGGTAATCGTTCATGGTAAAGCGCTTTCGAATATGGAAGCGGACAGTTATCACGACTACAAAAAAGTGGCGATGGATGCGGTTCTTACTTCGCAGCAGCGTTTAAGTGAACGTTTTGAATTACTGGTTGTTGAAGGTGCTGGGAGCCCTGCAGAAATAAACCTGCGCGAAAACGACATTGCCAATATGGGCTATGCTGAGGCGGTAGATTGCCCGGTGATCATTATCGCCGATATCGACAAAGGCGGGGTGTTTGCCCATTTAATTGGGACATTAGCGTTATTGTCTGACTCAGAGCAAGCGCGCGTTAAAGGCTTTGTGATTAACCGTTTTCGGGGTGATATTGCGTTATTGCAAGGCGGCCTTGATTGGTTAGAGCAATACACCAACAAGCCAGTGCTTGGGGTGTTACCTTATTTACATGACTTAGCACTAGATGCTGAAGATGCCGTTGCTATAAGCAATCAGGTAGATAAACCACAATTGCGCATAGCAGTGCTATTGCTACCTCATATTAGTAATCACACTGACTTTGATGCACTACGATTACAACCAGAAATCGATTTACAGTATTTACGTCATACCCAGACTATTCCAAGTGTTGATCTGATTATTATTCCGGGCAGTAAAAATGTCCTTAGCGACTTAGCGTTTTTAAAAAATGAAGGTTGGCACACACAAATAAAACGTCATTTACGCTATGGCGGTAAAGTGCTCGGAGTATGTGGTGGGCTGCAAATGTTAGGCAACTATCTTGCTGATCCACATGCTGTTGAATCCAATTTAGGCAGCGCAGAAGGGCTAGGGTTGGCTGACTTTGAAACGCAGTTAGGGCAGCAAAAAGTATTAAGCCAAGTCACTGGCATGCTTCATTTAAATCGTAGTGGTAAAACAATTTCAGGCTATGAAATTCACGCTGGTATAAGCCAAGGGCCCGCACTTGAAAAGCCATTCTTGAGTTTTAATAATCACCCAAGTGGATTTAAAGTGGATGGCTTTATTAGTGATGATAACCAAATAGCAGGTACTTACTTACATGGCTTGTTCGATACGCCAGAGGGAGTAGCTGAGCTAACTACTTGGCTTGCACCAAATAGCCAAATACAGCCGATTGATATTAACTTAAACCGTGAACAGCAGTTAAGCCGTTTAGCCAATGTGGTAGCAGAGAATCTCGATATTGAACAAATCATCAATATTTATGAGAACTTCAACTTAGAGTCATAAGGAACAACAATGAGCGAACAGAATCAAGATAAGCACCAACAGCGCCAGCAAAAAGTAAAAGAAAAAGTCGATGAACGTATTGCTGCTGCGCAAAAAGAGCAAGGTATTTTTCAGGTCATAACTGGTAATGGTAAGGGCAAATCTACCTCTGGATTTGGTACTGTCGCACGCGCTGTTGGTCACGGAATGAAAGCAGCTGTGTGTCAGTTTATTAAAGGGACTTGGGAGTGCGGTGAGCGTAACCTACTCGAAAAAGCAGGGGTTGAATTTGTTATTATGAACACCGGTTTTACCTGGGAAACACAAAACAAAGAGTCAGACACCGCAGCTGCCCAAGTGACATGGCAAGAAGCGAAAAGAATGCTCAAGGATGAGTCGATTAACCTCGTTATGCTAGACGAAATAACCTATATGATCACCTACGGCTATATTGACTTAGACGAAGTACTAGAGGCAGTAAGCTCTCGACCAGCCATGCAATCGGTGATTATTACAGGACGTGGTGCACACCGTAAATTGACCGACTTGGCTGACACAGTCAGTGAAGTTAGAAACGTAAAACATGCTTTTGATGCTGGCATTAAAGCGCAAAAAGGGTTCGATTATTAACATGAAAACCATCAAGTTTGCACTCTTAGGTTTTTTATTAAATTTACCCGCACTTGCACACGCTCATGAAATTAAAGAGCCACAGCGTATTGTTGCTTTAGCACCGCACATTGTTGAAAACCTGTTTGCGATAGGTGCTGGCGATCGTATCGTTGGTACGGTTGATTTTGCTGATTACCCAGCACAAGCGAATGATATTGAACGTGTTGGTGGGTATTACGGCGTCAATATGGAAAAGTTACTGTCACTTAAGCCAGATCTTGTTTTAGCGTGGAAGACAGGAAATAAAGCTGATGACCTCGCTTATATCGAAAAGCTAGGTATTCCTGTTGCTTATAGTAATCCGGATCAAGTTGATAATGTTGCTGATGAATTACGTAAGCTCGGCACGCTTACGCATTTACAAACTAAGGCAGATAAGGTGGCCAATGAGTTTGCAGCTAAACTCAATGCAATTCGTGCCTCTCAGCAAGGTAAAAAAGCCGTGCCTGTTTTTTATCAATTATGGCCAGAGCCGATGATGACAATTGGCGGAAATACCTGGATCAATCAGCTTTTAACTATTTGCCATGCTGAGAATGTGTTTGCTAATAGCGATACTGATTACCCGCGTATTAGTATTGAAAATGTATTGGTTGCTAAACCTGAGGCGATTATTATTCCAGACGAAAAATCTAAAAAGCCGCAACCGAAGATAGACTGGCGTCAATGGCCTGAACTGCCGGCAGTGCAGCATAACCAGTTTATTAGTGTGAACGCAGATCTATTGCATCGTTTTACAACCCGTATGCTAGATGGTTTAAGCGATATGTGTGGTAAAATAGACATTTCTCGTCAGCAAATACAGGCTTCAAAATGATCGATTGGCAAACATTTCTAGATACCGAGCTTGCTAAACCCTACATGCAAGAAACCTTGCAATATGTAGCTGATAGACGCGCAGCAGGTGTGACCGTTTATCCAAAAGATGAGCAGGTATTCTCAGCTTTTGATGCCACACCACTGAGCGAAGTCAAAGTGGTTATTTTAGGGCAAGACCCTTATCACGGAGAAGGCCAAGCCCATGGTTTGTGTTTTTCGGTATTGCCGCAGGTTAAAAAACTACCGCCATCATTAAAGAATATATACAAGGAACTAGCCACAGATATTGATGGGTTTGAGATACCCCACCACGGTTACTTGCAAAGTTGGGCAGAGCAAGGGGTGTTTTTACTTAATACCGTACTTACTGTTGAACAAGGGCAGGCTCATTCTCATAAGCAGCTTGGCTGGGAGCAATTTACCGATGCAGTGATTGCGCTTATTAATCAACACTGTGAAGGTGTGGTGTTTATTTTATGGGGCGCACATGCACAGAAAAAAGGTAAACACATTGATACCTCGCGTCATCATGTGATCCAAGGTCCGCATCCGTCACCGCTTTCTGCTCATCGAGGTTTTTTTGGTTGTCAGCACTTTTCTAAGACAAACCAAATGCTTATTGATCAAAACAAAAAACCGATCAATTGGTCATTACCACAAATTTTATAACAAAAACGTAAAAGGCCCATAATAAGGGCCTTTATTTTACAAAAAATCTAATTCGTCTATGTCAATACTATCAGTAAAGTAATCAAGCTCCTTTAGTTCTTTACGTAATCTGTGTTTATCTTTTAACGCTTCGATTTCGCGCCATTTTCTTTTTTTATTTTTTGTGGAGGTCTTTTTTGTTTTACCAGGACCTTCTAATATTTCTAAAATATCGTCTAGGCTATCCATGAACTTCTCCCATTTATTTTTTGAACCTCGGAAATACGTATACCATAGGCAAGGTAAAAATAGAACAAAAAAGTGACGATAATGTTACAGAACTGTGATTGATAGATGAATAGATCAAGGAATTAGTTATTTCAGAAACAAAAACGCCACCGGGAGGTGGCGTTTTAAAAAATGCTGTAATTTGAATTACATTGCTTTAAAACGAGCTTCTAATTCAATTTGTGCTTCTGCGAACGAGCGAATACCTTCAGCGAGCTTTTCTGTTGCCATTGCATCTTGGTTATGTAACCAACGGAACTGGCTTTCAGTCAGTGGTGCTGGTTTTTCTTCAACAGTAAAGTCGTTATCTAGCAGGTATTCTTGTGCATCAGTTAGTTGACCTAGCTCTTCTAAAAGTGCAGGGCTAATGGTTAACTTATCACAACCTGTAAGCGCGATGATTTCGCCTGTATTACGGAAGCTTGCGCCCATTACCACTGTTTTGTAATCGTGACGTTTGTAGAATTCGTAGATACTACGAACCGATTGCACACCAGGATCGTTCAGTGGATCAGTTGGCTTTTCCATACCGTTAGCAACATGCCAGTCTAGGATACGGCCAACGAATGGTGAAATTAAAAATACGTTAGCATCGGCACATGCGCGAGCTTGTGCTTCAGAGAATAACAGCGTTAAGTTACACTTAGTGCCTTCTTTCTCTAATTGCTCAGCGGCTTTGATGCCTTCCCACGTTGATGCAACTTTGATCAGGATTTTATCTTTGCTCACACCTTCTTTTTCGTACAGGCTCAATAAAGTGTGGGCTTTATCGATTGTCGCTTGCGTATCAAATGATAAACGCGCATCTACTTCTGTTGAGATATAACCTGGAACAATTTCACTGATTTCTTTACCAATTAAAACAGCAAAGTAATCACAAGCTAGCTCAAGTTGTTTAGCTGCATCTTGCTCGGTTTCTTTGGCATATTGCCACGCTTTATCTAAATAAGGCTTGTACGCTTCAATTTCACTGGCTTTTAAAAGTAAAGACGGATTAGTTGTCGCATCTTCTGGTTGGTGCTTTTTGATAGCTTCGATATCACCTGTATCTGCAACAATAGATGAATGCTGTTTAAGCCTTTGTAGTGCTGAAGTCATTTGCTTTCCTCATTCCAAGCAAGTTAAAAGAATATCCATTATAGCCGCCTTTATGCTGCAACACTATGACAGTGTTTAATAGGTCAAATGTCCTTAATATAGAAAACTAGAACATTATGTATGAAAGAGCAGCGGATAAAGGCAGGACGAAACAAAACGTGCATTTTGATTCAATTAATGTTGAAATTGACATCAAATAAATTACAAGTCAATAGCTAAGTATGATCACTGTTATTTCACCTGCAAAGAATTTAGATTACGAAACCCCAGCCACGACCGATAAATTCACTCAACCTGAATTACTCGAGCATAGCGAAGAGTTAATGTCAGTTTGCCGTGATTTAACACCAGCGCAAATTGGTAGCCTAATGAAAATCAGCGATAAATTAGCTGGTTTAAATGCAGCACGGTTCGCCGAGTGGTCGCAGCCATTTACGCAAGATAACGCAAAACAAGCAGTATTGGCTTTTAATGGCGATGTGTACGGTGGTTTAGATGCACAATCATTAACCAGTTCAGACCTCGATTACGCGCAGTCACACTTACGTATCTTGTCTGGCCTTTACGGTGTGCTGAAGCCGTTAGATTTAATGCAGCCTTACCGTCTTGAGATGGGTACTAAACTTGAAAACCCACGTGGTAAAAACTTGTATCAGTTTTGGGGTAGTGTCATCGCCGAAAAGCTTAATACGGTACTTGCTGAGCAAGATAGTAAGTATTTAGTAAACCTTGCTTCGAACGAGTATTTTAAAGCAGTTGATAAAAAAGCGTTAAATGCGCAAATCATTACGCCGCATTTTAAAGACTGTAAAAACGGCCAATATAAAGTGATCAGCTTTTATGCGAAAAAAGCCCGCGGCATGATGGCGCGTTACATCATTGAAAATAAAATTACCCAATTGAGTGATTTAAAAGATTTCACCGTTGCAGGTTATTACTTTAGTAGCGATGCAACAGCAAAAGAATTAGAGCCTGTTTTCTTACGCGAAGAGCAGAACTAATTTTTAGCAAAATGAATTAGAGAAGCCGTGCTTAGCACGGCTTTTTTTATGGTTTTAATACACCCAATTAGAAATGGCGCTTATCTTGCAAAAAACCCTGTTGAGTAATTAATTCATCAAGGTATAAAAATGTTAAAAATTCCGACAGTAAGTGAAGCTGAAAAGCTAATAGAAGAAAAACTCGGTGGTTGGATTGATATCATCATAAGCCATATTCCAAACTTTATTGTCGCAGTAGTTATCACCATTGTATTTTCATTGCTGGCGCGTCTTGTTGGTTCAATGCTCAGAAAGCTATTACGTCGCTCATTAGAGTCTTCGCAAATAGCGGACTTAATGTCATCAATAGCAAAGGTTATTGTGCTATGTGTAGGCTTATTTGTAGCCCTTGATTTCTTGGGGCTTAGAGGCACAGTCACCTCTTTACTTGCTGGTGCAGGTATTGTTGGTCTTGCGATTGGTTTTGCCTTTCAGGACATGACAGAGAACCTGATAGCGGGTATTGCTATGGGTATTCGCAAACCATTTAAAACTGGCGATGTTATTCGCACCGAAAGCGTGTTTGGTACTGTACGGGCGATTAACCTTAGAAACACCCTCATTGAGAACTTTTATGGGCAACTTATCTTAGTCCCTAACAAGATTTTATTTAGAAATATACTCAGTAACTACAGTACCTTAGGTGTGCGTCGTATCGAAGTGCCTGTGGGTATTTCGTATGCCGATGACCCCGAGCAAGCCGCAGAGGTGATTGTTAAAAAAATCAATGAGTTTGATTTTGTAATTAAGCAAGAAGAAACCGCTGTTTACGCCGAAAGCTTTGGTGATAGTAGCGTTAACTTACTAGTTTGGTTTTGGATTAAATACCCCGGCGAAGCGGATTTCATGACAGTACGCCACAAGGCTGTTGTGGCAGTCAGAAACGCCCTAAGCGAAGCTGACATGACCATCCCATTCCCAATTCGCACGTTAGATTTTGGCATCAAAGGCGGCGAAAAATTAAATGCTATGATAAGCGAAAAACAGCAGGATAAAGACGCTGGTGTACCGCAAACCGATGAGTAAAATTTACTGACTCATCGGCGTGATTTACACAGGGAACTGTGGTTGTGAGAAGGAGAGAAAGGAGGACTTTTAGATAAATTACCAAGTCAAATGTTAGCTAGTTTAAAGGAAGAAGCGAGTAAGGATGGGAAATTATAAACTTAATATTCAAGCCGAGGCTGATTTGAGCATAGTGATGCATTATGTCGATATCTGAGAATTAACATAAATAACCTGAACCTGTTAAATAATTTAAAGGAGGTTGGGAGTGTAAATTCGCGCGAAATAAATTTTACGCCTACGGTGAGCTATTCTAACTTAGAGCTTGAAATTTACGGTTTAAAGCTCGGTTCCCGTGTTGGGTTTCGCTGCGCTCAAACCAACCTACCTTAAAGTTTTGTCCTACAAAAAAAGCGCAAGCAGTTTAACTGGTTGCGCTTTTTTATTTATTCGATATGCCAACGATTAGTGAAGGATACGTGCTCTGATTGTACCTTCAACAGCACTTAGCTCTTTAAGAGCGACTTCTGATTGGTCTGTATCGACATCAATTACAACGTAACCAATCGCTTCGTCAGTTTGTAAGTACTGGGCTGCAATGTTGATACCGTGCTGTGCGAACGCTTGGTTAATTTGCGTTAGAACACCTGGGCGGTTGTGGTGTACGTGTAACAAACGGCTGCGGTTTGCAAGTTCAGGCAGTGATACTTCAGGGAAGTTAACTGCAGTAATGGTTGAACCATTATCTGAGTATTTAGCAAGTTTGCCCGCTACTTCAATACCGATATTTTCTTGTGCTTCTTGTGTTGAACCACCAATATGTGGCGTCAAAATCACGTTATCGAACTCGCGTAACGGTGATACAAACTCTTCATCATTTGATTTTGGCTCTACAGGGAATACATCGATTGCAGCACCGCTTAGCTTGTTTTCACGAAGTGATTCAGCCAGTGCATCAATATCAACAACTGTTCCGCGAGAAGCGTTAATTAGAATAGCGCCTTGCTTCATTACTTCAAGCTCTGCCATACCAATTAGATTCTTCGTTTGCGGTGTTTCTGGTACGTGTAAGCTAATAACATCAGCACGCTGTAATAACTGAGTTAGGTTATGAACTTGCGTTGCGTTACCGAGTGTTAGTTTGTCTTCAATATCGTAAAACTCAACGTTCATACCGATATTTTCTGCCATGATACCTAGCTGTGTACCAATGTGGCCGTAACCAATAATACCTAAGGTTTTACCACGCGCTTCAAATGAACCGTTGGCTGATTTTAACCAACCGCCACGGTGTGCTAGGGCATTACGCTGTGGAATACCACGAAGTAATAATAAGATTTCACCAAGTACTAATTCTGCAACAGAACGAGTGTTTGAGAATGGTGCGTTAAATACCGCAATACCACGCTCACGGGCACCTTGCAGGTCGACTTGGTTAGTACCGATACAGAAGCAGCCGATAGCGACTAGCTTTTCAGCTGCTTCTAATACCGCTTCACTAATATGAGTGCGAGAACGAAGGCCTACAAAGTGCACATCTTTAATGCGCTCGATGAGTTCGTCTTCAGGTAAGGAAGTTTTTACGTAATCAATATTACTGTAGCCATTACGTTTAAGCGTTTCTACAGCACTTTGGTGCACGCCTTCCAGCAAGAGAATTTTAATTTTGTCTTTTGCTAACGATACCTTACTCATATCCTCATTCCTATTTACTTTATTTGCGGCCCATTTTTGGTGCCTATAATGACTTTATCTGCACCGCGATGGGCAAATAAGCCGTTTGTTACTACACCAACAATCTGGTTGATTGTTAGCTCTAATTCTTTGGCGTTGCTGATGTCTAAATTGTGCACATCTAAAATGACGTTGCCGTTATCAGTTACAACACCTTCACGGTAAACTGGATCTCCACCTAGTTTTACAAGCTCGCGGGCTACATAACTGCGTGCCATTGGGATCACTTCAACTGGAAGTGGAAATGCGCCTAATGTTGCAACTTCTTTTGATTCATCAACAATACAAACAAATTGTTTTGCTACCGCTGAAACGATTTTCTCGCGTGTTAGCGCAGCACCACCGCCTTTGATCATTTCGTTATGTGGGTTGATTTCGTCTGCGCCATCAACATACACATCAAGGCTTGATACGTCGTTTAACTCAAACACTTCAATACCGAGTGCTTTTAACTTTTCAGTAGAAGCTTCAGAGCTTGAAACTGCACCAACAATGGTGTCTTTTACTGTACCAAGTGCATCAATAAAATGATTCACTGTAGAGCCTGTACCTACACCAACAATGGTGTTTTCATTTACAAACTCGAGTGCTGCCCAGGCAGCGGCTTTTTTTAATTCATCTTGCGTCATAATTATGTGCTCAGTTAGCTATCAGAGAGGCCTATAGTATACAAAGAGTTTGCTTACCATTGGTAGATTTTCTCTGGGGTTATAATGTGTTTTAACGGTACATCCCACGATTCAATAGGTAATGCAGCTACATGCTGACATTGATGCGCAAGACCGATTAATATCGGTTTTTGCCAATTTTCTTGGTAATACCGAGCCAACGTTTTGTCATAAAACCCACCGCCCATTCCTAAACGGTTACCTTGATCGTCAAATGCCACTAATGGCATAAGTAAAATATCAAGCTTGTCTAAAGGACATATTTGACTGCAATTCAACTTGGGCTCCAAGATACCATAGCGATTAACAGTCATGGGTGAATTTTCTTCATACCTCTGAAAGTATAAAGTTGTACCGTTGAAGGGATGAATAATAGGTAGGTATAAAGAGTGTTTTTTTTGCCATAAATCTTTAATTAACAATGATGTGTCAAGCTCTCCATCATTGCTAAAATAGATGCCTATACGCGCTTTTTGAGGAGTTTCTAATGATTTTATGTGTTGAGTAAATTTCATTTTAAGCGTAATTGCTGCATTTTTTTGCTGCTCTTCGGTCAGTGAATTACGCTTTTTTCGGATGGATTGTCTAATTTCTGTTCGTGTGTTGCTCATGTCAATATATACATCAACTTTCTAAGAAAGAGAAAAGCTCAGGGAATAACTCCACAATACCAAGAATGATCAATAAAACAATCACCATCGCAATCAAAGAGTAGAGTAGGGTATTTGAGCGTTTTTTTACAGGTTCAGCGAGTTCTTCATCAAGTAGAAGCTCATCATCTTGCCAGCTTTCATCTTGATCGCTATTACTGCTCTTTTCAACATCTGGTAAACGTTGTTCTAAATCATCGAGCTTTTCTTCTAGGCGGATCAAACTACTGGTGATGTAATCAAGCGCATCAAATATACGTTCATCACGTTGCTTTGCATCTAGGCTGCTAGTGGATTGCGATTGGCTAAGAGGTTGTAGCTTTGCTTTTATACCAACGCTGGCTAATAGCTTCGCTTGCTTAAGAGCCTTTTCTTGCTCGCAAGGAGCGAATATTGGCTTATGCTCGAAAAATCCAGCTACTTTGTTTGTGCTGGTTTTAAGCTTGCTAGCCAGTTGCTCTGTGGCATGAGTTTGATCAATACCAGCCTCAAGTCCTGCAAACATCACACGAAATTTGTCTGCCATCTTTTAGTTATCCTAATCCTTAATGTAGATAACAAAAGTATAAACCTAAATAGATCAATGGATAAACAAAAGCCCGTACAAAACGGGCTTTTTCTTTATAAATGAACAAAATATTTATTTAGTATTTTGCTGCTTTGCCTTCAGCTGGCAACGAGTTAAGGATAAACTCGCGTAGATCATTATTTGAAGACTCAAGATCTGCATGACGTAAATACATCATGTGTCCGCTGCGATAACCCTTAAAGCTTAGGCGATCTTTCATTTTACCACTTGGGTCTAATTGCCACATTGTGTACTTAGCATCAAAGTAGTTAGTTGCACCATCATAGTAACCTGATTGAATCATTACATTTAAGTAAGGGTTTTGCGCCATTGCTAAACGTAAGTTTTCGCCGGTATTGTTGCCGCTGCGATCCCACGGGTGAACATTACCAAATAGGTTATATTTGATATCTGTTTTGTAGTTAAGCTCTTCACGTAGGTAATAGTTAATTGCTGGCGTGAATGAGTGTAACCATGAGGTAAGCTCAGCCCAGTAATCTGGTGACTCACCAGCATCACGTTTATCAATACCTAGATAACGAGAGTCTAAACGACCAACAGTTTGACCGCGGTCACGTAATAATTCTTTCCAAAAGAAATTAGTTGGAATATCAAGGTTGTTTTGTTCAACAAACTTCTCAGATAAGCCTGCGTATTTTGCTGCTTGTTTGATAATTGCACGCTTTTCATCTGCAGGTAAAAAGCCACCTTTAGCGATTGCTGGTAAGAACTTATTTACGGTGAACTGTTCTACTTCAGGAAGTAACTCGTCTAAGTCTTTTGCTTGTAAATCTGCGCTGAGGGCTTTGTGGTACCAAGCTGTTGCTGCAAAGTAAGGTAGGCGGTTAGCTGCTTCTACCGGGCCTTCACGTTTAATACCAATCTCAGTTGGTGAGACTAAAATAACGCCGTTGATATACATCCATTGGCGGTTTTGTAATTCGTGCGCAAGACCTGATACACGTGTTGTACCATAGCTCTCACCAATTAAAAACTTAGGTGAGCGCCAGCGCTCGTTGCGAGAAACAAAGGTATTTAGCCACTCTGCTAAGTATTTGATGTCAGCGTTAACACCAAAAAACATTTTTTGTTGATCTGATTTACTAGGCAGCTCACCCTTTTCGTTTTCAAGTACACGTGAATAGCCGGTATTAACCGGGTTGATATAAACAATATCTGCTACGTCTAAAATTGAATAAGGGTTATCTTTTACGCCATAAGGTTGAACAGGGTAGCCTTCGTCATCAATTTTTAATACACGTGGTCCAGTATAAGCAAGGTGCATCCACACTGATGCAGAACCTGGGCCACCGTTGAATGAAAATACCAGAGGGCGTTTTGTTCTATCGTCTACTTTGTCACGGGTATAATAAGTATATTGCAACGTTGCAACGGCATTGCCTTGCTCATCCCAAACGGGTTGCGTACCAGTGGCGGCGGTATATGAAAAGCGCTCGCCGTTAATGCGTGCTTTATGCTCTGTGACTACTTTGCTGTCGACATCAATGCGACGTGCGTTATCTGCAAAGCTAGGAGTGCTAAAGGTCAGTGTCAGTGCTGTTACCGATAAGCCAATAAAACTAACTAGTTTCATGTTGATTCCTTATTATTCGATTTATAGCTATTAAAAATTAAAGCTAACTCGATGACAAACTAATGAGACTAGTGACCAATATTCGCTGTTGAAGTGGAAATTAACCGAAAATCATGAGCAAATAACAAAAAAATCCTTTTTTTTACTAAAGATAATTTGCTTAATTATTTAGCTAGATTGAAAAATGGCGTATATTTAGCGTGTTTATAATCTGTGCACGTGCGCTTAGAAAAGAGAAGTTATAATGCAAAGAGTGTTAGTTGTTGAAGACAGTAAGGTGGTGCAGCAAGTGTTACGTCACTTGGCTGCTCACTATCTCGATGTCGCTGTCGACTTTACGTGGTCCCTAAAAGAAGGGATAAATTTAATTGCTGAACACGATTATACTTTAGCATTGGTCGATTTAACCTTGCCAGATGCAATGAATGGTGAAGTGGCTAAGTACACGCTTTCAAAGAATATTCCGACCGTTGTTCTGACTTCTAAAATTGATGAGTACATCCGCCAACAAATGTTAGAGCTTGGTGTGGTTGATTATGTCGTTAAAGATAATCGTGATTCGTACCATTACGCAATAAAGTTAGTTGCACAATTACTCAGAAACGATGGTAGCAAAGCGCTGGTGGCTGATGACTCAGTATTGAGCCGCACTTTAATGAAGCAAATGCTCGAAAAGCAATTATTTGCAGTGAGTGATGCCCAAGACGGTGAGCAAGCGTTGCAAATGCTCAAAGACGACCCAGAAATTAAATTGTTACTTACTGACTATGCAATGCCAACAATGGATGGTTTTGAGTTGGTTAAAGCGGTGCGTAATTTCCGCGGCCGCGATGACTTAGCCATTATTGGTTTGTCGGGGGCTGGTAAGCATGGTTTATCGGCGCGCTTTATTAAATACGGCGCTAATGACTTTTTAACAAAGCCATTTATGAATGAAGAGTTTCATTGCCGTGTTATGCAAACCATGGAACAACTCGCTCTAATAGCCGATATTAAAGAAAGTGCATATCGCGACCATTTAACAGGCTTACACAATAGACGCTATTTTTATCAATACGCCGAAAAAATATTAAAGAATGTTGAACAAGAGAATGTTTTAGCCTTGCTTGATATTGATTACTTCAAGAATGTTAATGATCAATTTGGTCACGAAGCGGGTGATCAGGCGCTTAAGCAAGTCGCATCATTCTTAAAAGCAAAGTTTGATGATTTTACCGTGGCACGTATTGGTGGTGAAGAGTTTGCAGTTGTGCTCAATAATATGAATCTAAAAAAGGCAGAGCAGCGATTAAATACATTTAGAGAGCAGTTAGCCAGCCATGCCTTTTCTATTAATGGTGAGCCTTATTCATTGACCATGAGTATTGGTATGACTCCATTTCAAAAAGTGTCGTTAACAGCTGCTATGCGTATTGCAGATAAAGCGCTATATCAAGCCAAGCAACAACAGCGAAATTGCTTAGTTATTCAATAATTGAGTAAATTGCACCAGCTCAGGTTAATTGTTAATAAAATGCACCATATGGGTGCATTTTTTTTGTTCAAAAACCAATATTAAAATATAAATCATTGAATATTAATAATAAAAAATAGTGGCACAAAGGTTGGATTACATACACCAACAGGATAACAATAAGCGTCCGAAGGGGGCCACTATGAAAATGATTAGTGCAATAATAAAGCCATTCAAACTTGATGATGTGCGTGAAGCACTGGCTGATTTAGGCATTGAGGGGATGACAGTTGTCGACGTTAAAGGCTTTGGCCGTCAACGTGGTCACACTGAACTATATCGTGGAGCTGAATACCAAGTCGATTTTATTCCAAAAATCAAACTTGAAATTGCAACTCGTAGCGAAAATTGTCAACGCGTTGTTGAAACCATCACAAAAATTGCTTCAACAGGCAAAATTGGTGACGGCAAAATTTTTGTTTACGACCTAGACCAAATCGTCCGTATTCGTACAGGCGAACTTGATGAAGAAGCAATTTAAGGGGGAATTATGGAAAACACGATTGTAGAGTTGAAGTTCTCGCTCGACACATTTTACTTTTTGATGTCGGGTGTTTTAGTAATGTGGATGGCGGCTGGTTTCGCTATGCTAGAAGCAGGTTTAGTGCGTGCAAAAAATACAACAGAAATACTAACCAAAAACGTAGCACTATTCTCTATTGCCTGCACTATGTTTTTATTAGTGGGTTACAACATCATGTATGTTGATAACGCAGAAGGTGGTTTTATCCCTTCATTTGGTGCATTAATTGGCACTCAAGCTGCTGATGCAGATCACTCTTTAGAGTCTGATTTCTTCTTCCAAGTTGTGTTCGTAGCAACGGCTATGTCAATCGTATCTGGTGCGGTTGCTGAGCGTATGAAGTTATGGGCATTCTTAATTTTCACTGTTGTTTTAACTGGTTTCATTTACCCAATCGAAGGTTACTGGACTTGGGGCGCAGGCTTCTTATCTGAAATGGGCTTTGTTGACTTTGCTGGTTCTGCAATTGTTCATGGCGCAGGTGCAGCAGCCGCTCTTGCAGGTGTGCTTTTCCTAGGTGCTCGTAAAGGTAAATATGGCAAAAACGGTGAAATCTACCCAATTCCTGGTTCTAACCTACCGTTAGCAACACTAGGTACATTAATTCTTTGGATGGGTTGGTTTGGCTTCAACGGTGGTTCACAGCTGCTTATATCTGACGCTGAAAATGCAACAGCAGTAGGTAAAATCTTCGTTAATACTAACGCTGCCGCTGCGTGTGGTGCAATTGCTGCACTTATGGTGTGTAAAGTACTTTGGGGCAAAGCTGATCTAACTATGGTGCTTAATGGTGCATTAGCTGGTCTGGTAACTATTACAGCTGAGCCTGCATCACCAACACCGTTACTTGCTTGTTTACTGGGTCTTCTTGGTGGTTCTTTGGTTGTATTTAGCATCGTTGCACTTGATAAAGCTAAAATCGATGACCCTGTAGGTGCTATCTCTGTACACGGTGTATGTGGTGCTTTAGGTATTATGTTAGTACCACTTTCAAACTCAGATGCAACCTTCGTTAATCAGTTGATTGGCTTAGTATGTATCTTAGGATTTGTGTTCATCGCGTCATCAATCGTATGGGCAATTCTAAAAAATACTATGGGTATCCGCGTTACCGAAGAAGAAGAACTAAACGGTATGGATCAACATGACTGTGGTATTGATGCGTACCCTGAGTTTGTATCAGTTCGCAGTAACTAATCTTTGTGCGTGTTTTTACACGCACAAAAACAAATCATTGTGTGTTCAAATCAAAGCTCTACTTAGGTAGGGCTTTTTTGCAATTAAATAAGTCTTTTCTGATAGGCGATTTAGTCAATTATTAGCTATGCTTTAGGTTCCAATCTAACAAGGAAAAATTATGGATAACAAACTGTTGCTTATTATTATCTCGCTATTTTTACCGCCTGTTGCGGTATTTTTAAAAGCGGGAGCAGGTAAAGATTTAATCATTAACATTATTTTATGTTTTATCTTTTTTATTCCTGCCGTAATTCACTCGCTATGGTTGTGCACACGCTAACCGAGTTTAAGTGACTGTTAATTTTACAGGTGTTAATATTGCCTAGCTTGTCCTGTAAAATTAACTGATCAATAGCGAACTCAATGGCTGATAAAAAAACACCTGCAAAAAAGTCGTCATCAAAAACTAAAGCGGCATCTTCACGCTCTTCTTCTAAGCGTAAAAATTCACCTAAAAATGCTACTAAAGCGAGGATACTAAGAAAGCTTTGGTCAATATTTTGGAAGCTTTCTTTAGCAGTTGTCATTGCTATGACACTGTACCTTATTTACCTTGATGCCAAAATTACCCGCCAATTTGAGGGGAATAAGTGGCAATTACCAGCCCAAGTCTATGCGCGTGCAATGAGTTTTTATCCTGGACAATATTTATCCCAGCAAGAAGTTATTTGGGAGTTAAACCGCTTAAATTACTCTTCAGTAAATAAACTCAGCCGTACAGGTCAGTATGTTAAATCTGCTAACAGCATTAAAGTGTATCGCCGTGAATTTGAATTTTATGACGGCCTTGAAGATGCACACGTTATTGAGCTGCGTTTTTCGGGACAAAAGTTAGCAACCATTAAAGATAAATTTGGTCGCCGTTTGAATAGCGCACGGTTAGAGCCAGTACAAATTGCACGTATCGGCAATGACTCAAAGCAAGATCGTGAGTTTGTACCGCTTGATAAATTTCCGCCAATGCTAAAAGACACCTTGCTGGTGGTTGAAGACCGTAATTTCTATGACCATCACGGCGTATCGGTGTGGTCAATTATGCGTGCTTTGTATAGCAATATCAAAGCAGGGCGTACCGTACAGGGCGGCAGTACTTTAACTCAGCAGTTAGCAAAAAATATCTACTTAACTCGTGAGCGCTCTTTGGTACGTAAATTTAATGAGGCGCTAATTGCCTTAATTCTAGATTACCGCTACAGCAAAGATGAAATTTTAGAGGCCTACCTCAATGAAGTGTATTTAGGTCAGTCTTACAATCAAGGTGTTCATGGTATGGGCCTAGCCGCTGAGTTTTATTTCTCAAAACCTGTGGATGAACTTGAATACGACCAAATTGCGTTGTTAGTTGCTATGGTAAAAGGGCCATCGTATTACAATCCGCGCCGTTATAGTGAGCGCGCAATGGAGCGCCGTGATTTAGTGCTGCGATTAATGGTTGAAAACAAGCTTATTGATACACGTGAATATCGCGCGGCATTAAAGCGTCCTATTGATATTGCACCAATGAAAGACAGCCTGCAAAAGTCGTATCCGGGTTACTTAGAATTAGTTAACCGAGAATTAAAGCGCCTACTACCAGATCAGCAAGTGTTAGATGCCGGAGTACGTGTCTTTACCTATTTTGACTTACAAAAGCAAACGGCTATGGAAGAGTCGATTGAAGCAAGCTTGCCGTATCTTGAAAGACGCCCTAAAACAGAAGAGCTTGAGGCAGCGATGATCTCTGTTAATGTTGAAAAAGGTGGAGTGTCGGCGCTAGTTGCAGGCCGTGACGTACGTTATTTTGGCTTTAACCGTGTACTAGATACCAAACGTAATATTGGCTCATTAGTTAAGCCAGCAGTTTATTTAACGGCATTTGAAAGTGGTCAGTTTAATGTTGCCACTTTAGTAGATGACTCACCGCTGCAAGTAACTAACGAACAGGGCAAAGTATGGCAACCAGAGAACTTCGATAAGCAGTTCCGCGGACCAATGCCACTATACAAAGCATTTAGTAACAGTATAAATATTCCTGCGGTTAACACGGGTCTTGATGTTGGTGTAGATAAAGTGGCTGATACCTTGAAGCGTTTAGGTGTAGAAGGGCGTATTGATCAATATCCATCATTACTTTTAGGTGCACTTGAGCTTTCTAGCTTTGAAGTCGCGCAGCTTTATACAACGCTTGCTGCAGATGGTCAGTACCGCGAGTTAACGTCTATTTCAGCACTGACAGACTCAGTAGGTAAAGTGCTTTATAAACATGATGTAACCTCACAAAAACGCTTTGACGATGCATCAATTTACATGACCAAATACGCAATGAAACGAGTGACCAAAGACGGTACAGCAAAGCGTTTAAATGCCCACTTTCCATCAATTCAGCTTGCTGGTAAAACAGGCACCAGTAATGACTTGCGCGATAGTTGGTTTGCAGGTTTTGACCAAAACACAGTTACTGTTGCATGGATTGGTCGCGACGATAACAAGAGCACTGGTTTAACAGGCAGTGTTGGTGCACTAGAAGCCTATATTCGCTACCTTAAACCACTCAATCCTGAAGCTATAGCAGATACACGCCCAGCTTCTATTCGTTGGGCCTTTATTAACGAAGAAACCGGCCTGCAAGCGCCTCCTGGATGCGGCAAGGTTGTACAGCTCCCCATTCGTGCCAGCGAGTTTGAGCCAAGGCCGACTTGCGTTAGAGATTAATAACACCTTAAATAAACGAATTGGCAAAGAAAAAAAAGCCCCAGCATTGAAAAATGCTGGGGCTTTTTTTTAACTTGCTTAAAGTTTATTAAAGCTTCGCGAATGCGCGCTCTGCGGCTGCAATAGTATCGTTGATTTCTTTTTCTGAGTGTTCAGCACACACAAAGCCAGCTTCAAACGCTGAAGGAGCTAGGTAAACGCCTTCTTCAAGCATTAAGTGGAAGAACTTTTTAAAACGCTCTAAATCACACTCAGTCGCTTGTTGATAGCTAGTTACTTTTTCTTTATCAGTAAAGAAGAAGCCGTACATTCCACCTGCGTAGTTTGTTGTAAGTGCAATGCCTGCTTTTTTCGCAGCGGCTTCAAAGCCTTCACAAATTGCTTTACTTTTAGCTTCTAGTTCATCGTGTAGACCTTCAGCGCATAATAACTCAAGCGATTTTAAGCCTGCTGCCATGGCAATTGGGTTACCTGATAATGTACCCGCTTGATAAACAGGGCCGACAGGTGCGATGAAATCCATGATTTCTTTCTTACCGCCAAATGCACCCACTGGCATACCGCCACCTATTACTTTACCTAAGCAAGTAAGGTCTGGTTTGATATTGTAGTAAGCTTGTGCGCCACCTAAAGCAACACGGAAACCTGTCATTACTTCATCAAAAATAAGCACAGATTTGTATTCATCACACACCTCACGTAAACCTTCTAAGAAGCCTGGTACAGGTGGAATACAGTTCATGTTGCCAGCAACTGGCTCAACGATGATACAAGCGATTTCGTCAGCGTATTTTGCGAAAATGGCTTTTACTTCATCAAGGTTGTTAAACGACACCGTTAATGTGTGCTTAGCGAAGTCTTCAGGAATACCTGGTGAGTTTGGTACACCCATAGTCAGCGCGCCTGAGCCTGCTTTTACTAGTAGTGAGTCTGCATGACCGTGGTAACAGCCTTCAAACTTTAAGATTTTGTCACGACCAGTGAAACCACGTGCTAAGCGAATCGCACTCATGGTTGCTTCAGTACCTGAGCTTACCATACGTACTTTTTCGATTGATGGTACCAGCTCTTTTACTTTCTCGGCCATTAAGATTTCAGTTTCGGTTGGTGCACCATAGCTTAAGCCATTTTCAACGGCTTCTAATACCGCTTGTTTAATAGCAGGGTGGTTATGACCCATGATCATTGGTCCCCATGAACCAACGTAATCGATATAACGGTTACCATCAGCATCAAAGGTAAAAGGACCTTCTGCTTTAGTGATGAATAAAGGAGTACCGCCAACGCCATTGAAGGCACGAACTGGTGAGTTTACACCGCCTGGGATTGATTCTTGCGCGCGATTAAAAAGATCTTGGCTAATTGTCATGAATAGTCCTATTGGGTTGTCACGTTAAATGAGTTGGTTTGTAAGGGCTCAAAGAGCCCAAAACGAAGCGAGTTAACTATTACGTTTACGGCTAAACCAAGGCACGTCGACTTCATATTGCTCAACTTTGTCGGCAACATCTAAGGTTAGAGCAAACAACGCCATGCGGATTAACACGCCATTTTGAACTTGGCGGAAAATTGCTAGGTTGTCGTTGCTATTTAAATCGTTATCAAGCTCGTTTGCTTCTAAACGGCTATCACGAGGCAGTGGGTGCATCAGTACTGAGTTTGGTTTACAGTGTGCATTGTAAATTGCTTGGCTGATACGAAAACCACCACGGTATTTGTTCGCTTCTTCTTGTGAAGGGAAGCGCTCTTCTTGAATGCGGGTTTGATATACAATATCAGCCGCTAAGTTGCCTTCCATTTTATCTACTAGTTGAATTTTATGACCGGCGTTATCAACAGCATCTAAAATGTAGTCTGGCATTTGTAAGCCATCAGGTGCCACCATAGAGAATTTTACGTCTTTATAATGACACAGTAACTTAGATAAAGAGTGCACAGTACGGCCGTATTTTAAATCACCCACTAGGGCAATGTGCATACCGTCGATACTTTGGTTGAAACGGCCAAGTTCACGTTCAATCGTTAGTAAGTCAAGTAGGGCTTGAGTTGGGTGCTCATTCGGGCCGTCACCGCCATTGATTACTGGTACATCACACCCAGTGGCAAACTCAGCAACGGAGCCTGCATCAGGGTGGCGCATTGCGACTGCATCTGCATACGCAGAGATAACACGAGCGGTGTCATATAACGATTCACCTTTTGCTAGCGCAGAGCTTTGCATGCCTGTTGTTTCGCGGACTAAGCCACCTAGTAAGTTAAATGCGGTACCAAAGCTTACGCGAGTACGCGTGCTTGGTTCAAAGAACAAGTTCGCTAAAATTGCGCCCTCTAAAACATTGGTGCGCTTTTGCTTTTTAGCATAAGGCTCCATTTTCTTAGCAACTGCAAAAATACGTTCAATACAATCTCGATCAAGCTGATTGACCGACAGGATATTTTCACCTTGGAAACTTAGCATGGGGTTTGTTCCTAATCACATTTATAGGGCGC
The DNA here is from genome assembly GCF_051235485.1 of Pseudoalteromonas nanhaiensis. NCBI lineage: Bacteria > Pseudomonadati > Pseudomonadota > Gammaproteobacteria > Alteromonadales > Pseudoalteromonadaceae > Pseudoalteromonas > Pseudoalteromonas nanhaiensis. The sequence goes on along the minus strand of NZ_JBPNYQ010000011.1, from coordinate 106,998 downwards.
TGGCACTCGGTATGGGAGGCCGCATAAATTTGCGCAGTACTATAGCAAATTTTTAGCGTACACAGCAGCAAATTATAAGTTAGGTTTAATAATTGCCAGTGCCACTATAGCTAAAAGGATGAGTACCGGAACTTCATTAAAAATACGGTAAAAGCGATCGCTACGTTTATTGCGATCATGCTTAAAATCAGCCAGTAATTTAAAGCAGTAGCCATGATAGATATAAAGAATAATCACTAATACCAGTTTGTAGTGCAGCCACATGCTGTATCTAAACCAATCACGACCATATTCAAAAATCGTTAATACGCCAAACACGAGTGTTAATACGGCAAAGGGCGTAACGAAATAAAGTAAACGTCGCTCCATTACTCTTAGCATTGAGTTACAGGCTTTTTCTTCACTCATTGCGTGGTAAACGAATAGCCGAGGCAGGTAAAAAATACCGGCAAACCAAGCGATCATAAAGAACACATGAAACGTTTTATAAACTAATAGCGCAGTCATTTAAGTATCCATTTTAATTGTTATAACAAACTGTTGCGTATGGTAAGGATATGCCTGATTTGATCCCAACGCAAAAGACCCATAATTTGTTGGTTATCAAGTAGGTTGTATATATACACCGCACCGCTGCGTTTATCTTTCAGTAAATCAAAGGCATCGGCCAACGTTGCTTGGCTACTTAGCCCTGTAAGGTTGACGTATTTGATATTACTATTTTGATCAGACATTAGACTTAAATCATATTCAGCAAGACGATAGCCGTTTTCTTCATCATGCACAATAAGCGGCGTTTGGCTATCAAGGGCATCAAGCGATTCTTTGATTTGCTGTTTGTCATCACTGTAAAGTAACTTGAATTGTTCATCCATTTCAGCCATTACTCCGACTTTTTGTAACGCTTCGGTGGCTGGCGATATTTGATACTCAAGCCCTTGGAAATCAAGTTGCTGCATAAAAATAGAGCGGTTACCAAAAAACTGCAGTGCAGTGACATAAGCCGTTGAGATCACCAGCATGGCTGGCACAATAATCTCAGGACTTGAGGTTAACTCCATAACCGTAGTGAGTGCAGCAAGTGGTGCGTGCAATGTAGCTGCCAATAATCCTGCCATGCCAAGCATGCTGTAGGTACCAGTAATATCAACTCCCGGGCTAATAAACTGAGCAAAAAAAGCCATTAATGTGCCCATTAATACCCCAAGCCCAATTACAGGACCGATGATCCCGCCAGGAATACCCAAGCCAATAGCAAATAAGGTGGCGAGTAATTTGGCAATCAAGATGGTAGTTAAAAACTGCACATCATCTGGTGACTCAATGGCAATAGTGATTGCACTCATACCTGAGCCCATTGCATGGGGAACCATATAAGCAATTAAGCCTGCGATTAAACCTGCCAGTAATAGGCGAGGGAACATGCTTAGCGGTTTAAAGGTGCGGATTATAAGCATCAAGTTTTGGTTAAATGCATAAGCAACAGCACCAAGTGCCATACCAAAGATGATTAAAAATGGGTAATGCCAACCACTCAATGGATTCATAGTAATAAGTGCAAGCTCAGAAGCGTCACCAAAAACAAATTGAGTCGCTAATGCGCCAGTTACCGCAGCGAGCATGATGGGCACGAAAATATGCACTTTATATTCTCTAAGCACCACCTCCATTACGAAAATAACGGCTGCAAGCGGGGTGTTAAATGATGCGGCGATACCGGCTGCAACACCACACCCTGTTAGGGTACGCATTGCATTGTGTGGAAGGTGTAATTTATCGGCCAGTAAACTGGCGCCCGTTGCACCCATATGTACCGAAGGGCCTTCTCGACCTACCGAAAAACCACTTATCAGGGCTAATGCTCCACCGACAAATTGGTTCACCGTGTTGTAAAGCGGCATATGACCATAGTGTTTTTTAATGCGGTGTATTACAAATGGAATGCCAAGGCGATAATGCTTAAAGCCAGTTAGAGCTGCGAATAGAGCAATTAATAAGGCGGCACTGACCGGAAGAAGAACTCGTTCAAGAGTGGGTAGTGTTGAGAAGTCATCAGGTTTCTCAAGAAATAAACTCTGGAAAAACATGATAGTGAGGCGAAAAAGAATGATTAAAACTGCCGCAATTAACCCTGCACTTACACCAAGTAAGCACAACTGCACAGATGTTTTAGGCTTTGCTAAACGACGTCTTAGTCTTTCAAGCCACATGCATATTTCCTCACAGCACTTTTGAGCCGCAGTTTAGCAAATCAAATTCACTAAGTCCTTGTGATTTTGAAATTAATAAGTAATTTACTCAATGAAGGTTATCGGCACGGTTACTATTCAGCTGATCCGTTAGAGAAGGTAAATGTGCTTTAATTGCATGAGATAGTTCGGGGACGAGCCCAGCATGTTTTTTATGTACAACAGTATTGACTGTCATTTGTCTTAGTACAACAACTTCAAATTCTTTTCGCAAGTTATGAATATCAATTTCAAGTGCAGGGTAGAACACATTGTCAACTCGGCCTTTCTTTAGCATTCTTAATATATGGTTTAAATCTTCATTTAGAATTACACGCGCTTGAATATTAAACTCCTTGAGCAATTCAAGGTCTCCCATCGAGCTCATAATACTAATGTTTTTATCGTCTAAGTTAGTACGGTTACATGTTTCAGATTTACGACATATTAAGACAATATTTACGGTACCTAAGCTTGGTTCAACGACGATAATATCATCGAACTTACTTAGGTTGCTTTTTGAACGAACTATATCCCCATCGACTATCCCAGCATTAAGTAATAGCACGCCTCTGCGTGAGGGCACGGCTTGAAGTTGAGTTTTGATATTTAATTCATCATAAACAGTTTCCATAAACTGTTTGAATGGCGCTATATGAGGGATATCTATATAGGTAAATAATAACTTTTTGGGTTTTATATAGTGTGTTGTCGATTGTGAATTGTCATCAAATAAGCTCTTTAGTTGAGCTAGTTTGCTTTGATTCTCTGGTGTGATTTTAATACCAATAACGAGTGGGAAATCTGTAAATTGTCTGACTATTTTCGGTTCAGGTAACCCCTTTTTAATAGCAAAATAACCTAAAATCTCAGGAGCAGAAATGACAAACTTAACCTGATTAGTCGTTAATAAGATGAATAACTGCTCATCGGTGGCGACTCGAATGATGCTATCATTATAAGCTTGAATTATGTTCTCAATATATCCAGGATAGACATAAGAGTCGACTACAGCCACTTTATTATCACTAAAGAGCTTTTCTAAATTATCAAATGCTTGTTCATTCTGTTGATTTGTTAACACAGCAAGTTGTGAGTTAAAAATAGTAGGCGAAGCGATAAAGCCTGGTTTTATTTCCGAGAGCCAAGCAGGGTAGTAACCTAGATACCCCGGTTGTTCGGCCTTTTCGATTGCATCTTGCCATGGTAAGTATTCAACATTAAGCTCAATTCCTTGTTTTGCAAGTGTGTTTCTCAATGAAGCAATCGCATTACCGCCATTTGCCATTTTACTGCTGGCATAGGGAGGAACTTCTAAAGATGTAATTTTCCATGTTTCATTATCAGCAGCAGTGACACTACCCGACATACCCAGCATTAATAGGATGAGTGGCAACAAATAGGTTCGCATAAAACAATATCATCATTTATCGTTCAGTAATTATACGCCTAAATTATAACCTTTTTGTATTTTTATTGGTCTTTTTAGCTAAAACGCGGGCAATCCTATTATCTAAGATGATGAGTTTAAAGTGTATAGCCTAGCCGTGCTGTTATTAAGTACGGATATTGCTCCCTTGAGATACTTGATTAAAACACTCGGGTATTAGATAATCGCCACATTATAGGTTTTGAGGGTCTCGGTATGTCTGATGAGTTGCCAATTAAGTTCAGCGATGCAGCAGCTGTTCGTGTTAAACAGTTAATCGAAGAAGAAGAGAATCCGGATTTAAAGCTACGTGTTTATGTAACAGGTGGTGGTTGTTCTGGGTTTCAGTACGGTTTTACTTTTGATGAAAAAGCCAACCCTGGCGATTTAGAGATTGAAAAAAACGGTGTTACCTTAGTGGTCGACCCGATGAGTATTCAATACTTAGTCGATGGTACGGTAGATTATACTGAAGGGTTAGAGGGCGCACGTTTCTTCGTTAACAACCCTAACGCAACAACAACTTGTGGTTGCGGAGCTAGCTTTAGCGTTTAAAAATTTTTTGAAAAAGCCACTTGATGTGGCTTTTTTATTGTTCATACTCTCTTAATCCCTTCATTAATGCACTCACGCATCAGCAGAAGTAAGTTTTAGCTTCTGAGTTTAAGAATAACAAAAGAATAGAAACCTTAGTTGTTAGCAGTTTTATCGTAACGGTAATTTAGTTGCTTTCGGGTAATACCAAGTAATCAGCAGCTAGCTGAAAATACACATCAATCAACCTGTTCAGATCGCATTGCCAAAGTTAAGGGCTGAGTTTGAAAGCTTGGTTGTTGAGTAAGAACTTATAAAAGGAATAGGTTCATTTTGAGGTTCTAGGCATGCATCTATATAAGGGGATTGTGTTGTGGTTCAGTCAGTAAACGTCGTTGCTGCAATAGGTTATTGCAGTAATTGGCAGATTGGTATTCGAGACCATACGACACAGTTCTCCTTGCTTATTAGTGCTAAGAAAACGAAATCGTTAGCTCGTTTAGGTAACTTCGTTGCGCCTTGATTAATAATAAGTGACTCTAGTGTTGAGTCACTTTAATCATCAGTAAAAAGAAGCCCAAAACAAATACAGAGGCGATTAATATATATACAAATCCTTTTTTCCCCTGCTTAATTGGTACACGATTGTGTCTAAGAAACAGGTACCACGCTACACAGAGTACAATTGGCAACAAAAATAATATACGAAACATTTCTTAACCTTTTTCAGTATTTACATACACTTTAAGCATAAATTTACAGTTTATAAAGCGATAATTTAAGTGTGATAAGGTTTCAATTGATTAATTTTTTGGTACAGTTAACAACTGGCAATAGAGCACATGCTTTAATTTTAGCTACAATTAAGTTTGTTTAACTATGCGGTCCATTCCTAAAAGAAGGACATTTGTATAATTATTCATCCAAAGCATAAGTTATTAGTATATAATGTGTTCAGGAGTGAGACGGGCAAAATTTCACTCTAAATTTTTAATTTAAATCATCTAGTAGGAGATGTATTTTATGATGGGTAAAACAGTTTCTTCTGAAGAAAACTCAAAATTAACGAAATGGCTTAAGACGAAGCGCCATGAGAAAGGTCACACAATGCGCAGTCTTGCACAAGTGTTAGGTACGCCTCACTCTTTTATTGGTAAAATTGAAAACCAAGAGCGTCGTTTAGATGTTATTGAGTTTATGCGTTATTGTGATGCGCTAGAAGTTGACCCATACGAAGGTCTTAACTTATTAAAAGACGCATAATTGTTGACTACCCAGAAGTTTTTAACTTCTAGCATATAGTATGAATAGTGCATGGATGCACTATTTAAGCCCCGCTATTGTAATCCCTACACTTTATTTACATACGTTTTTATTTTGTTAATTGTTTTTGTGGTAGTTGTTTTCTAACGCATAAAGTTTATGGCGAATTAAGAACAAAAATACCAATGATGGAATAACCATAAGTGCTGTTAGCACAAAAAACATGGCCCAGTTACCATCTAACCAATCATCAATTACAACGCCGCTGTAACTTGAAAGCAAAGTTCTACCTAAATTACCTAATGAGGCAAGAAGCGCGTAGTGCGTTGCACTAAATGCTCTGTCGCAGAGCATAGATATAAATGCCACCATAGCAACGAGAGACCATGCTTGGGTAAAGCCATCAACGATAATGGCAAATGCATACAGACTCAATTTAGGGCCCGCAATAGCAATCCAAGCAAAAGCTAAGTTTGAAGCAGCCATCGCAATACCACTAATAAACAAGCCCTTTACAATGCCATAGCGTTGATTAAATAGACTCCCTAAGAATGTGAAAGCGATGGTAAGCACTGCAGTGCCCACTTTCGAGAAGGTGGCAATGTCACTATTCGTAAAGCCTACTTCTTTATAGAACACAATAGACATTCGTCCTAAAAAGGCTTCACCAATTTTAAATAAGAAGATAAAGGCTAATAATGCGAGTGCTGTTTTAACACCATTACGCGCAAAGAAGGTTTTGAATGGATCAATAACAGTTACAGCAAGCCATGCGATTATTTTTGTCAGTTTGCTTTGTTTGGCACCAGCTAACTTTTGTTGGTAAGTGCGTTCAAGTTCAGCTTGCACAAGTTCGCGGTTAGAATCAGGCTCTTTTGCCCAAAAAACACTGCTCATCAGTAATAACATGACAACAGATAAGAAAAAATAAACTTCAGGCCAGTCAATTGATGGAATGTCAGCTAAATAAAAAGGCAAGGCACCAAGTAAAGCATAGCCACTCCACCAACCTGATGTTGCCATCGCTGCTGCAGCGGTAGCTTTATGACTTTCATTCTCGGCTAAGGTATCAATACGAAATGCATCAATAGCAATATCTTGGGTCGCAGATGCAATAGCAATGACTAAACAAATTGCCGCTGCAAACCAGAGGTTAGCTTTAATATCTAAACCTGCAAGTGCAAAGGTGCCAATAAAAATGACTGACTGACACAATAAAATCCAACTGCGGCGCTGACCAAGCCAATTGAATAAGAATGGTAACTTGACGCGGTCAACTAATGGAGACCATAAAAAGTTAATACTGTAAGCACCGAAAACTATACCAAATAAGCCGATCATACTTCGGCTTAGGCCCTCATCTTTTAACCATGCAGACAAAACAGAGCCAATCAACACCCATGGAAAGCCACTGCTGATACCAAAGATAAAAATGTTGATTAAACGTTTGTCTTTGAAATACGAAAAGTACTCTGAAATTGAAAGAGGGTTTGTCATAGTATTGCCAATTGATGGGGCTAAGAAGCCCCTAATTATTATTGATTAGCGTCAAGCACTTTAACGTTTAAAATAACGATAGGTGTTTTTGGTACAAAGCTGTAACCAATTTTTTCGTTGTATGCGGTTTCTGTACGCATAATTTTATCAAGAGTTTCATAGCCATCCATAACCATACCAAATACGGCAAAGCCCCAATCGCGGCCCGGGTTTAAATGGTCATTGTCGTCCATGTTAAAAAAGAATTGGCGAGTGCCTGAGTGCGGCTTACGGTCTTGGTACGCCATAGCGATACTGTACATATCATTTTTTAAGCCATTACCACTTTCGTTAAAAATAGGGTCGTATTCGTGCAAGCCATCGTAGTCTTTGTCATAACCCCCGCCTTGGATCACAAAATCGCGTTCGTTATCGTCGTCGCGTTCTACACGGTGAAAAACACTGCCTTGGTAACTGCCATCAGCAACGTAGGTTAAAAAGTTATTCACAGTAATCGGCGCACGAGAGCGGTCCATTTCAACCACGATGCTGCCAAGTGTCGTGACAATTTCAACACGTGGAAACATATTGTCTTTTTGAATAAACTTACCTTCAGTTGCTGCAAATGAACTGTGAGCAAATAATAAAATAAAACTGAGTAAGAGAATGCGCTTCATAGTTACCCCTCTAAATAAGCGATTAATTCTGGGTCAGATACAATGCGGGTAATTAATTGTTCAGTCAACTTATTAAGCTGACTTTCAATTTTCGCACGGTCATGACTTAAAGGCCCTTCTAAATTAGCACCACCTCGATACACCTTACTAAAGTTGCTGTTATTTCTAATCACACGGACACCTAACTCAATACTGGCAACACTTGTGTGTGTCATCAGTTTTTCAGTTACTACGGCTTGTAGTTTATGAATGTCAACTTCAAAGCGAGTTGTAGCAAGGTTAGAAATATTGGCTCCATTTCTACTCAATGCGCTATCGAGGGTACTCTTGAGCGAATCTGCTATTCCTGGGCTGGCTAAAGTCTTCACTTTACCGGATTCAATGATTTTTAGAGTGACATTATCACCTCTTAAATCAATAACACTGGTACTTACGTTGCTATCTATATGGGTGATTTTACCACTTTGATAAACAGGGTTTAAAATTAGTTGATTAGGCTGATTACTACACCCAGCAAGCGCTAATAATGCACATAAAGAAAGTAACTTTCTCATTTAGATTGCTCCATCAATGATTTTTAGTTGCACTAAGTACGACAAACTTTTTGTTAGAACCTAATAGTTTGCAATTGCCGAACATGCGCTTTAGTTTTTCATGGTAGTCGAGGTGGCGATTACCGATAATCCTTAATTCACCACCTTGTTTAAGAGTATGTTTGGCTTGTTTAAACATTTGCCAAGCGATGTGATCAGTCACAGCTTGTGCTTGGTGAAACGGTGGGTTACATAAAACAAGATCAGCACTGTCAGGTTCAAAATCGGTTAAGCAATCGTTTTGTATAAACTCACATTGCTCAAGTTGTTCAGGTAGATTGTGGGTAACATTTAGTTTAGCTGATTCAACGGCCATATACGATTCGTCAACAAAAGTGACATGGGCTTTAGGGCAGCGTTTTAATGTCATCAAGCCAACTACGCCGTTGCCACAGCCTAAATCAATAATACGGCGAGCTTTGCTAGTTTGTGGTAAATAGTTAAAGAAAAAACGTGCGCCAATGTCTAACGAATCTCTAGAAAATACATTCGCATGGTTTTGAATTTCAAATTCACTGCCTTCAAGTGGCCAACTTACAGGGAAGGGGGCTTTTTTATCAAAACCACTGGTTTTACTGATTACTAAGCGAGACTTTTTAACTGCTAAGCTGGTTGAGGTATCACCAATATACTGATTAAAGGCTTTAATTGTTGAATTATGGATATCTTTGGTCTTACCCGCGGCAATAACTGCAATGTCTTTAGGAAGAGCTGCGCTAATAGCTGCAAGCTGATGCTGTAAATAGCCTAAATTGCGGGGCACTTTTAAGATCACTAAATCAACCTGGCTTGGTAAAGCTTGTAATGAATGAAGCTGCTTAACTGAATCAATCGTTAACTCATTGGCTTTTAAATTGTAACGTGTTGCTTGATGACCAATATACGAATCGTTAACTGAATAAACTGTTAATGAACTTAATGCGCAAGCAAGTGCGCCAAAGCTGTCATTCAAAATGAGCACTGAATTTGCGTCAGGGTGATGTTCTTGTACATAATTGACAAGGTATTCATCACCAGAATCCCAGGCTTGAAGACTGCGATTTTTTTGATCTAAAGGAAAACGTTCTAGGGTATAGGTGTTATCACCGAGCTGTGCTTGGGTGGTCATCATGATTTTACGATAAGTATTTAAGTATAGGTAAATTCTAACATGCAACAGCCAAACGCCAACCCTAATCATTTACCTGAGGGGTTTTCTTATCAAGCGAAGGCTTTAAGTGCGCAAAAAAGTCTCGATTTATTTTATTACCTACAGCAGCATCTTAATTGGCAGCAGCCTTCTATTAAAGTTTATGGAAAAAGTCATGTGATCCCCCGTTTGCAGTGCTTTATTGCTGATCCGAATGTTAATTATAGCTATTCAGGGTCCCAGCTAATTGTTGAACCTTGGCCAGCGGTGCTTGATGCTATGCGTAAACGTTTAACAGCGCAATTGCAGATACCTTTTAATGCATTATTGGTAAATTTATACCGAGATGGTCAAGATTGTATGGGCTGGCACAGCGATGATGAAAAAGAGCTCGGCCAGCAGCCGACTATTGCATCAATATCTCTGGGGGCTGAGCGGAAATTCAAAATAAAGCATAAACATACTAATGAGCAACACGATCTTATTTTACAAAGTGGTAGCTGCTTAATTATGAATGGCCATAGTCAGCGTGATTACCAGCATTGCTTGCCCAAACAACAAAGGTTAAAACATCCTCGAATTAATCTTACCTTTCGCTCAATACGATAAAATTATTGGTAAAATGAGCTACGCCCTTGATATAGTAACGGCCAATTATTTTGCAATTAAAGGTCTATGACACATGTCAATGCAACAACAAATTGAGGAAAAGCTCGCTGCGGGTATCGAATGTAAACACCTGAATGTTGTCAATGAAAGCCATATGCATAGCCGTGGAACAGAATCGCATTTTAAAGTGGTGGTTGTGAGTGAAGAGTTTGCAGGTAAACGCTTACTTGCCCGACATCGTCAAATTAATGAGCTATTAAAAGATGAATTAGCAAACCACATTCATGCATTAGCGATCCACACATTTACTCCTGAAGAGTTTAGTGAACAACAAGGACAGGCACCTGAATCACCTAAATGCTTAGGCGGCTCAAAGTTCGACTAAATTAGCAGGACAGTCACCCAAAGTTAAGTGGACAGTCACTCTAAATGGGTGCTTACCCCAGAAAGATTTCAGTGGGTCTGAACAGTTTTATACTGATCAGACCTGTATTTTAACTATTAGCCTTTAAACTAGCGCTAATTTTTATTGTGATAGATATAGGATGATCAATGGTCATTAAGCCTAAAATTCGTGGATTTATTTGCACTAACGCACACCCGGTAGGCTGTGCTGAGCATGTACAAGAACAAATTAACTATGTGAAAGCGCAAGGACCACTGAGCAACGCACCAAAGAATGTACTCGTTATTGGTGCGTCTACTGGGTACGGCCTAGCCTCGCGTATTACTGCTGCGTTTGGTGGCGGTGCGAAAACGTTAGGTATTTTCTTTGAAAAAGAAGGTAGTGAGCGTAAAACAGGCTCTGCAGGTTGGTATAATACTGCAGCATTTCAAGCGGCAGCTGAAGAAGCTGGTTTGTGGTCTAAGAATATCAATGGCGATGCGTTTTCTAACGAAATTAAGCAAAAAGCAATTGATACAATCAAAGCTGAACTAGGTAAAGTTGATTTAGTTATCTACAGCCTTGCGTCTCCTCGTCGTACCGATCCAAATACGGGCGAAACTTACTCGTCAACGCTTAAGCCAATTGGTTCTGATATCACAACGAAGAATCTAAACACTTCAAAGCGTGTGATTGATGAAGTAACGGTTGAAGCAGCAAGCCAAGAAGACATCGACAATACAATTAAAGTTATGGGCGGTGAAGATTGGGAAATGTGGATTGACGCATTAAAAGAAGCGGATGTTCTTGCTGATAACTTCAAAACGACTGCCTACACATATATTGGTAAAGAATTAACCTGGCCAATTTACGGTCATGCGACAATCGGTAAAGCCAAAGAAGATCTTGACCGTGCAACGCAAGCAATCAAAGAGTCTACGAAAGACTTAAATGGTGAAGCGTATGTGTCTTCATTAAATGCGGTTGTAACACAAGCAAGCTCGGCAATTCCAATTATGCCTTTATATATTTCTGCTTTATTCAAAGTAATGAAAGCAGACGGTACATACGAAGGCACAATAGAGCAAATTCACGCGTTATTTACTGAAAACCTTTACGGTGAGACGCCACGTTTTGATGACGGTGGTCACTTATTCCAAAACTACAAAGAGTTAGAAGATGATGTTCAAGCTCGTGTACAACATGTTTGGGATACTGTAGATACAGATACTATTGACGAATTAACGGATTACGTGGGTTACCACAACGAATTTTTACGTTTATTCGGTTTTGGTATCGACAGTGTAGATTACGATCAAGATGTGAATCCTGATGTTGCGATTTCGCAGCTTATCGATTAACCGATAAACAAACTTTATTTTGAAAAGTCGCTTTTTTAAGCGACTTTTTATGTTTGTGGATGAAAATAAATCTGCATCAATAGCACTTTGGTCTATATTGAATTTTATTCAAATGGTTTTTGTAGTCTAAATAATCACATCTGTCGTATAAATTTCATATTTGCTCTCGCATAGTCACCCTGATTGATGTTAAAATTCGGGTAATATATGTGAGGAGTTTACTGCGTTGCTTGTTTGGGGTGTTAAACAGGCTATTCTTTGATATTTAGAATTTAACCTGAGCATATCAAAAGGCGACGTGGTTGGTACGATTTTTCAGTTTCTTTCCGTTAATGTAATGCAAGTGCGTATGATCAACATAAAAAAAGGTCTGGATTTACCGATAGAGGGCGCACCTCAGCAAGTTATTCATGATGGTTCTGCCGTCAAACGTGTAGCTGTGCTAGGTGAAGAATATATTGGTATGCGTCCAACCATGCATGTTCGCGTGGATGACCAAGTCAAAAAAGGCCAGGTACTTTTTGAAGACAAAAAGAACCCAGGCGTCTTATTTACTGCACCAGCTTCTGGGGTAGTAAAAGAAATTAATCGTGGTGCTAAACGTGTGCTGCAATCTGTTGTTATTGAAGTTAATGGCAGTGAGCAAATCACCTTTGACTCTTTCAAGGCCGATGAGCTTTCGAGCTTAGACCGTGAAAAAGTGAAAGAAGTACTGGTTCAGTCAGGTCAATGGACAGCACTACGTGCTCGCCCATTCAGCAAAGTAGCTGCTTTGGATGCAAATCCAAGCTCTATCTTTGTAACGGCTATCGACACTAACCCGCTAGCTGCAGATCCTGCAGTGATCATTGCTGAAAACACTCAAGCATTTGAAGCTGGTTTAGCTGTGGTATCTCGTTTAACTGACGGCAAAGTATTTGTTTGTAAACAAGCTGGTAGCCAAGTGCCTAGTTCATCAATCCCTCAAGTAGAAGTACATGAGTTTGGTGGCAAACATCCGGCTGGCCTTGTTGGTACACACATTCATCACTTAGACCCAGTTTCTGCTAGCAAGCAGGTTTGGCACTTAGGTTACCAAGACGTAATCGCGTTTGGTAATTTGTTCCTGACAGGTGAAATCTTCACAGACCGTGTTGTTTCTCTTGCTGGTCCTCGTGTTAAAAACCCACGCTTAGTTAGAACTCAGCTTGGCGCATCTTTAGATGATTTAGTTGCTGGCGAATTAGAAGACGGTGATAACCGTGTAATTTCTGGTTCAGTGTTGTCAGGTGCTATTTCTCAAGGTCCACATGCGTTCTTAGGTCGTTACCATGTTCAAGTATCTGTATTACTTGAAGGTCGCGAAAAAGAGCTATTCGGTTGGATTGCACCAGGTGCTAATAAGTTCTCAGTAACACGTACCTTCTTATCTCACCTAACACCAAGCCGTCTATTTAACATGACGACTTCAACAGGTGGTTCGAAGCGTGCCATGGTTCCAATTGGTAGCTATGAGCGTGTTATGCCTTTAGACATCCTACCTACACTATTATTACGTGATTTAATCGCACGTGATCTTGATGGTGCAATTTCGTTAGGTGCGCTAGAGCTTGATGAAGAAGATTTAGCATTATGTACCTTCGTTTGTCCAGGTAAATACGAGTATGGTTCAATCCTACGCGATTGCTTGACTACGATCGAGAAGGAAGGCTAGAGAGATGGGTTTAAAGAAATTTCTAGAAGATATTGAGCCGCATTTTGAACCGGGTGGTAAACACGAAAAATGGTATGCGCTTTACGAAGCTGCAGCGACTATTTTTTATACGCCTGGTTACGTAAATAAAGGCAAAACACACGTTCGCGATAACATCGACCTAAAACGTATGATGATTTTAGTGTGGATGGCAACGTTCCCTGCAATGTTCTTTGGTATGTTCAACATCGGTCATCAGGCCGCAGGTGCTTTAGCACAAGGTTTTGAACTAGCAAATACATGGCAAGTTGGTCTGTTCCAATTATTCGGTGGTGAGTTAACTGCTGAATCTGGTTGGGGCGCGAAAATGTTTTACGGTGCCTGCTTCTTCCTACCAATATACGCAGTAACGTTTGCTGTGGGTGGTTTCTGGGAAGTGTTATTTGCTTCAGTGCGTAAGCACGAAGTAAATGAAGGTTTCTTCGTAACATCTGTACTATTCGCACTAATCCTACCTGCAACGATTCCTTTATGGCAAGTTGCACTAGGTATTACGTTTGGTGTTGTAATCGCTAAAGAAATCTTTGGTGGTACAGGTCGTAACTTCCTTAACCCTGCTCTTGCCGGTCGTGCGTTCTTATTCTTCGCATACCCAGCGCAAATTTCAGGTGACACAGTATGGACTGCAGTAGATTCATTCTCTGGTGCAACTATGCTTGGTCAAGCAGTGGTTGGTTCTCTTGATTACAGCAACATGGAACTATGGTGGAATGCGTTCTACGGTTTCATTCAAGGTTCTGTAGGTGAAACGTCAACACTAGCACTATTAATCGGTGGTTTATTCCTAATTTACGTGCGTATCGCTTCATGGCGTATCGTACTAGGTGTATTCCTAGGTATGGTTGCAACGTCATTCTTACTGAATACAATTGGTTCAGAAACTAACGCAGTATTTGCTATGCCTTGGCACTGGCACTTAGTTCTTGGTGGTTTTGCATTTGGTATGTTCTTCATGGCAACAGACCCAGTATCTGCATCATTCACTGACAAAGGTAAGTTCGCTTACGGTGCGTTAATCGGCTTTATGGTTGTAATGATCCGTGTTGTTAACCCGGCATTCCCAGAAGGTATGATGCTAGCAATCTTATTTGCTAACTTATTTGCACCATTATTCGATCACTTTGTAGTGCAAGCTAATATCAAGCGGAGGTTGGCACGTAATGTCTAGTAATAACGAATCAATCGGCAAAACGCTAACCGTTGTTGTTGCACTATGTTTAGTGTGTGCAATCATCGTATCGTTTGCTTCAGTTCAGCTTCGTCCTTTACAGCAAGCTAACAAAACACAAGATATCCAACGTAATATCTTAGCTGCGGCTGATATTGAAGTGTCAGGTACTGTATCTGATACGTTCAATTCTAGAATCGAAGCACGTGTAGTAGATATGAACACTGGTGAATTTGTTGAAGGTGTTGATCCTAACTCATTCGATTTCGAGAAAACTAAGTTTGACCAAGCACGTAGCTTTGCGTTAAAAGCAGAAGGAATTAAAGACATCGCTGGTATTCAGCGTATGACAAAAAATTCACCTGTTTATATCTCGAAAAAACCAGACGATTCAGTTGATGCAATCATTCTACCTATCCAAGGTTACGGTCTTTGGGGTGTTATGTATGGCTTCTTAGCGCTTGAAAGCGATGGTGAAACTGTTAAGAACATCAATTTCTTCAAGCACAACGAAACGCCAGGTCTGGGTGGTGAAATTCAAAATCCACAATGGACTGCTAAATGGCAAGGTAAAGAGTTACCAATCAATATCATGAAGAGCGGTGCAAAGAACGAACATCAAATTGATGGTCTTTCTGGTGCAACATTAACTTCAAACGGTGTTGATCACACAGTTGACTTTTGGACTGGCGAAAACGGTTTTGGTCCTTTCCTTGCGAAAGTACGTGAAGGAGCGTTGAAATAATGGCTGATACTAAAGAAATGAAGTCGGTCCTATTTGGTCCGGTATTCGCAAATAACCCGATCGCACTACAAGTACTTGGTATTTGTTCTGCACTAGCGGTTACTTCAAGCTTAAAAAATGCACTTATCATGTCAATCGCATTGACGCTAGTAACTGCATTCTCTAGCTTGTTTATTTCGTCAATTCGTAACCATATCCCATCATCTGTACGTATCATCGTGCAAATGACGATCATCGCATCACTTGTAATCGTTGTTGACCAAGTACTACAAGCTTTCTCTTATGCAACAGCAAAAGAGCTTTCTGTATTCGTTGGTCTAATCATTACAAACTGTATCGTAATGGGTCGTGCTGAAGCATACGCAATGAAGTCACCACCGCTAATGTCTTTCCTAGACGGTATCGGTAACGGTTTAGGCTACTCAGTAGTGCTATTAACTGTTGGTTTCATCCGTGAGTTATTCGGTAAAGGTTCACTATTCGGTGTTGATATTATCCCACTAGTACAAAACGGTGGCTGGTATCAACCAATGGGTCTATTGATTTTACCACCGAGTGCATTCTTCATTATTGGTTTATTTATTTGGGTACTTCGTACCTTCAAGAAAGACCAAGTAGAAGCAAAAGCGTAAGGGGCGAGCAGTGGAACATTATATTAGTTTATTTGTAAAAGCAGTTTTCATTGAAAACTTAGCTTTAGCCTTCTTCCTAGGTATGTGTACTTTCCTTGCTGTATCAAAGAAAGTAACAACGTCAATCGGCCTAGGTGTGGCAGTTATCGTGGTACTAGGTATCTCAGTACCAGTAAATAACTTGGTTTATCACGCTGTTCTTGCACCAGGTGCATTAGAGTGGCTTGGCTACCCAGAAGCAGACCTTAGCTTCTTACGTTTCTTGACTTTCATCGGTGTTATTGCAGCACTTGTACAAATTCTTGAAATGGCATTAGATAAGTTCTTCCCTGCACTTTACAACGCGTTAGGTATCTTCTTACCACTGATCACAGTTAACTGTGCAATCTTCGGTGCGGTATCTTTCATGGTTGAGCGTAACTATAACTTCGGCGAATCTGTTGTTTATGGTATCGGTTCAGGTGTGGGCTGGGCACTAGCAATTACTTTACTTGCTGGTATCCGTGAAAAAATGAAGTACTCAGACGTTCCTGATGGCTTACGTGGTTTAGGTATTACTTTCATCACTGTTGGTCTTATGGGTCTTGGCTTTATGTCATTCTCTGGTATTTCACTTTAATAGGTAGCGAGGATAAATCATGAATGAGATTTTCTTAGGCGTTGGTGTTTTCATCGCTATCGTTGTTATTTTAGTTTTAGTTATCATTGGTGCTAAATCTAAATTAGTAGCAAGCGGCGATATCACCATCGGTATTAATGGCGACCCAGAAAAAGCTATTACAACATCAGCAGGTAGCAAGCTATTAGGCGCGCTAGCTGATTCAGGTATCTTCGTTTCATCTGCGTGTGGTGGCGGTGGCTCTTGTGGTCAGTGTCGTGTACACATCAAAGAAGGTGGCGGTGATATCTTACCAACAGAACTTGATCACATCTCTAAAGGTGAAGCTCGTGAAGGCTGCCGTTTAGCGTGTCAGGTAAATGTTAAAAACGACATGGAAATTGAACTTGAAGAGTCAATTTTCGGTGTTAAAAAGTGGGATTGTACGGTTATCTCTAACGATAACAAAGCGACATTCATCAAGGAACTTAAACTACAAATTCCTGATGGTGAGTCTGTACCATTCCGTGCAGGTGGTTATATTCAAATTGAAGCACCAGCGCACCACGTTAAATATGCTGACTTCGATATTCCTGAAGAGTATCGTGGCGACTGGAACCACTTCGGTTTCTTCGATTTGGAGTCTAAAGTAGACGAAGAAACAATTCGTGCATACTCAATGGCTAACTACCCAGAAGAAGAAGGCATCATCATGCTTAACGTGCGTATCGCTACGCCGCCGCCAAGAGACCTAAGCCTTCCATGTGGTAAAATGTCTTCGTACATTTGGTCACTTAAAGCAGGTGATAAAGTGACTATTTCTGGTCCATTCGGTGAGTTCTTCGCGAAAGACACTGATGCAGAAATGGTATTCGTAGGTGGTGGTGCAGGTATGGCACCAATGCGTTCACATATCTTTGACCAACTTAAGCGTTTAAAATCTAAGCGTAAGATGAGTTTCTGGTATGGTGCACGTTCTAAGCGTGAAATGTTCTACGTAGAAGATTTTGATGGCTTAGCTGCAGAAAACGATAACTTCGTATGGCACACAGCACTGTCTGATCCACAACCAGAAGATAACTGGGAAGGTTACACAGGCTTCATCCATAACGTACTTTATGAAAACTACTTGAAAGATCATGAAGCGCCTGAAGATTGTGAGTTCTACATGTGTGGTCCTCCAATGATGAACGCGGCTGTTATCAACATGCTAAAAGATCTTGGTGTAGAAGACGAAAACATCTTATTAGATGACTTCGGTGGCTAACACCATACACAAAACAATAAGTTTTGGTTAGAATACAGGCCTCGTAGCACACAGTGTTACGAGGCTTTTTTATTTCTATACCTACATTGCGTGGTATCCAAAAGGTGAATGCTATGAATAGAGTGTTTTATCGCCAAGGTTTGATGGCCTTTTTTCTACTAACTATTACTTTACTCATGGCTGGTTGCAGCCAAGCAGATAAGGTCGAAGAGCTTTATTTTGAAGGTAAGACAATGGGTACCACCTATCACATAAAGGTGTACGCTGAGTCTTCGAAAATTGCAGGTATTGATTTACACCCTGAAATTAAGCAAGTGCTTAAAGATGTAAATCAATCTATGTCGACTTACATTCCAGATTCAGAAATTAATCAGTTTAACCAGTTACCAGCAGGGCAGGTGATGCCAATTAGCGCTGATTTTAGAAACGTGGTAGCTGAATCAATCCGCCTTGGCGAATCAACAAAAACGTTAGATGTCACTATGGGGCCACTTATTGACTTGTGGGGTTTTGGCCCAGATAAAAAGCCAACTAAACGCCCAAGTGATGAAGCATTGGCTGCAATGGTTGCCAAGATTGGTGTTGATAAGCTCGAACTTACTGATGCAGGTTTGATGAAAACAATAGATGGTTTAGAGCTATCGTTTTCCGCTACAGCCAAAGGCTATGGTATTGATAAAGTCGCTGAAGTGATAGAAAGCCATGGTCTGACAAATTATATGGTTGAGATTGGTGGTGAGCTTCGTGTATCGGGTATTAAGCCTGACAACATCACGTGGAAAATTGCAATTGAACAGCCTGATGCTGAGCCAGGCGTGCGTAAAGTACATAAAGTGATTGAGCCAGGTACCAATGGAATTGCGACATCAGGTGATTACCGAATTTTTTACGAAATGGATGGTGTCACATATAGCCATCTAATTGATCCTGTAACAGGTATGCCTAGTCGTCATGACTTAGTATCAGTTACAGTGTTGCACCCATCAGCAATGACTGCAGATGGCCTAGCCACAGCGCTTACAGTAATGGGCATGGATCGCGCGCAAAAATATGCTGAAGAACATGATTTGCCAGTGTATTTAATTGGTAAGTCAGACAATGGCTTAATAACTTATTCAAGCCCTGCATTTAAACCTTATTTGTAGCAGGGCAAGAAGCAGTGCATACCCAAGCCATCTCAAGATGCAGAATTCAGCGTTTCACAGGTGTTTAATATCAAGGCGTTACTTTGCAACAATGGCAGTCCCTTTTAAGAAGTAACAACGATGAGACTAAGCGCCTGTGAAGCGCCCAAAGGGTTGGTTTAAAAGCGATTTATACTGCGTTATTGATTTTAACAATAGAACCACTATTGCTTGCAATCAATGCCTTGCCTAAATCGCTTTTAATTCCAACTGAAACTCGCACCTTGAGGTGGTTTGGGTATATAATACACACAGCCCAACAGGTTGGGCTTGATTTAATTGCTGACGATAGGGGCAAAGCAATGTCACTTTTTCTTCTTACATTTGGTCTACTTATTTTAATTGTGGCAGCGATGGCTGTCGGCATGATTGTGCAAAAGAAATCTATGGCCAGTAGTTGTGGTGGCCTAGGCGCTGTTGGTATCGACAAAGCTTGCGACTGCGACGACCCATGTGACAAGCGTAAAAAGCGCATGGCTAAAGAACAAGCTTGGAAAGAGAATCAAATTCTTTAACCACAAAAAAGCGCCTTGAGGCGCTTTTTTAATGCTTAAATTTTACAAGGACAGTCACTGTTAAATATATTTTACTTAGACAGTCATATTTGATTTTAAGCCTTAGCTTTTAAGAAGTTAATCATTTAACTTTAACTCGATGACTTGAACGTATTCTTCATTATCAAACTGCAAGTTTTCTAAAGTAATTGCGCCCTCAAATTGTTTAAAGTTAACTGGTTTTGAGGTTCTTAAATTAGTTGCATACTTGATGGGAGTTGCAAGCTCAATGCTTAATGTATCAGCTTGCCAGTTAAGAATATGAATAAAAATACTCTCATCATTATGGGTACTAACTCCCCAGTTTTGCGGGGAAATAGGGCCGCCTCGAGTACCGTATATACTCTTACCGAACACCTTGAGCCACTGGCCGATTTCTGCAAAAGTTTTTAGGTTTTCTGGTTGGATCTTGCCGTTAGGCATAGGCCCAGTATTTAGTAAATAATTAGAGTTTCTTCCTGCGGCACTTACTAAGGTTTGTACGAGCTCTTTAGTCGTCTTGTAATTATCATCAGTTAAACTGAACCCCCAGCTACCGTTCATTGTTTGTGCCATTTCTAAAGGTAATTCACCTAATCGTTCTTGATTAGTAGGCAGCTGTTGTTCAAAGCCCTGATAATCCTCTCCCGGAACAGTAAATCTGTGATGGTTATTTACGATTAAGGTTGCTGGTTGTAATTCATGGATCATTTTATAAGTGCGTTGTAGTTGCCAGTTATCCCAATTGTTAGAGTCTTCTTGGTCCCACCAACCATCAAACCAAATACCACCAATGGGCCCATATTGAGTTAAAAGCTCTTTTAGTTGTGCATCTTGAAATTGCAGGTATTTTTCCCAGTCACCACTTTTTTCTCGCTGAGTGTAATGGCCTGTTCGGCCCCATGGGTAGTAATCTGGGTGATGCCAATCAAGCTGAGAGTAGTAAAAGAAAAGTTGTAAACCATGTTTATGAGCTGAATTAGCTAGCTCTTTTATAGGGTCTTTTTTATAAGGTGTACTATCGACTATATCAAAATTAGATACTTTACTATCGTACATAGCAAACCCATCATGATGCTTTGAAGTAATAACAATATACTTTGCTCCAGCATCTTTAAACGCCTTAACCCACTGTTCTGCATCGAAACCAGTTGGGTTAAAAAACTCAGCCAAACGCTGATACTTAGGGCCTGAAATACGTAAATCTTCCATGATCCACTCGGCTCCATAGGGGCTTCCTACACCACCAAGCTGACTGTACAGTCCCCAGTGTAAAAAGATGCCAAACTTATTATCTTGAAAACGTTCTCGAGCTTTTAAATTTTCAGGGGCGGGGGTGTACGCTTGGGCTTTACTAGGATCAATTGCGAGACCAGTTCCAGCATACCCTACACTTGAAAATACAAGCAGTACTAATATCAGCAAGCAATTTAATTTATTCACTGTATACCTCATAAACTAGGTTCTTTACTTAAAGGTAGCAGGAAATCATTTAGCGAAAAGTAAAGCAATTATGCATATTCGAAGGTTTTATATATGCAAAAGCATAGGATTACGACGTTAAAAGTAAAACTCTTTTACACGGACAGTCACTTTTATCTATTAACTTATTCTTGCGGCAAAAAAGATTTTGTCTACACTTTAGTTACAGCTAATGCATTTCAAATTATCAGTTCAAGGAGTGGGCGATGGCTTTAGCAAGGAAGCGGCAAATCTGTTTGTCGAATACTAAGTATTATCACTGTGTATCCCGTTGTGTTAGACGCGCCTTTCTATGCGGAGAAGATGCACTCACAGGTAAATCATATGAACACCGCCGAGGATGGGTCGAAGAGCGCCTGCTTGTTCTCGCAAAGGTATTTTGTATTGATGTGTGTGCTTATGCCGTAATGAGTAATCATACTCATGTAGTGCTTTATGTTGATGATAAGAAAGCAAATAGGTTATCTGATAAGGCTATTCTTTTACGCTGGTATAAGCTCAGTAAAATGACGCCTTTAGGTCAAAAATTTCTTCATGGTGAGCCGTTAAGTGACGGGCAACAAGTCTTCTTGAATAGAGAGGTTGCAGAATACAGAGCGCGCCTTTCGAGCATTAGTTGGTTCATGCGAATGCTTAATGAGTATATTGCCAGACGTGCAAATAAAGAAGATGAGTGTACAGGGCACTTTTGGGAAGGGCGTTTTAAGAGCCAAGCATTACTTGATGAATCAGCGCTTTTAGCGTGCATGGCCTATGTTGATTTAAACCCCGTTCGCGCAAAATCTGCGAGCACCCCAGAGCAATCTGATTATACTAGTTTTAAAAAGCGATGCCAAAGCGTGAAGGAATCAAAGCAGCCTAAGCTACTTGCTCATTTTGTTGGTGGAATGAACAAGTATAAATCAAAGGGAATACCTTTTGAGTTAGAGTCATACCTGTTGCTTGTGGAGCAAACTGGGCGTTGTATTGGTACGGATAAGCCCGGATATATAAAACATCATTTACCTTCTATCCTTAAAAGGCTGAATTTCGAACCGGAAAACTGGTTAACGTTAACAACTCAGTTTGAAAACTTATTTCATGGGGCTGCAGGTCGAGTAGCTGCTATTGAAAATTATTGCAGTAAAACTGCTCGTAAGCGACGAAGTAACCTAGCAAATTGTAAGCTATTACTTGCTAGCTAATTTTTAATTTCAATCATTTGTAACTTTTTGCAAATTCTTGCGGCTAACTTGTGCTTTCCATTTTTATAAACCTAAGTCTTTCATCATGACTTTTATTAGTGAAATAAGCTAATAGGGTAGGTTAGCTACGAAACAAGTACTCTAGGTTAAAAAGCCCAAAGTATTTGAAGATTCAGCAGGCACTTTAAGAGTGCCTGTCTTTTTTAAAGTGTGCTTATTCTAAATTAATTAATTCAGCGCCTAAAACTGCGTACTTATTTATACCGTTAGCTTGTAACAAAAAAGCAGCAGGGGCATGGAGCGATGGTATTGATGTAAATACACTTTTGCAGGCATAAACAGGCCATTTTGATGAGTTTTCTAGTTTACCAATATCGCCAGAGAAACAACTATAGCCTTGTTTTAAAAGCTCTTTGTAATTACTTTTTGTTAGCGTTAACGATTTATTTAAGACAAAGCCTTTTCCTGCTTTAAAGCTTAGGCTGCTTGCATCTAAACTTGTGTAACCTTGGCGGATACTACTTATATCACCCAATTCTTTAATTATGGGTGACTGTCCTTTGTTATTGACTGCAATATCTATCTGGTAATTACCTAGTTCACTCTTTACTGTTACATCGTCTATTAGTAAGTCTACCCAATTGTCTTTAGCATTAAATGGAATAGCGTGGTACTGGGTTATTTTAGCGCTTATCCACTCTCCCGAAGTTATTGAATCAATAGCCTTTTTATATAAAACACGGTTAACCTTACGTGCTATTTGGCGATTTGGATCGTTTGGGTAAGCGCCTGATTCAATTAATATAGTTCGGATACCTTTTTCTGAAAAAGTATCTCCAAAACTGCGATAAGAGTAACTGTCGTTGTACTTGCCTAAGTGCCCCGGGATCATTGTTTCAACTGTTTTGGCTAAGTGGGCAATAAACTGCATAGCCTCACCACGACTTTTATTTACTTCTCTTGCTTCATTATAGGCGGGTGCTAGCACTGAAATGGTGGCTTGTTTTCCCATTTTACCTGCACCGTAATAGGCATTCTGATCATGTAAGTTAAAGCCAAAGTCAGGTTTGAATGCATCTGCCGCAGCCATGAGTATTTGCCCTTCTTTTGTGCGAAGAGCTTTTGCATCACGATTTAAATCAATACCTTGTGCATTATGGCGGGTTTGAACAGCAGCGCCATCTGGATTTACCATGGGAATGATGAGAAGGGTTATTTTCTGCTGCCAGCTAGTAAGCCACTTTGCATTTTCATCGGCAGTTATAAAGCTTAAAAAGTCCATTAGTGCGGCAGTTGCTGTGTTTTCGTCGCCGTGCATTTGGCTCCACATCATCACTTTGATTGGGCCGTTGCCGATTTTAAGAGAATTAAGTGCCTTTCCTTGGAATGAGGTGCCGATTTGTTTTAGTGTAACGCTTGGGTGCTTTGCTGCGTTTTTTAAGTAAGGTTCTATATCGGCGTAGTAAATAGCAGGTTTGTTTAAACCGCTCGCTACGGTGTCTTCAATCGTACTTGCGAATGTCGTGTTACTTAATACTAAAAGGGCTGTGGCGAGTGCATATAGGCGCATAATTATCTCTTTTATTCTTTATTTTAATTTTATTAAGAATATTATATTTTTTATGGTTTGGCTAATCCTTGTTCAGTATTAAAGCTTTGATTGCTACTGACTAAGTATGTTTTAAAACGCTATTTTTATGCTATTTTCTTTTTCTTCATTGCTTTTCGCTATATAAAATACAGTATTACTTTTAAATACTTAGCTGTAATAAGGTTGGTTTTTTACAGTTTGTTATCAAGTGGCTAAACAATACTTAACCATGTGCTGTTAAATTCTACTTGTACCGTCTGTTGACTTTGTTATACTCCACATCGAAATTTCAGTAATTACTGAAACTTTATTGATGAAGATCATGTTACCGCATTAAAAAATAGGGTAAGCCATTTACCTAAAATGCAGTAAAAGCGATAAAAAGGCGTGAGTTTTGCGAGCAATTAATCAGTCACAAGGTGTCAAACAGTCTAGCTTAGCTAGATTGCAATTGGCTGCGCGTGCGTTTTTTGCTGGTAAAGAGCTAATGTCAGTTTTAGCCTTGTTGCTGATTAATTCAGCCATGCTAATTAACGGTACATTAGAAGATGCTCAAGGGCTAAGAAGCTTATTAAGCGAAGGTGCTTTATACGAAGCACCATTGCTTAACGTGTTGAGTTTTTTAGCTTACCCTGTGGTGTCTTGCCAATTACTTATTGGTTTATGCTGGTTGGTCTTCCATTTCTTCCCTGCGCGTCGTGCAGGTGTCATTTTACGTAAAGCGGCCTTCGCTGCGCGTGAAACGATAAAGTCTTTAGTAGTACACAGCGCTCATGGCTGTCGTGCTCCTCCTCGTGTAAGTGGTTGTCTGTAAATAAGCTTTGTTGCTTAAGTTCAGCCATTTTAGTCGTTTTCTAAGTTGTCTTTACTAAGCACCTAGTGGGTTTTTTACGCCCAAATTTCAGTCAGCCAACCTAAACTCCCTCACTTTTTAGCGTGCCGATTTGTCGTGCTCGTTAGTCAGCCGAGGGATATCTGTAGCATCTGTTGCAGAAAAGCGTCGTGTTCTTATTTCGACAAGTGTTAACTTTTAGGTTGTAGGATATTCCTTTGTCAATTCGAAACCTTTGTAATATTGCTCTAGCGTCTTTAGTGCTGGCCTTGTCTGGCTGTAAAGGCGGAGTACTCGATCCAAAAGGTCAAATTGGTGTCGACGAGAAGTATTTAATTATCGTAGCTACGGTGTTAATGCTGATCGTTGTAATTCCAGTTATTGCCATGACAATTTATTTTGCATGGAAATACCGTGATGGACGAGATCAAGAAATTTACGCTCCAAAGTGGGCGCATTCTAATAAGATTGAAGCTGTAGTTTGGACCATACCTATCATTATCGTTGCAATTTTAGGTGTGATCACATGGCAGTCAACGCAACAACTTGACCCATATAAACCACTTGAGGGTAAAGGTAAGCACCTTACTGTTGAGGTTGTATCTTTGAACTGGAAATGGTTATTCATTTATCCAGAGCAAGGCATCGCCACAGTGAATGAGCTTGTTTTTCCTGCCAATGTGCCAGTGCAGTACAAGATCACCTCAGAAAGCACCATGAACTCGTTTTTTATTCCACAGCTTGGTAGCCAAATTTATTCAATGGCAGGCATGGAAGCAAAGCTTCACTTAATCGCTGATGAGCCAGGTACCTTCAAAGGTTTCTCTGCTAACTACAGTGGTGCAGGTTTCACAGGAATGAAGTTCGATGCCATTGCAACAGCAACTGAAGCTGATTTCGATGCTTGGGTAAACAAAGTAAAAAATACCGGCTCTGCACTGACTAAGCAAAGCTATGTTGAACTTGCAAAACCAAGTGAATACGACCCAGTTAAATACTATGCCAGCGTAGATAAAGATATGTTCCATTCAATCGTAATGAAATATATGCAAGCGCATGGCTCTCACGGTGCAATGCAACACGCTATGCCAGAGCACTCAGCTCATAAAAAGCACAGCGAGGACGAGGAATAATCATGTCGTTGTTAGGTAAATTAACATTAGACGCAATCCCGTTTCATGAACCAATTATCATGGTTACCATGACGGTTGTTGCTGTCTTAGGTCTGTTAGTGGCAGGCTTAGTAACAAAATATAAAAAGTGGGGCGTGATTTGGCACGACTGGATCACCTCAATTGACCATAAGCGTTTAGGTGTGATGTACATCATTCTTGCGCTTATCATGCTTTTCCGTGGTTTCGCGGATGCCATTATGATGCGACTCCAATTAGCAATGGCTACCGGCGGTGCAAGTGGTTACTTACCACCAGAACACTATGACCAAATCTTTACGGCGCACGGGGTGATCATGATCATCTTTATGGCGATGCCGTTTATGATTGGTTTAATGAACATCATTTTACCTTTGCAAATTGGTGCCCGTGATGTTGCATTCCCATTCTTAAATAACCTTAGCTTTTGGTTAACTGCTGGCGGTGCAATCCTAATCAATATCTCATTATTCTTCGGTGAGTTTGCTAAAACAGGTTGGGTTGCGTATCCACCGTTGTCAGAGTTGTCATTCAGTCCGGGTGTTGGGGTCGACTATTATATATGGGCCTTGCAGATATCCGGCTTGGGTACCTTATTAACATCGGTAAACTTCTTAGCGACTGTATTTAAAATGCGTGCACCAGGCATGACATTAATGAAAATGCCTATTTTTACTTGGGCATGTACGTGGGCAAATATCTTAATTGCAGCATCGTTCCCAATTTTAACTGCTGTACTGGCAATGCTAACGCTTGATCGTTATCTCGATTTCCACTTCTTTACAAATGAATTAGGTGGTAATGCGATGATGTACATCAACTTATTCTGGGCATGGGGTCACCCTGAAGTTTACATTCTGATCTTACCTGCATTTGGTATTTTCTCAGAAGTTATCTCTACGTTTGCTGGTAAACGCCTGTTTGGTTATAAGTCGATGGTTTACGCAAGTGGTGCAATTTCAATTTTAGGTTTTATCGTTTGGCTTCACCACTTCTTTACTATGGGCTCTAGCGCTAACGTTAATGCCTTCTTTGGTGTTATGACCATGGTTATTGCGGTGCCGACCGGGGTTAAGTTGTTTAACTGGTTATTCACTATGTATCGTGGTCGTTTACGTATTACTGTGCCTGTCCTTTGGACTTTAGGTTTTATGGTAACGTTCACTATCGGTGGTATGACCGGTGTGTTGCTTGCGATTCCAGGTGCTGACTACGTATTACATAACAGCTTATTCTTAATCGCTCACTTCCATAACACCATCATTGGTGGTGCGGTATTTGGTTATTTAGCTGGTTTTGCGTTTTGGTTCCCTAAAGCAATGGGCTTCAAACTTGACGAGAGCTGGGGCAGAAGATCTTTCTGGTGTTGGTTAATTGGTTTCTTCGTGGCATTTATGCCGTTATACGTACTTGGTTTCTTAGGTATGACACGTCGCTTAAACCACACTAACAACCCTGATTGGAACATTTGGTTATACATTGCAGCTGGCGGTGCGGTGATCATTATGTTCGGTATCTTGTTCCAAGTTGTGCAACTTGTAGTGAGCTTCAAGAACCGCGAGCAACTTGATGATACAACGGGCGATCCGTGGAATGGTCATACTCTTGAGTGGGCATCTGCTTCACCTCCGCAATACTACAACTTTGCGAAAATTCCACATGTTGATGACATCGATGCGTGGACAGACATGAAAGAAAAAGGCTTAGCTTACAAGCAAGAAGCTTCTTATAGCCCGATTCATATGCCAAAAAATACATCGGCAGGTGTATTAATGAGCGCAGCTTTAACAACCTTCTGTTTTGCCATGATCTGGCACATTTGGTGGCTTGCGGCCTTTGGTTTACTGGGTGCTATCGTGGTGTTCATTAAACGTTGTTATACCAGCGATGTTGATTATTACGTGCAACCAGATGAAATTGTTGAACTAGAAACGGCTCACAATACAGCCGCTACGAAGGAGGTGAATGCATGAGTACCATTTCTGCAGGACTCGACACCTTAAACGGCGCACACGGTCATGTCGATGCACATGACCATGAGCACCACGATACAGGTGGTAACACCGTATTTGGTTTCTGGCTTTACCTTATGACTGACTGCCTGTTGTTTGCATCATTCTTTGCAACCTACGCAGTATTATTTATGAACACTGCTGGCGGTGTGTCGGGTAAAGACATTTTTGAACTTGATTTTGTGGCGGTTGAAACCGCAGCTCTACTACTCAGTAGTATCACTTTTGGTTTTGCGATGATCTCTGCTCACGGGCAGAAAAAGGCGGCTACGTTAACTTGGTTGCTGGTTACCTTTGCCTTTGGTGCTGTGTTTATTGGTATGGAAGTATATGAATTCCATCACCTAATTGCGCACGGTAATGGCCCTCAGCAAAGTGCCTTTTTAACATCGTTTTTCTCTTTGGTGGGCTTACACGGTCTTCACGTTACAGCAGGTCTTATTTGGATGACTGTCCTGATGATTGAAGTTGTGCGCCGTGGTTTAAACCCACAAACAGTGACACGCCTAAGTTGTTTAAGCCTATTCTGGCACTTCTTAGATGTGGTGTGGATCTGTGTATTTACCGTTGTTTATTTAATGGGAGCAATGTAATGAGCCACAGTGAATCACATGTAATTAATAACTTAGAAGTTCATGCACATAATGAACAATCACATGGCAGCGTTAAAGACTATTTAATTGGTTTTGTATTGTCAGTGGTTTTAACGGCTATTCCATTTTGGGCTGTGATGAGTGGTTCGTTTTCTAAAACGACCACTGCATGGTGCATCGTGAGCATGGCGATTGTGCAAATTTGGGTGCATTTGAAATACTTCTTACACCTAAACTTCAAAACAGAAGACGGCAAAGCAAGTTCATTGTCGTTTATCTTTAGTGCTTTAATCATCGTGATGGTGGTTGGTTTGTCGGTGTGGATCATCTACGAATCGAACGCCATGATGATGTACTAATAACAATTACTTTGTAATTGGTAAAAAGATTTACGAAAGGAGCTGGTTAGTTTGAGGTTGTGTCTCCAGTTCTTACAGTCTGTTACTAGCTAGTTTCTTTCGTAATATTGCGTTTGTGCTGAAAATTAGAGGAGTCGAGGAAGTGTTTCGACGTTATTTAAATGTCACTAAACCTGGCATTATCATGGGCAATTTGATCTCTGTCGCGGGGGGATTCTTGCTAGCCTCTCGCGGTGATATTGACCCATGGTTAATGATCGCAACCTTGCTAGGGTTATCTTTAGTAGTGGCATCAGGATGCGCGATCAATAACGTGATTGATCGTGATATTGATGTTGCTATGGCGCGCACTCGCAAACGCGTCACAGTAACTGGCGAAATGTCAGCAAAGGCGGCTATGGCACATGGCATCGTGCTTGGTGTTATTGGTTTCGGTTTATTAGCTGTGTATACCAACGTAGTGGCACTCTTATTTGCTACTTTTGGTTACGTCATTTACGTCGGTGTGTACAGCTTATATATGAAACGTCGTTCTGTGTACGGCACCTTTGTCGGAAGCTTATCTGGCGCAGTACCACCTGTAGTGGGGTATTGTGCCGTAACTGGGCAGTTTGATGCTGGTGCTGTGATTTTATTGGTCATGTTTAGTTTATGGCAAATGCCTCATTCATATGCAATTGCAATCTTTCGTTATAACGACTACCAAGCGGCCAGAATTCCTGTGTTACCAGTAGCGCAGGGGATCGAGAAGGCAAAGCATCACATTGTTTTATATATCGCTGTGTATGCGTTGGTTGTGATGTTATTAACCATTAGTGGTTATACAGGTTTAGCCTTTATGGCTGTAGCTTGTACAACGAGTTTTTGGTGGTTGCTAATGGCGCTTCGTGGCTATCGTCGCAATATTGATGTTAGCGGCTGGGCGCGCCAAGTGTTTGCTTTTTCAATTGTAAATATCACGGTTTTGAGCATTGCTATGGCTTTAGATTACCATTCGGTAGCTCCACAGCTACTTGTTTTAACTTAGAAAAAAGTTGCTAACATATCCCAATGTTACAGTAGCAAAGGCCCGGTTTTTTCTCCCCGGGCCTTTTTTCATTGCTGATATTAAAAACGAGCAGCTTGCTCAACTACAATGCCATGGCGAGCCGCTAAACGACGATGGTCTTTATCATAGCCACCACCAATTACGGTTGCGACAGGTACATTGTGCTCAAGGCAACGCTTGAGAACTAAATGGTCCCGTTGCGCTATCCCTTGCCAGCTTATATCAAGTTTTCCTAAGCCATCTTGCTGCCACACATCAACACCGGCATCATAAAGCACTAAGTCTGGGTTTAAGGTGTTTAATAAATAACTCAGAGTATCGTCAACAACGCCTAGGTATTCACTATCAGCGACATTCGGTGCTAAACCAATATCTAAATCGCTGGCCGATTTTCGAAACGGAAAGTTCTTTTCACAGTGAATCGAACAGGTATAAGCATAAGGTTGATGTGCGAGCATTGCTGCGGTGCCATCACCTTGATGAACGTCTAAGTCAAAAATAAGTATATTGGTCACTTCACCACTTTTTATTAGGGTTTCACTGGTGAACGCTAGGTCGTTTACCATGCAATAACCTGAGCCAAAATCAGTATGCGCATGATGAGTGCCACCGGCTAAGTGACAAGCGATGCCATGTTTCAGCGCTAAGCGTGCTGTTTGTAAGGTGCCAAGTGGGGCGGTAAAGGTACGTGCCATTAACTCTTTTGACCAAGGTAAGCCTATGCGGCGCATCGCTTTTTCATCTAAACGATTATGCCAAAGGTCGTGGATGTAGTTTTCACAATGTACTAACTCAAGGGGTTCAGGCGTGCCAAGCATCGGCTGAGTTAGGTTGTCATTTATTAATCCAAGGTTTTGCACATGCTCATATAAATAAGCAAACTTACTCATTACAAAGCGGTGGTTTGGATCGAAGCTAAACGAATAATTAGGATGATAAACCAAAGGTAAATGGGGATTTAACTGCATAGCTCATTGGATAGCTGAATTTGCTACAGCATAGCGAATTTCTGAGCAGATGTTTACTCTGGAGCGTGAATTAAATGCGCTAGTTCTCGATGCAATAGAGCTTCATCACCTAGGTTTAGCTCAATGAGTCGCTTAAGGTGGCTAATACTATCTATATCAATATGTTCGCAGCGAAGCCCAGCATGTTGATGTTCAACATGACACAGTTCAACTTGCATTTTTATCTCAATACTTGATTCGGGTAGGGTGAAAATTAAATCGGCTTTAGAATGGATAGGTATTAAAAATGAATCACTTTTAGTGATAAGTGCACCTTGTAATGATAAATCAAGTAACTGACAGTGATAGTCGTTACCTTCTATATGAAGGACAGCCGGGCAAGAAAATAGCACCCTAGAAAACTCTCTGCGTTCATTCATGTCTCTATTCTCCATACTTTTTAGCCTAAACAGTATAGTTCAATATGAAATGAATGAGAGAAAACAGCTGATAATTACTGATGAAAGTTAATAGTTATAGAAAAGCCCCTAAACTGGGGCTTTTATAATATCAGCTAATTAGCCAATTTTTTTGTATTTGATACGCTTAGGTTGTGCCGCTTCGGCGCCTAAGGTTTTCTTCAACCACTCTTCGTATTCTGTGTAGTTACCATCGAAGAAGTTAATTTGGCCTTCGTCACGGTAATCAAGAATATGTGTAGCAATACGGTCAAGGAACCAACGGTCATGCGAGATACACATTACACAGCCAGGGAACTCTAAAATAGCGTTCTCAAGTGCACGTAGTGTTTCAACGTCTAGGTCATTGGTTGGCTCATCCAGAAGTAATACGTTACCACCAGCTTTTAACAGCTTAGCTAGGTGTAAACGGTTGCGCTCACCACCTGATAGGTCTTTAACGAATTTTTGTTGGTCGTTACCTTTGAAGTTAAAGCGGCCAACATAGGCACGGCTTGGGAATTCAAAGTTACCAATTTTCAATACGTCTTGGCCGTTTGAGATTTCTTGGAAAACAGTGTTGCTCTCGTCCATGTTGCCACGGAACTGATCAACAGTTGCAAGCTCTACTGTTTCACCAACAATGATCTCACCGCTATCAGGCTTTTCTTCACCGCTTAGCATTTTGAAAAGCGTTGATTTACCTGCACCATTGGCACCGATAATACCTACGATAGCGCCTTTAGGCATTGCAAAGTTTAAGTCATCAATTAATACGCGGTCGCCAAAGCTCTTCTTCAGGCCTTTCACTTCGATAACTTGGTCACCTAAGCGTGGACCCGGTGGAATGAATAGCTCATTCGTTTCGTTACGCTTTTGGTAATCATTTTGTTGAAGCTCTGAGAACTGTGCCATACGTGCTTTAGACTTAGCTTGACGGCCTTTCGGGTTTGAACGAACCCATTCAAGTTCTTGTGCGATTGATTTTTGACGTGCTTTTTCAGATTTCTGTTCTTGTTGTAAACGTAAATCTTTTTGCTCAAGCCACGATGAATAGTTACCTTCCCAAGGAATACCTTCACCACGGTCAAGCTCTAAAATCCAACCTGCTACGTTATCTAAGAAGTAACGGTCGTGGGTTACAGCAACCACAGTACCTTCGTAGTCGTGTAAGAAGCGTTCTAACCAAGCAACTGACTCAGCGTCTAAGTGGTTAGTCGGTTCGTCAAGAATAAGCATATCTGGTTTTTCAAGTAGTAAACGGCAGATCGCAACTCGGCGACGCTCACCACCCGAAAGGTGTTCAATTTTTGCATCCCAAGGTGGTAGGCGTAATGCATCAGCTGCACGCTCTAACACGTTATCAATATTGTGACCATCGTGTGCTTGGATGATAGCTTCAAGCTCACCTTGCTCTTTAGCAAGCGCATCGAAGTCTGCACCGTCCATTGCATACTCGTTGTATACTTCATCTAGGCGATTTAATGCATTTTTAACTTCGCTTACCGCTTCTTCTACTGTTTCGCGAACTGTTTTGTTCTCGTCTAGCTGCGGTTCTTGCGGTAAGTAACCGATTTTAGTGCCTGGTTGAGGGCGAGCTTCACCTTCAAAGTCTTGGTCAACACCGGCCATAATGCGCAGTAACGTCGATTTACCTGCACCGTTTAGACCTAGCACACCAATTTTTGCGCCTGGGAAAAAGTGTAAAGAAATATCTTTTAAGATAGTGCGCTTAGGTGGCACAACCTTAGATACTCGACTCATCGAGAATATAAACTTGTCTGGTAACACCATGAAAGAAGCCTTCAATTTATAATAAAAATTAACAGCAAGTATTGTATACCCAAACTACCTCAAAATACAGAATTCAGCGTTTATGATAGGCTTAATATCAAGGTGTTATTTACTCAAAGAGTCATACATTTTAATTAAT
This sequence comes from Pseudoalteromonas nanhaiensis, assembly GCF_051235485.1. Lineage (NCBI taxonomy): Bacteria > Pseudomonadati > Pseudomonadota > Gammaproteobacteria > Alteromonadales > Pseudoalteromonadaceae > Pseudoalteromonas > Pseudoalteromonas nanhaiensis. The sequence continues at coordinate 73,865 of NZ_JBPNYQ010000011.1, read as the reverse complement.
GACCACTCAGAAATATCACTTCATTTGGACATCTAAACATCTAGAGGTTGAAATTTCTAACTATCCGTTCATAATTAGCACTCTAATATGTATGCTCGGAGCCCGCTATGCCCATTACAGTAAAAGATGAATTGCCAGCTATTGCAAAGTTACGTCAGGAAAACGTGTTTGTAATGCCAAAAAGCCGTGCGAAAACGCAAGAGATTCGCCCAATGCGTTTGGCCATCTTAAACTTAATGCCAAACAAAGTAGAAACCGAGGTGCAGTTTATTCGCTTACTAGCTAACTCACCGCTACAAGTTAATGTTGAGCTGTTGCGCTTAGATACCCACCGCAGCAGTAGTAACTCTGAGCAGCACTTAGATACGTTTTATCGTTATTTTTCTGAGGTAAAAGACAATAACTACGATGCCATGATCATCACGGGTGCGCCGCTTGCACATTTAGAGTATGACGATGTTGTCTATTGGGATGAACTTAAAGTGATTTTAGACTGGGCTGAGCAGCATGTTACCTCTACGCTGTTTTCGTGTTGGGCGGCCCATGCGGGGCTTTATCACCACTATGGTCTTAAGCGTGAACTTAAACCAAATAAGTTAAGTGGTGTATTTACCCACAAAAGCTATTTTGACCACGCAGCACTCACCCGTGGCTTTGATGATACCTTTTTAGTGCCACACTCTCGCTATGGTCATATTGATATTGATAAGATCACTGCCTGTGATGATTTGGTGGTGTTAGCTGGTTCTGAGCGAGTTGGTGCCTATTTAATTAAGAATAAGTCTGGCAGCCAAGTGTATATTACAGGTCATCCAGAGTACGATGCGCATACCTTAAAAGAAGAGTACCTGCGTGATAGCGAGAAGTCTGCAGACGCACCTAAACCAGAAAATTATTTCCCAGATGATAACCCAGATAACGAACCATCGAAAACATGGCAAAGTCATGCCTTTTTATTGTTTTCGAATTGGTTAAACTATTATGTGTACCAAACTACACCGTATGATATTAACTTAGTTAGCCAAGACGTAAGGACTAACAACTATGCCGAGTAATGTAGTGAATAAACGCGAACAATTGACCGAGGCGCTGAAACAGCGAATTTTAATCCTCGATGGCGCGATGGGCACCATGATCCAAGAATATAAATTAGAAGAGCAAGACTATCGCGGTGAGCGCTTTAAAGACTGGCATGTACTTATTAAAGGCAATAATGACTTATTAAGCCTGACTCAGCCAAAGATCATTGCTGATATTCACCGTGCTTACTTAGAAGCCGGTGCCGATATCATCGAAACCAATACCTTTAATGCCACGACTATTTCGATGGAAGATTATGATATGGCGAGTCTTAGTCGCGAAATCAACCTCGAGTCAGCGAAACTTGCGCGCGGCGTGTGTGATGAGTTTGAAGCAAAAGATCCAAGTAAACCGCGTTATGTAGCGGGTGTGCTTGGGCCAACGTCAAAAACCTGCTCTATTTCACCAGATGTAAATGACCCTGGTTATCGCAATATCAATTTTGATAAGCTGGTGGCTGCGTATGTTGAGTCGACACTGGCACTGATGGAAGGTGGCGCAGACCTTATTTTGATTGAAACCATCTTTGATACGCTTAATGCAAAAGCCGCTTCGTTTGCCGTAGAAGAAGCTTTCGAGCAAGCTGGTCGTAGTTTGCCTGTGATGATCTCAGGCACCATTACCGATGCCTCTGGTCGTACTTTATCAGGACAAACCACCGAAGCATTTTATAACTCTATTCGCCATATTAAACCGCTCTCAATTGGCCTCAACTGCGCCCTTGGCCCAGACTTACTGCGCCAGTATGTTGAAGAGTTATCGCGTGTTTGTGAAACCTTTACCTCGGTGCATCCAAATGCAGGTTTACCGAACGAATTTGGTGAATATGATTTAGAAGCCCCTGAAATGGCTAAAGAAATTATCGATTGGGGCAAATCTGGCTTTATTAACATTGTAGGTGGTTGTTGTGGCACCACACCGGCTCATATTAAGGCGTTTGCGAAAGGCCTGAGTGGTGTTAAGCCTCGCCAACTGCCAGAGCTTGAAGTGCGTATGCGCTTATCGGGCCTTGAAGCGTGCAACTTAAACTAGGAAACCGACATGACTGACCAAATTGCTGTATTTACTAACGTCGGTGAGCGTACCAATGTAACTGGCTCGGCTAAGTTTAAGCGCTTGATCATGGAAGAAGATTACGAGACCGCTCTCGATGTTGCCCGTGAACAAGTAGAAAATGGCGCGCAAGTGATTGATATCAACATGGATGAAGCCATGTTGGACTCAAAAGCGGCGATGGTAAAATTTTTAAACTTAATTGCCTCAGAGCCTGATATCTCAAAAGTACCTATCATGGTCGACTCATCGAAATGGGATGTGATTGAAGCAGGCTTAAAGTGTATTCAAGGCAAAGCCATTGTTAACTCAATTTCACTAAAAGAAGGTGAAGAGCCATTCATCCGCCAAGCTAAACTAATTAAGCGCTTTGGCGCTGCTGCGGTTGTAATGGCGTTTGATGAAAAAGGGCAAGCTGAAACTGCTGATCGTAAGTTCGAGATTTGTCAGCGAAGCTACAAAATACTCGTTGATGATATTGGCTTTCCACCAGAAGACATTATTTTTGACCCGAACATTTTTGCTGTCGCAACGGGCATTGAAGAGCACGATAACTACGCTGTTGAGTTTATCGAAGGTACACGTCGAATCAAGCAAGGCTTACCGCATTGTAAAGTGTCGGGTGGTGTATCGAATGTGTCGTTCTCGTTCCGCGGCAACAACCCAGTGCGTGAAGCTATTCACTCAGTGTTTTTATACCACGCGATTAAAGCGGGTATGGATATGGGCATTGTAAATGCTGGCCAATTAGCGGTTTACGATGATATCCCCGAAGAGCTGCGAAAAGCTGTAGAAGATGTGATCCTCAATACCGACCCAGGTGCTGGTGAGCGACTTGTTGAACTTGCACCAAAATACTCAGGTATGGCGCAAGCAGAGAAAGTAGAAGATTTAGAGTGGCGTACTTGGCCTGTTGAAAAGCGCCTTGAACATGCGTTAGTAAAAGGCATTACCGAGTATATTGACGAAGATACTGAAGAGTGCCGTAAGAGCAAAGCTAAGCCTATCGAAGTGATTGAAGGCCCGCTGATGGACGGCATGAACGTAGTAGGTGACTTATTCGGTGCAGGTAAAATGTTCTTACCTCAGGTTGTTAAATCTGCTCGTGTAATGAAACGCGCCGTTGCCTATCTTGATCCTTTCATTGAAGCCGAAAAAGAAGAGGGCGCAACCAACGGTAAAGTGGTTATGGCAACCGTTAAGGGCGACGTACACGACATTGGTAAAAATATCGTAGGCGTTGTACTGCAGTGTAATAACTACGAGGTTATCGACCTTGGTGTGATGGTGCCGGCAGAGAAAATCTTGCAAACCGCCATTGACGAAAAAGCCGACATTATTGGTTTATCAGGGCTGATTACCCCATCGCTTGATGAAATGGTGCATGTTGCGAAAGAAATGACCCGTCGTGGTTTTGAATTACCGCTTTTGATTGGTGGTGCAACAACGTCAAAAGCGCATACCGCGGTTAAAATTGAACCTCAGTATGATAAAGGTGTGGTTTACGTAAATAACGCCAGCCGTGCTGTGGGTGTGGTTTCTAATTTACTGTCAAAAGAGTTAAAGCCAGCATTTTTAGAGAAAACCAAGACTGAGTATGAAAAAGTACGTGAACAACAAGCACGTAAAAAGCCGCGCTCAAAACCCGTTACTTTACAGCGTGCTCGCGACAACGCTGTAAAACTTGATTGGGACAACTACACACCACCTGTGCCGAAAAAGCTAGGTGTCACAGAGTTTAAAGATGTTTCGATTGCGACGTTAAGACAGTACATCGACTGGACACCTTATTTCATGACGTGGTCAATTGCAGGTAAGTACCCACGTATTCTTGAAGATGAAATTGTTGGCGAACAAGCTAAAAGCTTATTTGCTGATGCCAATGCAATGCTTGATGAACTTGAGCAATCAGGTGCGCTACAACCTCTTGGTGTAATTGGTTTATTCCCAGCAAACCGAGTAGGGGATGACATTGAGATTTACACCGATGAGTCGCGTACAACGCTTTTAACTACATCGTGTCATTTACGTCAGCAAACTGAAAAAACCGACTTTGCTAACTACTGCTTAGCCGATTATATCGCGCCAAAAGGCACCCCTGATTACTTTGGTGCGTTTGCGGTAACTGGTGGTCTTGAAGAGGATGACCTTGCCGATGCCTTCGATGCCAAGCAAGATGATTACAATAAGATCATGGTTAAAGCCGTTGCTGACCGTTTAGCAGAAGCGTTTGCTGAATATTTGCATGAACAAGTGCGTAAAGAATATTGGGGCTATGCGGTAGATGAAAATCTATCGAATGATGAACTTATTCGTGAAAACTACCAAGGTATTCGCCCAGCGCCAGGTTATCCTGCTTGTCCTGAGCATACCGAGAAGAAGAAAATCTGGCAGTTACTTGATACCGAACAGCGTATTGGCATGAAGCTAACCAGTTCATACGCAATGTGGCCGGGTGCTGCAGTTTCTGGTTGGTATTTCTCTCACCCTGAAGCGAAATACTACGCAGTGGCGCAAATTCAAAAAGATCAGGTTGAAGATTACGCTAAGCGTACCAACATGACACTTGCTGAAGCTGAGCGTTGGTTGTCGCCTAATTTGGGCTATGAACCAGAATAATAACCTTTAGTTATTAGCTTTTGTTTAAATAAAAAACGAGCCCCCAAATGGCTCGTTTTTTTATGCCCATTTTTTCATACTTTTTTCTTTTTAATTGCTTTAGTACTGGCAAATTCCTTCTAATTTAAATATTTGTGTTAAAGTTATTGAGGTTGAGCAAGGAATCTAAGGTGAAATTGTGATTGATACTGTGAATGCAAGCGAGAGAGATAAAGCGCGATTCTTACGCGTATTTGCATTTATTGGTGCAGTGACCTCTTTGTTGATGTCGGTCACAAGTTATCAAGATGGCTACATCGCATTAAGTTATTTATTAATTGTTGGCGTTGTTATTTTTGCTTTGCCTTTTTTAATAAAGGGGCGTGATCAATTTATCTCAGTACTCATGCTGTACGCACTTTATGCAATGATGTGCTTCTTAACTGTCTCGGGTGGCAGTAATGGCACAGGGCCTTTATGGCTATTTATTGTATCCCCAGTAACATTTTTTATTCGTGGCTTAAAGCGCGGAGCGTTCGATCTTATCCTGCTTGCCATTATTATCTCAGTGCTTTTCTATTTTACCGATCAATTTGGTTATTACAGTTATTCGAGTCATTACTTTCCAACGCGGGTCATGCTGTGCTTCTCTATTTTATGTATTTTGGGTGGCTTCTACGAATATTACCGCAACAAATACAGTTTAGAGTTAATGAAGCAACTTAAAATTAATCAAAAGCTTGCTCGCTATGATGCAATGACTGAACTGGTAAATCGTCGCTTTGCAACTGAGTGCTTACAAGATAAACGCTTTGGCGAAGGGGCTGTGTTCTTGCTGATGGATGTTGATAACTTTAAACAAATCAACGACACCTATGGTCATCAAGTGGGCGATGAGGTGCTAATATTTTTCTCTGATGTCTTTAAAGAAGTGTGCACAGAAGAAGATGTTATTTCCCGTTGGGGCGGCGAAGAGTTTTTAATTGTTATTCCTGCGGGGAATGAACAACGGGCCTACCAAGTTGCAGACAACATTCATAAAAAGCTCGCTGAAAAGCCATTCACTAGTGGTCAGCATCGTTTTCATGTCACCTTAAGTATTGGTTTATACCAACGCGTGCCAGATGAGAGTGTTGATCACTGCTTAAACATTGCTGATAAGCGACTTTACCGTGCTAAATCGCAAGGTAAAAATCAAACGGTTGCTGAAGTTGATTTAGCAAAGCATGAGCCTGCTTGATAAATAAAGCCGCAATTAGCGGCTTTATTTATTGCTCAAATTAATGGCTTTTTTCAAAGTCGCTGACTTCACGCTCAGCTTCTTCTTTCGATTTACCGTATTTTTGCTGGATTTTACCAACAAGCTCTTTACGGCTACCCTCAATCACATCTAAATCACCATCAGTAAGTTCGCCCCATTTACGTTGCGCTTTACCTTTAAGTTCTTTCCAATTACCTTCTAAACGATCGCTGTTCATCATAATCTCCTTACTTTGTTAAACATTCGTGTTAGTAGGAGCAATCGTTATGCCACTCCAACCTTGTAAGTAAATAATTGATATTATTGGTTTTTAATTTTTTGTGTTAGGTGATGGAGTTATCTAATTGCAATTTGTACCTGTTTAAAGGTTGAAGCGTGTAATTATTTCATGCAATTTAAGGCTACTCATCCCTGCCTGTAATTTTTTGATACAATGCGCGAAAAGAAAGTAAGAGATACCTAACGTGCTGCCAGTTGAAGATATTTATCAATCCCTATTAACAACATTACAGAGTAACCCTATGGCCTTATTGCAAGCGCCACCGGGAGCGGGTAAATCAACATGGCTACCTCTTACCTTAATGCGCGAAGGGCACTTTAAACGCATTGTTATGTTGGAGCCAAGACGACTCGCCGCACGCAATATTGCTCAGTACTTGGCAAGTCAGCAAAATGAAAAAGTTGGCGACAGTGTTGGCTTACGTATTCGTGGCGAATCAAAAGTAAGCTCCATAACAAAACTCGAAATTGTCACCGAAGGCATGCTGACGCGTATGTTGCAAAATGATCCAGAGCTTAGTGATGTTGATTTACTTATATTTGATGAATTTCATGAGCGCTCAATTGCCGCAGATACGGCTTTGGCATTTGCCCTCGAAACACAGGCTGCACTTCGCGATGATTTAAAAATCTTACTGATGTCGGCAACCTTAGACGGCGAGCGTTACAGTGAGTTTTTTAGCTGTCCTATTATCTCATCACAAGGGCGAAGCTACCCCATTGATGAAGTGTACATTCCACTTAAAGACGAAAGCCGCTGGCTCGATGACATACCTGCAGTTATAAAACAAGCGCTTAGTGAGCAAACGGGCAGTGCTTTAGTATTCTTACCAGGGCAGCGTGAAATCATTCGGGTTCAGCAGTCTCTAAACGATTTAGGTGATAATGTTGAGATATTTAGCTTGTATGGTGAGCAAAATAAAAATGAGCAACAAGCTGCTATTGCGCCTGCTAAAAATGGCAAACGTAAAGTGGTATTAACCACCAATGTGGCTGAAACCAGTTTGACCATTGAAGGAATACGCATTGTGGTTGATAGCGGTAAACGTCGTGCTGCCAGTTTTAATTTAAAAACGGGTGTGACAGAGCTTGTTACGCAAAGTATCTCTCGTTCTTCAGCCATACAGCGCGCTGGTCGTGCTGGGCGCATTGAGCCGGGGGTTGTGTATCGGTTAGGCTCTAAGCAAACCTTTGAGCGCCGCAACAGCCATGATGCGCCAGAAATTCTGACCAGTGATATTAGTCAGTTGTTATTAGAGGCAAAGCAGTGGGGGGCATCACTTGCTGAGCTTAGCTTGCTCGATCCACCAAGTAGCCAGCAGGTTAAACAGGCAACGGCACTTTTGAAAATGCTCGAAGCCATTGATGAAAATGAAAAGCTTACTTCGCTTGGCAGCCAAATGCTGAGCTATGGAGCCGATATTCGCCTCTCGCATATGCTCATTAAGGCAAAGCAACTAGAGCAGCGCATGCCTGGTATTTATGTATTAGCGGGGTATTTAACGGCACTGCTTGAAAGCCGAATTAGTATGCCAGCTGATCTTAATTTGGCATTGCATAGCCAGCACAGCAAACCTCACCCAGTATTTAAGCAGCAATTAAATTATTGGCTATCACGCTTGCAACTCAAGCCGGTTAATGAGCTTAAAACAGAGTACTTGTCGCTGCTGGTGGCGCTTGCTTTTCCTGACCGCCTAGCCAAAAAGCGCGGGAATGGTTATTTACTTGCCAACGGTGCGGGCGCCGACTTAAGCGAGGAGTTTTGGCATAACGATGATTATATTGCCATTGCGCATATGGGCGGCCACAAGGGAAACCGTGTTTTTGCTGCTGTTGCCTTTATGCCAAGTGAGCTTGAAGATGAGCTTTCGCATTTATTTACTGAGCAAACTCGCTGCGAATACGATGAAAAAGCAGGGCGATTTGTCCATCAAGATGAGCTTAAGCTCGGTGCTATCACCATAGCGAGTCAGCCAAGTAAACACCCCCTAGATAAGAGCGAGCGCACTAAAGCGTGGTTAAATTTATTTAGTAAGCAGGGCTTTTCGCTATTTAATGATCAGCCTGACAGTGAGCAGTTACTTATTCGAATGATCTTGGCAAGTAAGCTGTTACCAGAATCATTCCCACTTTTAAATCATGATGAATTAATTGCCGATAACCAATGGCTTGCACCTTATTTGGATGATATTAAAAACCTTGAGCAATTAAAAAAGTTCAATTACAACGAAGCGATCAAAAGCTGTTTTGATTGGCAGCAGCAAAGCCTATTGAATGAACACCTGCCCTTACGATTAACTGTGCCAAGTGGTTCAAATGTAAAAGTGACCTATCAGCTCGATGGCCCAGCAAAGCTCAGTGTGCGCATGCAAGAAGTGTATGGCATGACCAGCACGCCTTTGCTGGCTCAAGGTAAACTGCCATTATTAATGGAGCTATTATCACCAGCGCGGCGACCGCTGCAGCTAACCCAAGACTTAGCTAACTTTTGGCAAACGAGTTACCGCGATGTGCAAAAAGAAATGAAAGGGCGTTATCCAAAACATTTTTGGCCAGACGACCCCGCAACTAGTCAAGCGACTAATAAAGTAAAAAGTAAGATGTGATTTTAATGAAGTAAGTGATTAAGTTTGCAGTACTTTGGGTTGGTCTTAAGCGATTGCTTCCAGCCCTTTTTGCTCTGCCAGAGTGAGCATTTTCAATGCTGCTCCTCTTGGTGAGCTATCACCTTGCTCCCATTTTTTAACTAACTTGTCACTGACATTTAAGTATTGAGCAAAGACCGGTTGAGAGAGGTTGTACTTCAGTCTTAAATTACGAACTTGTTCGGGGGTAAATTCATGAACATTTGTAAGGCACAATGCGTCAAATTTACGCATAGTCGTTTTGTCTATAACTCCAGACTTTTTTAATCCACTCGCTGTTTTGTGAACTGACTTTAATATGTCACTCATGATCATCACCTACAATTAAAAGTTCGCCATCATCGACTAGTTGCTCAAGTTCACTTTGGGAAAAACGAATAAACTCTTTTGCTAACTCTTTTAATGCTAACTTTTCTCTAGCATTTATATTAGCCCTAACGTTTTTAGCAAACGCGTAAAGAAAGAAATATTTATCACCAATTACAGCCCCGACGATAGTTCTATAACCCGCTCTTTTTCCTTTACTGCCCATGGCTACGCGCTTTTTATAAACATTACCACCTAGGTCTGCATCGTAAAGGCCTGCTGACATCTCTTTGCAAGCGTTTATTAAATCAATATCAGACAAACTTTCTTTTTTCGTGCGCGAAACAAAATCCTTTGTTTTATAAATCATAGTATACTCCATTAGGGTACACTTTCAATGTTCCACTCAGTAGCAAATCAATGATAATGGAGTTTTCATTGGTGTCCCTCTAATGTTGATAGCAGAAGTAATGGGTGATTACCAGCTATCTATCTGAGCAAAACCAATACGAATAAAATAAACCGTTACAATTTCTAGCCTTGTTTTGGTTTCTCTTTTGTTGGCTGTTTAGTAGTCTAATTGACTCATTAATAAAAAGAGAAAGCCGGTGTCTGAAGCTATTACCCTTGCTCAATACGTTAAAAAACGTACAGGTGTGCCTCTTGGGCATAAAGATTCGTTGCGCAATATGCTGACACGCTCGCTGGGTGCTAGCTCGTTTTATCTGTTTTGGCGATATTGGAATCCGGTGTGGAGCTATTATCTATCTCGTTATGTGATGAAGCCTTGCAATGACATTATGCCGGTTTGGTGTGCGGTTGTTGTTACTTTTGCTGTCAGTGGTGCGCTGCACGATTTAGCAGTGAGTTTAGTGAAGTTAAAGCCACTATTCTTTTTTACTCCTTGGTTTACTGTGATGGGCGCTTTGGTATTAGTAAGCAAGTACAGCCAAATACAGTTTAGCTCTGCTCCATGGTTGTTAAGAGCGCTCGCCAACATCAGCTTTATTGTATTGAGCTATTGGTTGACGAGCCACCTTTTTTAGCGCGTTTTTACGTTGCTAAAGGGTAGTCAGTGTAGCCTTTAGCACCGCCTCCAAATAGGGTATCTGGATCATGCTGAGCCAGTTTAATGCCTTGTTCAATGCGCGCTGGCAGATCTGGGTTGGCAACAAACGGGCGACCAAAACCAATTAAATCAGCCCAGCCTGCGGCCAATGCTTGCTCTGCTTTCTCGCCAGTGTATTTGCCTGCATAAATCATTAATCCGGCATAGTTTTCACGCAGAGCTTGCTTAAAACTTTGCTCCATTAAAGGCGCATCATCCCAATCAGCTTCTGCAATGTGCAGATAAGCAACGTTAAGGTCATTGAGTACTTTTGCTGCGCCAATATAGGTTTCGAACGGGTTATCATCGACCGTCCCATTAAGGGTTGTGAGTGGAGCAAGGCGAACGCCAACACGCTCAGCGCCAATTTCATCACATACCGCTTGTGCCACTTGTTGTAAAAAGCGTAAGCGGTTTTCTAAACTGCCGCCGTATTCATCAGTGCGTTGGTTCGACTCTGAATCAATAAATTGATTAATTAAGTAACCATTGGCAGCGTGAAGTTCAATACCATCAAACCCTGCATCTACAGCATTACGGGCAGCTTGACGGTATTCGTTTATAACCTGTTTGATGTCGTCATGGCTCATTGCTCGTGGCTGTGCTGTGGCAACAAAATCGGGTTTGTCATCTTCATCAATAAAAACTTTAACGTCTTTAGCTGCAATCGCTGATGGCGCAATTGGTTGCTCGCCACCTGTGTTACTTGGGTGAGATACTCGGCCAACATGCCAAAGCTGGGCAAACATAATGCCACCAGCTTGATGAACTTTGTCGGTTACTTTTTTCCAGCCAGCAATTTGCTCGGCAGTATAAATACCCGGTGTCCAAGCATAACCCTTTCCTAGGGCTGATATTTGTGTACCTTCGCTAATAATTAAGCCGGCGCTGGCACGCTGTGCATAGTAGTCGGCCATTAACTCATTGGCGATATCACCCGGTTGTGATGAGCGAGAGCGGGTCATCGGTGGCATAACAATGCGGTTTTTTAGTGTGTGACCGGCAAGTTGTACAGTATCGAATAATTTGTTCATTACGGCTCCTTGAAAGCGAATATGCTTTCAGCATAACGAAAATTATTTATGAAATTAATGCCAGTAATCACAAAACACTTTTGTTAAAAATGCAAAAAACTACAGCGTTAACCTGGGTGCTATAAAGTCTAAAAACGCTAATACTCGTGATGACACACCGCTGTTTTGATAATACACCGCATGCACTTTTTCGCGGCGATTAGGGCTTAGTACTTCGCCTTCGAGCACTTTTACTAAACGGCCTGCTTTTAAATCTTCGTTGATCATAAATTCCGACAACAAGGTAATGCCGTGACCTTGAATACAAAGCTGGCGCACAGTTTCACCACTTGATGCACTGATTGAAAATTTTAGGTCTAAAGGCGTGGTTAGCGGCCAGTGATTTAAATGCGGCGCATCGGTAAAACCAATAAGCTGGTGCGAGGCTAAGTCGGTTAGCTCGTTTAATGGCGGTGCCGCTTTTAAATAATCAGGGCTGGCAACGAGCTGTAGTTTGCTAACTCCCAAAGTGCGCGCATGCAAGTTTGAGTCAGCAAGCTCGCCAATACGAATAGCAATATCGGTTTTATGCTCAAGTAAATCGATAATGTTGTCGTGGCTGGTGATCTCAAGTTTTATGTCAGGATAAGCTTGGTTAAAGGCTTTTAAGTGTGGTGCTAATTGGTGAAACACAAAAGGACTTGCAGCATCGACTCTTAATTTTCCTGATGGGGCGCAGTGTAGAAGCTTTAAGGCTTCTTCGCCTTGTGCAAGCTGACTCAGTGCTTCTCTAGCATAGCCTAAAAATAACTGACCTTCTTCGGTCAGCTCAATGCGCCTTGTGGTGCGGTTGAATAAGGTAACGTTTAAGGATTTTTCGAGCCGAGTTACCGCCCGTGATATTTTTGCAACTTGCTCATCTAAGGCATTGGCTGCACTTGAGAACCCGCCGGTGTCAACCACGCTAATAAATGCTTCTAAATCTTGGGTGTTGGAGATCACGCTCATGGTTTTACCTTTTCATTTTTGACAAAAGTATTTTGTAACTACTGCTATTTTTTGCAAATTTAATTTTAGCCACAATAGCCGCACTTTCAAAATTAAACAGAGGATATGTGATGCCAATAGCATTACTTGCGTTAACTCTCAGTGCGTTTGCCATAGGCACCACTGAGTTTGTGATTGTCGGCTTAGTGCCAACTATCGCTGATGATTTAGCGGTTTCGTTACCGAGTGCCGGGCTACTTGTAAGCTTGTACGCATTAGGTGTTGCGGTGGGGGCGCCAGTATTAACTGCGCTTACCGGACGCTGGAATCGAAAACATGTACTACTTAGCTTAATGAGCCTATTTGTAATCGGTAATTTACTGGCTTGGCAAGCACCTAGTTATGGCAGTTTGATCACAGCAAGGATTCTAACTGGCCTTGCCCATGGGGTATTTTTCTCAATTGGTTCAACCATCGCAACAGGGCTTGTCAGTAAAGATAAAGAAGCCAGTGCTATTGCGATTATGTTTACAGGTTTAACGGTTGCATTGGTAACCGGTGTGCCATTAGGGACTTGGATTGGTCAGCACTTTGGTTGGCGAGCGACCTTTTTAGTGGTGTCTTTACTGGGCTTAATTGCACTCATTGGTAGCGCATTTTTAATTCCGAGCAACTTAAAGCAAAGTAAACCGGCTACTTTGAGTGAGCAATTAAAAGTAATGGTGCAACCTAGGCTTTTACTGGTGTATTTGATGACCATACTTGGTTATGGCGGCACATTTACTGCTTTTACCTATTTAGCGCCCATTTTAGAGCAGCAAACTGGATTTGCATCAGCCACTATTAGCTTAATCATGCTGGTATATGGGGTATCGGTTGCTGTTGGTAACATCTACGGCGGTAAGTTAGCCGATAAAAAAGGCCCCATTAGTGCGCTGACAATTATCTTTAGTGCTTTGAGTATTGTGCTGTTGGTGCTGACCTTTACCATGCAATCTAAAGTGGCTGCGGTACTGACCATACTCGTTTGGGGGGCATTTGCGTTTGGTAATGTGCCTGGGCTACAAGTTTATGTGGTTAAACTTGCCGAAAAGTTTACACCCAATGCCGTCGATGTGGCCTCTGGGTTAAACATTGCTGCGTTTAATATCGGTATTGCGCTGGGCTCAGTGTTAGGTGGCATTGTCGTGGAAAACTACTCATTGCAAGACACTGCTTGGATTGGCGCTATCATCAGTTTAGCGGCGCTAATTGCAACACGATACAGCGGTTATTTAGATAAACGCGAGACCCCAAAGCCACAAACAGCTTAAAACTAAATTGTTGATAGTTCGGTGCTTTGTCGTTATTTTAGGTTTGTAGTTTGATTATTAGTCATTAACTAAAACCACAAGGAATAACGATGAAGCCCCTTTATTTTCTAGCTATTTGCTTGCTAAGCACATTTAGCAGCCAAGCAAAGCAAGCTAACCCAGAGCTCACAGCATTAGCACAGCAGTACTTTAATACCATGGTTGCAACACAAGCACCTAATGCGACTAAAAAAGAGTTAGAAGCTTTTTTAGCTTTATTAACTGACGATGTAGCAAATCAACACTTACCTTATCAAACCGATGATTCAAGAGAACCAGATGGTAAAGCCATGATGCGTAAAGGCATGACTTTTTACCTTGGTGCGCACACTGAATACCAAGCAAATTTACTCGATACCTTTATTTTTAATGATTCTGCCATTGCCTTACGTTATACCCATCATGCTAAAGGCATACACCCACAAAACCAGCAAGAAATTGAATACACGCAAACCATTATGGATGTGCTCGAAATAGAAGATGGCAAAATAGCGGTTATTCGTAAATACCACGAATGAACTTTGCTTTAACACGAGCGCTTTTATAAGCGCTTTTTTATTAAAAATACCCCCGCAATAAATTTTCTATTGTTTCCGCATTTCAGCCTAAATTAATACTTTTAGGCTTTATTTTGAATAAATTTAAAACTTTTTTATATATCGAATAATAAACGTAAGAACAGTGGGTTAGCTTAATTTACGAGTGTAGCTTTGCGGCTGTTTACAATTTGTCAACCTTGAATTGCCATGCTGATTACCTTAACCTTTATTTTAATTGAACGCTCAATCAATAAAAAATTATGCCGAAAGTTGGAATGGAACCTGTTCGTCGTCAGCAGTTAATTGACGCCACAATAGAGTCGGTTGCAGAGCTTGGTTTGCAAGGCACCACCATAAATAGCATTAGTAAAAAGGCAGGCTTATCGTCTGGCATTATCAGTCATTATTTTGGTGGCAAGCAGGGCTTAATTGAAGCCACTGTGCGTTATTTATTGACCAGCTTAAAGCAAGCTCTGATGAATCAAGTAACGCCGCAAACTAGCCCAGAGCAACGATTAATGTTTATCGTTGAAGCAAACTTTTCGCGCATTCAGCAGCAAAGCAATAACACCAAAACTTGGTTGAGCTTTTGGGCGCATTCAATGCACGACGCCCAGTTGCATCGCTTACAAAACGTAAATAGTAAACGTTTATTTAGTAATTTATTAAGCTCATTCAAACAGTTAATGAGCGATAGCGATGCCAACTTAGCTGCTGAGTTAAGTGCAGCCATGATCGATGGTTTATGGCTAAGAGCCGTATTAAGTAAGTCAGACCATGATCAATTCGAACATTGTGAGCAATTAGTAAAAGACTACATTCGTTCACTGATAAAACAGTATGGAGCCTAAAATGACCACACCTGTTTACGAAAATTTTATAAATGGCCACTTTTTGAAAAATCAAACTGGCGATACTTTTGCAGTAAAGAACCCTGCAACGGATGAAGTAATTTATCACGTTGAAATCGCCGATGAGTTTATTCAAAACGCGGCAATCGAAAGCGTAAAACAAGGCTTTGCAGCGTGGTCTGCAATGACGCCAATTGAGCGTAGCCGCATTTTATTAAAAGCCGTTGCAATCTTACGCGAACGTAATGATGAACTGGCAAAAGTTGAAGTACTTGATACGGGTAAGCCATGGCAAGAAGCTGAGTGTGTTGATGTTGAAACTGGCGCCGATGTAATTGAGTATTTTGCTGGTCTTGCGCCTGCACAAGTGGGTCAGCAACAAATGGTTGGTAATGACTTTTACTACACACGTAAAGAGCCTCTTGGTATTTGTGCCGGTATTGGTGCATGGAACTACCCTCTGCAAATTGCTTGTTGGAAATCAGGCCCGGCACTGGCTGCGGGTAATGCGGTTATTTTCAAACCTTCAGAAGAAACACCACTTGGCGCAATTAAACTTGCAGAGATTTTCATCGAAGCGGGTGTACCTGCTGGCGTATTTAACGTTGTGCAAGGCGCTGCTGAAGTAGGGCAATGGTTAACAGCAAACCCAAATATTGAAAAAGTGTCGTTCACTGGTGAAGTGGGCACAGGCAAAAAAGTGATGGCAAGCGCTGCCGGCTCACTGAAAGATGTGACCATGGAGCTTGGCGGTAAGTCGCCGTTATTAGTATTTGATGATGCCGATGTATCACAAGCTGTTAGTGCGGCAATGCTAGGTAATTTTTATACGCAAGGCGAAATCTGCACTAACTGTACGCGCATTTATGTGCACAAAAATGTTTATCAGCAGTTTATTGATGAGCTGAAAACACGCACTGAGCAAAATATTATTGCTGGCGATCCAATGGATCCTGAGGTGAATTTAGGGGCGCTTATCTCTAAAAAGCATCAAGAGCTTGTACTTGGCTATATCGATAAAGGTATTCAAGAAGGCGCAACCTTGCTAACCGGCGGTAAGGCGCTGTCACCTGCATCTGCACCAAACGGTTACTTTGTGGAGCCGACCGTTTTTGTCGACTGTAAAGACGACATGACCATAGTTAAAGAAGAGATCTTTGGCCCAGTAATGAGTGTGTTGGTGTTTGATGATGAAGATGACGTTATTCAGCGTGCAAACGATACGCACCTAGGCTTAGCCGCAGGCGTGTTCACTAAAGATATTCAGCGCGCACACCGCGTAATCCATCAATTACAAGCCGGTATTTGTTGGATAAACAGCTATGGTAATTCACCTGCTGAAATGCCAGTAGGTGGTTACAAGCAATCAGGTATCGGCCGTGAAAACGGTATCGAAACTTTAGATCACTATACCCAAACTAAATCGATTTATGTGGGTATGAGCAATATAGAGAGTCCATTTTAATGAGTACACAGAACTATGATTACATCATAGTCGGTGCTGGCTCAGCAGGCTGCGTGTTGGCAAACCGACTATCAGCAGACCCTTCTAATAAGGTGTTATTACTTGAAACGGGTGGTAGCGATAAAAGCATTTTTATAAAGATGCCTACTGCACTATCGATCCCGATGAATACTGACAAATATGCATGGCAATTTCATACCGAGCCAGAGCCGTATTTAGATAACCGTCAAATGCACTGCCCACGCGGTAAAGTGTTAGGTGGCTCATCATCTATTAACGGCATGGTGTATGTACGTGGTCATGCCAAAGATTTTGATGAGTGGCAGCAACATGGTGCTAATGGCTGGGATTACCAAGCTTGTTTACCGTATTTTAAACGTGCTGAATCATTCTATTTAGGTGGTAACAACTACCGTGGCGATAACGGCCCATTAGGGGTTAATAACGGTAATGAAATGGCTAACCCGCTTTATAAAGCCTTTATCAAAGCGGGCCAACAAGCAGGTTATGCGCACACTGATGACTACAATGCAGCCCAGCAAGAAGGTTTTGGGCCAATGCATATGACAGTTAAAGACGGTGTAAGAAGCTCAGCCAGCCGTGAGTATTTAGACCCAGTTAAGTCACGTAAAAACCTAACGCTAGTCACCGGTGCCTTAGCTGAAAAAGTATTGCTAGAAGGCAAAAAAGCCGTTGGTGTTGAGTTTTCAGTATCTGGCTCTAAGCAACAAGCATTTGCAGCTAAAGACGTTATTTTAAGTGCGGGACCAATTGGGTCACCGCATATTCTGCAATTATCAGGTATTGGTGATAAAGACATCCTGAGCGAAGCGGGTGTTGAGGTTAAACATCACTTACCAGGTGTTGGCCAAAACTTACAAGATCACTTGGAGTTTTATTTCCAATATAAGTGTAAGCAACCAATTACTTTAAACGGCAAGTTAGGTCTTGTTTCAAAAGGACTAATTGGTGCTCGTTGGTTATTAAACCGCTCAGGTTTAGGGGCAACGAATCACTTTGAATCATGTGCATTTATTCGTTCAAAACCGGGTGTTGAATGGCCAGATATTCAGTATCACTTTTTACCAGCTGCAATTCGTTACGACGGTAAAAGTGCCTTTGATGGTCATGGTTTCCAAGTTCATGTTGGGCATAACAAACCAAAAAGCCGTGGTGCGGTGACAATTAAATCGGCGGATCCACAGGTTGCGCCTAAGATCCAATTTAACTACTTACAGCACAAAGATGACATTGAAGGCTTTAGAGCTTGCGTACGTCTAACTCGTGAGATTATTGAACAGCGTGCGTTTGATGAGTACCGCGATGATGAAATTCAACCAGGTAAAGATGTTCAAAGCGATGAAGAAATCGATGCTTTTGTTCGTCAAGCGGTTGAGAGTGCTTACCATCCGTCATGTTCGTGCAAGATGGGTGAAGACGAGATGGCCGTGGTTAACTCACAAACTCAAGTACACGGTATCGAAGGTTTACGGGTGGTGGATTCGTCTATCTTCCCAACCGTTCCAAACGGTAATTTAAATGCGCCAACCATTATGGTGGCAGAAAAAGCGGCTGACCACATTTTAGGTAAGCCTTTGTTATCGGCATCAACTGCAGATGTTGCTATGGAAAAACAATGGCAATCAACGCAGCGTAGTTCGGAGATCTAATAAGGCCACCCGCAGTTTCGACTGTGGGGCTTGCAGTGGCGCGCATCACGAGTTGTTTGTGGTGCGTTAATGCGAGGAATAAAATGGGAGAAACAATGAAGTATTATTACTTATTTTGGGGGGGTAACTATGACCTTTTGGCTTAGTGCTGGCATCATTTTTACCCTGTTAGCAATTGTAGTTATTTTATTTAAATGGGGTACGGTAAGGTGTGTTGGCGTCACACCGGTTAGAACGTTTACGTTCATTGCAATTTTATTTACATCAGGCCTAGATGTTGGCTTGATTATGTTTCCACTGACAGAGTTTGCAGGTTATGCAGACATAAAAGCAAGCCCAGAGTATGCGTTTGCCAATCCACTAGCCATTGAATTTGGTTTTTGGGGCTTCTTGATCTGGGGATTTTATTTCCTTACGTGCTTTTATTTCTGTGTAATAGAACCCAAAGTAAAGTTCTTTGAAATTGCTTTGGTAAAACTAATTAATAACGTTGTTATTATTGGGACATGCGCATTTACTGCATTTTTACTGCTGTCGAATTTGCCTTGGTATTTACCTTCGCTCGGTGATGGCGAGTCAATTATTCCGACATTCTACTTAATGGTGTTTGCAGCGATTTGTTTTGCTGTGTATTCAAGCACAGACATTAAGTATGTACGCTTTTTAAGTATTTCGACTACTTGGTTGTTTATCGCTTTAATCACATTTATGTGGTTCGGTGCCTTTGTTGGGTCTGATGCACAAACATCAGCATTTGTTGATAACCTTACGTTGATCGGTGGTTACTTTGGCAACATCAATGAGTTTGTATTACCACTAAATGATTACCATGCCTTCTACCTGTTTTGGTGGTTTGCTTGGAGTATTATGATTGGTCAATTTACCTCGCGCTTTGTGGGTGGCTTAAAAACTTATCAAGTGCTGGCGGCTATGTTGATTTTCCCGTCTATTCCAATCGCTATCTGGTTTAGTGTTTTGTATCAATACCATGAAGCGGGTATTGCAACAGCAGGCTTGAAAAACATCGCTATGGTGTTTGTTGGTGTGGTGTTTGTGATCAACTCACTTGATTCTTTGATCCGTTTATACACAGATAACCTAAACTTAACGGTGAAACGTTTTGGTAAGGTTAATTATATTGTCTTAAATGTGGTGGCGCTTTCGTTATTAACCCTGCTGTTTAAGTTCGACTTTTTACAGATCCAATGGGTTGGCGCGCTAGTTATTGCGTTATTTTTCGGCTGTGCTGCCTTTATTGGCTACAGCAAGTTAAAAACAGTGAAAAATATCGAAGGTTCACCAAAAGACAATAAATTAGATTACACAAAAATAGAAACAGTTAGCTAAGGGAAACCAACATGACAACAAGACAAACAGTATTAGCAGCAGTGTTGCCATTGGCATTACTATCGACATCAGCCATGGCTGACTTATCTACTACGCTTACATTGGCATCAGATTACACCTTCAATGGTGTCAGCCAAACCATGAATGACCCAGCGATTCAAGGCAGCTTAGATTATGCCTTTGCAGATTCAGGTATGTATGTAGGTACTTGGGCTTCAAATGTAGATTTTGGCGATGGCACTGACATTGAATGGGATGCGTATTTTGGTAACTATGCTGAGTTAACGGATGCCCTTAGTGTTGATTATGGTATTGCTTACTACTCATACCATGGTGAAGATTACTCAAGCGATGGCAACTACCCAGAGGTGTATTCGAAATTTGGTTATGCCAGCAGCATTGGGCAAGTAGAGCTTAATTTTTGGTATACTTGGGACTATTTTGGTACTGGCGCAGGCCATTTAATTTACATGGTAGCGCACACATTTGAAGTAGCGCCAAATCATGCAATTCGTGCCAGCTTTGATGTATCTAATTCATTAGATGGCGATAAGTTTAGTTGGGATGGCAGCGATAAGTCATATAAGCATTATCGTTTAGCGTATCAAACGAGCTATGCAGGGTTTGATATTGAAATTGCAGGTGAGAATACCAGTATTGATTCTGAGTACGCAGACGAGCGAATTGTCGCGTCTATTTCGCGTAGCTTTGATTTGTAAGCACTGCTTTAATAAAAAAACGGCTAACCTTGGTTAGCCGTTTTTTTATGCCTAGAATCTGAAAGTTAAATCTCTTCGCCTTCGTGTTGCATCGCTAAATCATCAAGCTCTGCAAGAGTGTAATCAAAGCCACTGGTATCGACTTCGTAGCGTATTTTTACGCCATAACCCCCTTGGCAAAGACTCGCAGTAACTTTAGCCACTGACCAGTGCTTAAGCTTGTTTAAAAACCGATTGGCGGTTTGCTGTGAGTCAAAGCGATAACTGACTTGCGATTCCATCTTTTTTCTAGCCTAAAATTTTTTCGAGAGTGTATGAAATTGCTCTGTTTAAATCAATTGCTCATTGAAAAACGCCAATGTGCGCTGCCATGAAAGCTCTGCCTGTTTTTCATCATAACGAGAGGTAGAGTCGTTATGAAAGCCATGGTTTGCTTTTTCATACATGTGCATAGTGTAAGGCACTTGATGCGCTTTTAAATCGCTCTCGTATTCAGGCCAAGTTGCATTAACGCGGTTATCAAGCTCGGCTAAGTGTACAAGTAGTGGAGCTTTGATGTTTTGTCTGAGTTCTTTAACAGCCGGAGTGCCGTAATAAGGCACGCCCGCATCAATTAATTTGCTATCAACAGCTGCTAAGTAGTTAACCATATAACCACCAAAGCAAAAGCCTACCGCACCAAGTTTGCCGTTACTATTTGGGTGTCTTTTTATGTATTCTGCTGCGGCTATAAAGTCTTGTTGGATTTTTTGTTTATCCATAGAGCGCTGCATGGCGCGGCCTTCATCGTCATTGCCAGGGTAGCCACCAAGAGGGTGTAATGCATCTGGCGCAAAGGCAATAAAACCGGCTTTGGCAAGGCGGCGAGCAACATCTTTAATGTAAGGGTTTAAGCCTCTGTTTTCGTGGATCACTAAAACTATTGGGAACTTGCCCGTTAAATTAGCGGGTTCGACTAAATAACCTTTACCTTCGCCGTGACCTTTAAACGAGTCAAAGGTTTTATAGCTGGCTTTGATATCAGGGTCATTAAAGGACACTTGCTCAGCTAATGCATAGTTTGGCAATAAAGCGCTACTTAGCATTGCCATTGAGTAGCCAAGGGCAGCTAAACCCCCTAGTTTTTTCATAAAGGTGCGACGGTCCATTAAGCCATGGGCGTATTCATCGTACCAATCGAAAGCTTCTTGGGGAATGTGGTTATGGCGTTGCTCAGTCATACTTATATCCTTTAAAAACGAGTTAGGTTTATAACTTTAGCTGAAATATCAGCGATTAACAGCCAGTTGTTTTGTTTGCATTACTACGTCCATAAAGCGGCGCTGCCAAATGGCCTTAAAGGCTTTGTTGAATAAGTATAAAAATATTAACGGCATTATTAGCAGCTTTAAAATCAGCAGAGACAAGATATTCAAAAAGTCGATAAATAAGTCTTCGACGGCAGCTACCATGTTGCCTATGCCAGAGGTGACGGTGTCTATAATTTTACTCACCTGCGACGATTGGTCTTGGTTGAATGAAGCATTTAGGTTTTCTAGTTGTTCGTTTAAGGCGTCTTTGTTTTGGTTTAGCTGTTTTTGCTGGTTTAGCACCGCATTAAACTGCGCTGTTAATTGCTGTTTTTTATCGAGTAGCGGTTTTGCTTGTTCAAGTTCAGTAAAAGTCAGTCGTTCAGACAAGCTGCGGGTAGCTTGAATTGCTGCTATTTGGGTATCTACCTCTGCCAGCTTAACTTTGAGTTCTGTCGCTTGCTGGTGGTTCTTAATCTGCTGCTCATTTAATAGCGAGAGCTTGTCGAAGATGGTTTGCTTTTTACTATCGACCTCGGCCTTTAGCTTGGCAGATAGGGCAGAGGTATTATTTGCACTGCTATTCACCGTCTCGACTTTTTCGCTCACCTGCTCACTTTGCTGGTTTATTTGCTCATCTAAGAATATCTGGCTAACAAGGCCTGTTGTCAGCACCACTGCCGGCACTAAAAAACGAATTAAAATAAGGCTCGCCATAATTTTATGGCGCAAGTTAGGTAAATAGTTACGCCATTCACAAATAAAGTAAGCGACGACCGAAACAGTAAATACACTGCTAAAAATAACCCCAGAAGAAATAGTGTATAAAATGCGTTGTAAAAATAATGAGCCGATAGCGAGGCGCATGGCATCTGACATGTATTCTGCTAAGTCATTCACCGGGTCGAGTAATTGTGCAGGTTGAATACTCGCAATACCAATGCCCACTTCGGCTGATTGCAACAGCGATATAGCAGCGTTAACTGTACGAGATGATGCGTACACTAGGGTTGATTGCACAAGGGCGCTGTCGATAAAGCGCATGATGAAATGGTTATAATGCTCTAGCCAACAAAGAAGTAGCAGTATTGTAAGAGATAAATACTTGATAATATGTTGTTTAGTTAGCATAACGCCCCCGACAGTTAGTACGCTTCTTCACGCTACACTATTCATAGCCATTGAAGCAATCTAATAGGATTGAATTATTTTGCCGATTAACTGTCTATGAATTGCTATTAATCGCTTTAGAGGAAATATGAAAGAACCTGCATCAATTGGCCAGTGCTGTATTGAAGATTTAGACCCAGTGCAAGACTTAGGTCGTTTAGTCTCTTATTTGCGTTCAAACCTGGTGACTCATCTTGATGATGCTTTAGAGGATAAAGAGCTAACGTCGGCTCAATACATAGTGGTTGTGCTACTTGCGCGTGGCAAAGTAAATACCTTGGCTGAGCTGTGTGAGCACATGGTGTATGACCGTGGTGCCATGAGTAGATTACTTTCTCGTTTAGAAGATAAGGGCTTAGTTGCTAAAAAGCAGTCAGTTGAAGATCGCCGTTCAACTCTTTTATACCTGACTGAAAAAGGCCAACAGCTCTATCCGGAGATTTTACCAACCGTGAATGATATCTATCGCAAAGCACTCACAGGCTTCTCTGATGACGAGCAAAAGCAACTTGCTAGCTTGTTGTTTAGAGCAATTCATAATTTAAAAGCATAAATTTCTATAAGCGGTACGTTGTCGCTGTTAGCGCATTTTGATAATATAGTTGCCTAGGCATTTAATTTTAACAAGTCCGGGTTGTTATGTTCGAATCATCTTTGCTTGCACAGCTTCACGCTCAATTTCCAGCTCATCAATTTAACCCAGAAGGTTTGTCGGTTGTTCACACAGGCCGTTTTGCCAATGCCATTGTTTATCGTTATAAAGACGCGCAATTTGACTTAATTATTAAAGACTTTCAGCACAGCCCATGGTGGGTAAGAAAAACCATCGCGCCGCTTTTTATCAATCAAGAGTACAAGGGGCTGGCACGCCTGCAAGACGTAGACGGAGTGGTTGATAACTTTTGCCGCTTGTCATCGATTGCCATTGCTTATGATTTTATTGAAGGCACGCCACTTCGCCAGCTTGCCTTGCAACAGCAGCATTTACCGAGTGAGTTCTTTAAAGAATTTGAGCGTTTGGTAGCAAAAATGCATCGCCGCGGCGTGGTGCACCTCGACTTACGTAATTTAGGTAATGTTATTTGTTCAAAAGACGGCAAGCCTTACATTATTGATTTTCAGTCAGCGATTCGCTTTGCACGCTTTCCGCGCTGGTTGCAGCGTTTTATGCGTGGTGCCGATATGAGTGGGGTTTATAAAGCATGGCATAAGTTAGCCAAAGACTCGTTACCGCAAGCAAAGGCTGATTATTTGCACGACTTTAATCATGTGCGTAAGCGTTGGATTTTTAAAGGTTACCCGGTTCAACGTGCCTATTTGTGGTGTAGCGGGGCAGTAACTCAGATTCTTAATTCTGACTTTATTCGCAGTATATTAGATAGATTGTAAAAAGCGCGCTTGCACGCGCTTAGTGGGGAGAACTAGTATTTAGGCCAACCATTCGCATCCCAATTCAGGGTGCTGATGAGCAATTTAGGGGTACCATTATCACCTGCATCATAGGCATGACGAACAATCACATCGGTATTTAAAATGTCTTGTCCACCTGGACCTACCCATTGGCTATTACCCGCATCAAGAATGCTCCCGCCGCTGGCTAACATGTCGGTGCCATTTTTATCTAGGTATGGGCCGCGGATGTCACTAGAGCGACCATACGCAATACGGTAAGTACTATTCGTGCCATCACAGCATTTGCCAACTGAAACAAACAAATAGTAATAGCCTTGGCGATACACTATGGTAGGTGCTTCGATGCCACCAGAGCGACTTGCTAAAGAGTAGATTTGACCAAATGGTTTCATGGTCATTGGGTTAATACGCGTTAGTTTAATACCCGAATTCCATGAACCAAAGGCAAGCCAAGGTGCACCATCTTTTGCTACCACCAGATCAGGGTCAATGGCGTTATAATTATTGCTATTGGTCGTGTTAATGACTAAACCATCATCACGCCAATCACCGGCTGCCACACTACTTGCTGAGGTAAGGCCAATAGCGCTAACACGTGAACCAAAGGTCGAAATCGAATAATAAAGCCAGCTACGACCATTGTAGCTTTTTAATTCAGGCGCCCAGACATCAATTCCATCATGATCTGGCACATAGTTACTCCACCAGCTTAAACCATTTGAGAAAATTGGTTGCGCATCATTCCAATCTACACCGTTGCTTGAATATTTACCGTAAATACCAGGACCTGTTTGAAAAACCCACCAAGTGCCATTTTCATAGCCAAGGGTTGGATCATGAGTGACTAAATTACCAGTCAGTGGCCAGTGATCTGCAGCGCCATTGGTTGTGGATGGATCCCAAGGGGTTGATTCAACATTAGCAAGCTTGGTTAGCTGCCACTGCTGTGCATCGCTGCCGTTGTAGCTCCACTGACTAATATTTGCGCCATCGTTGCCATTAAATTCATATAAGTCGAGCGCTTTACCACTGTGATCATTAATAAAGCTGTAATAGCCGCTTCCTTCATCATTTATTTGCCAGTGTTGGTTGGCGAGATTTGCATATTCGTACTGTACAATATTGCCACCATTGGCTGTTGACCACTCATATACTTCTAGGGCCTTACCGCTGTTCAGGTTAATAACTGAATAATTATTACCACCAACATTGGTAATTAACCAGCGCTGGGTGTCGTGATTAGTGTCAGCCCACTGACTAACATTTGCACCATCATTGGTTTGCGCGCTTTCTACTTCAACAAACTTAGCACTGTACTTTGATTTAATTGTATATACGCCATTATCAAGCGCATAAGCACTGGGCAGTATGAGGGTTGTTGCCAAGCTAAGCGCAGCGAGCGCTTTTTTTGAAAGTATCATAGTGTCTCCAAATCATTGTTATTGAGCTTTCCTTGTGTGTTCTGTTCCTTGGATTAGGTTTGATCTACAGCGAGTAACCCAATTAAGAGCATTGGTGTAAATGCAAACCATTTATAATACTTTATTATATTATTATCTTTGTAAAGTTTTTCGGTAATAAAATTAACAAAAATTTTACCTTTAACTATTTAGGAAGGGACTTGAGTGTTTAGCTGAGATACAAAAAAGCCACTTAGTCAGTGGCTTTTCGGATGTTATTGAGTAATAAACTGACTGGGAATATCCCATTTAAGGGTATGCAGTTGGCCTTGCCAAGTTTGTATGGTGATCCACAGTTTATCATCTGCTGAGATAGTTTTAGGGGCTATCGCGTGGGCATGCTGACCGTGATTGGTGCCATGCATTATGCCTTCTTCATCTTTTGCAAACTCTGCCAGTGGCAAAGGTGACTGACCAATATTTAAATACGCCTGACGAATATTGCTTATGTCACCTTGATTAAAAGCAATAAAGAAGTCTTTAACGTATTCGTTGTGGTGTGAGTAAGGAGCATCTTCATTTAGCGGCATTGGAGCGATTTTAAATTCGCCTGCTTGTTGCTTTTGCCAAAGTGCAGGAAACTGAGGGTTCAATGATTGATAAATAAACCAAACAGGTAAAGCCAGTACTACAGCATGCAAAATATACTTTTTACGTTGCCACCAAGTTGCTTGTAAACGAGCCATTAATTTGCCTCCTGAACGTTATTTACTGGCGCAGCTTGGCGCGCTTTTACAGGTTTGTTATTTACTAATTTTGCGGCATACATCATAAAGCCCGTGATTGACATACCAGTTAAAATCAAACCAAAGATAAACCAAATAACTTTTGTCCACAGACCGCCAATATTACCATAATGCAGTGGATCAGCGATATGCGAGAGGGTAAGAATTCCCGACATGGTTTCTGGGCTTTTACTTGCTGCGATTTCGCCAGTCCAAGGATTGATTGACGTTGAGTAGGCGTAGTTATCGTAGAAAATAGTATCGCCACTGCCCATGATATTAAACATGCCACGGTTATGCTCTGGTAGCATCACATAGCTAGGTTTGAAATCTGGGTATTTTTCTTTGGTAAGTGCCAATGCCGCTGTTAAATCGGTAGGCGGTGTTTGTTTATCCGCAGGTAAAGTTGACACAGCCACCAGCGGCGCGTGCTCTTCTATGTCTATTTCGTTATGCCACAAGATGGCTTGCACCAAATACCACAGGCCTGTGAGTGCCATTACTGCCATAAACCAAATTGACCAAACGCCACTTAGGGTATGTAAATCTTTTAGAAAGGTTTTTTTGCCTTGGTTAAAACGCAGTTTTGGCTGGCTAAAGGCACGCCAAAAGTTTTTATAAATCACCAAGCCTGTTACTAGAGCACCTAAAATGACAAAAGCCATGGCGCTGACGAGGTAGTACCCAACGCTGTAACCTTCTTGCCAAGGGAAGAACAGCCAGCCGTGCAGGGTACGCATAAACTCGATAAACGATATTGTTGTATTAACTGCTTGTACTTCACCTGTGTATTGATTGACGTAGGCTACCGCGTATGGCTTATCGGTATCAGTGAAAATAACCGCATTAACCAGGTAAGGCTCGTAAGTGAGCACACTCATCACATCGGCGGTTGGGTAGGCTTTTTCAACGCTATTAATAACTTCATCAACCCCCAATGCTGGTAAGTCGTTAGGATTGTTTGCACGTGCCTCACTATTGGTGAGCCAAGTGAGCTCATGGCTTATCACAGACACAGTGCCTGTGACACAAATAAAGCAAAATAGCACCCATACAGGAAGCGAAAACCAACCATGCAGTTGGAACCAAAGACGTTTACTCATGGTAAAAATAGCCCGACGTTAATTGATGATAGTAATTGTTATCATTCAAATTGTACTACAATCTTTTGAACAAACACAATCTCTGTCGACGAGCTGCAAAAAAGGCGCTATTAAGCGCCTTCTTCATTATTTTGATTGAGGGTAACAATCCGTTGCGGGAATGGTATTTCGATATCCGCCCCTTGAATTGCTTTAAATACATTGCGGTTGACCGCTAATTTGGTCTCAATAATTTTGGTGGTTGGCACCCAATAACGATAACTCAAGGTAACACCGCTGTCGGCAAAGCGCTCAATACCAACTTGTGCATGAGGAGCGTCACTAACTAGCTCATGCTCGTCTAACACTTTTTCGATAAGCTCAATAGCGAGATCAGCATTGGCATCATAAGCGATGTCTATTTCACCTTTAACTAATGAATAGCTAAACGAGTTATGTAAAATCTCACCAACAATATGTTTGTTAGGAATGGTGATTTCGACTTTTTCTTCGTTTATTAGAATTGTGTGACCAAGCTCAATGGTTTTAACTTGCCCACTGACACCTTTTACTTCGATAGTATCACCCACAACAAAAGGCCTTGTTGCAATAATCGCAAGGCCTGCACCATAGTTTGACAGCATGCCTTGTAACGCCAAACCAGCACCTAGTGATGCGGCACCAATCGCTGCGACAAAAGGGGTCACGCTAATGCCAATTTTGCCAAGGGCAATAACCAAGAACATGATGATCAGTAATACTTTGATGACATTACTGACAAAGTTGGTGAGGGTAATATCGATATTGTGACGTTGCATTAGACCTGCAACCATATTCGACACTTTTTGCGCTATCCATAAGCCAATAAATAGAATTAAGATGGCACCTAAAATTTGCATGCTGTAGGTGACCAAATATTCCATGATCAGATTGTAGTATTTCTCGACTTGTTGTATTTCAGACTCAATCATATGTTTTCCTAACAAGGTTACTGCTAATGCTGACTATACCAGAACATATTGCATAACAGGATAGAGTAGCGGCACTATTATAGCGCTCAGTAATGCACTTAATGCCATTGCCACTGAGGCAAATGCCCCCGCTTTAGATTGCTCTACAATTAATGATGCAGTGCCTATTGCATGACAAGCCGTGCCGATTGCGACACCTTTTGCTTGCGCATTGCGGATATTTATCAGCGAGAAAATCAAATTACCAAATATGGCTCCCAGCACACCAATGAATATCACCATAGCTGCTGCCAAAGAGGGAATACCACCAAGAGCATCTGTAACAAGTAACGTTATTGGCGTAGTGACCGATAGACTAGCGAGTGAGGCGCTTAGCTGTGCAGGCGCATCGAATAAATAACAAATAAATGAAGCAACCACTGTTGCATTGATCACACCTAAGCTACAACTAATAAGAATCAATAACAGGTTTTTTTTGACATGTATAAATTGCTGATAAAGCGGTAATGCTAAAGCTACGATAGCAGGCTCTAAAAACCAACTTAAAACTTTACTGTGCTTGGCAAAAGGCTCATATGGGAGTTTTAGTGCCACTAACAGCGCAGAAACTAACACGATTGCCCAGCACACTGGGTTAGTTAAAGCTTTGCTGATTGCATGTTGCGTTTTAGCGTTTAAAAAACGTAAAACCAAGAAAAGGCAAACAGTTAAAGGAATGCTCAACCACCATAAACTAACTGTCATTTTCGCGCCCCTTAAAGTAGGCGAATAGTGAGCCTATGAGAATAATGCTCGTCAGGGGAACAATAATAAACACGGTAAGAAGGAGTAACCAGTGTTCGTTAATAACTCCTAAATGCTCAATAATACCGACGCCTGCAGGAATAAAAAACAGCGGCATAAAGTTCAGTAATGGGGTCGCTGAGGGTTTTAAATCTTGCTCTTTAACTAAGCCTGTTAAAAGAAGAATGAGTAATAAAACCATGCCAAGTAATGGTGCAGGGAATGTGCTTGCAAACAAAGCCGTTAAATATTTAGCAATGGCTAAACAAGCAAGAATGATGGCACTACTGATAAGGTATTTCATGATTGTGAATAATTGCGAATAAAGTACAACTACATCATACCCTTGTCAGTTGTACTATGCGACTTTAGCTTACCATGATTTGGCATTATTATACTGGATATCCTCTGCACCTTTTGCCTTCGCAATCGCCTTTTTGGTATTAGGATTCATCAGTAAGCGAATTTGACTCCAGGTTTCTTTAGCGAGGATTTTACGCTGCTGTGAGCGGTAGCTTTGCTGAGTAATTCGCTTAATTGCAGCAAGCGTATCTGGCGAGCGGGCAATTATGGTTTCAAGGACAGCATCGGTTTGTTTATCGACATCATCAGTCAGTTGCGTAACCAAGCCATATTCTTTAGCGTCTTCAGCTGATATAGGCTCTGCATGACTTGCTAACCAAAGTGCTTGGTCGCGCTTCATTAAGCCTGCAAGTACTACGTTTGCCCCCATATCAGGACACAGGCCCCAACGCGCTTCCATAATCGCTAATTTAGCGTTTTTATCGACGATGCGATAATCAGCACCGAGTGCGATTTGCATACCGCCACCAAAGCAGTGTCCGGTTACTTTTGCAATCACCGGAATACTTAAGTCTTGCCACCCTAACACCACTTTTTGCGCTAAGTTTTGGTTTCCTGGTAACCACTTGAATAACAGCTTGATGATATTACTCGGCTTTTTCATCACCGCAGCAACATCCAGTCCAGAGCAAAAGTGTTCGCCTTCGCCAGAGATAACCACCGCACGTAAACTGCGATCGCGTTTAATTTTTTTGATTACGTTTGCAAGTTCGACAAACATGGCAAAACTGAGTGCATTTTGTTTCTCGGGACGAGCAAGGCTTACCCATGCGACCTGTTGTTTTATTTCTAGTTTTATCATGGTAACTCCTCTGACCTGTTTGTTAGAGCTTACGAGCTAATTACAACTAAGTAAAGAATTGCTGATGTGTCGCAAGGAATCATTATATTTTCCAAAAATGGGTAACCTTGTCATATATTTAGTTACAAATTGGTGTATATTTTTAAAACAAAGATGCTAGTTCATAGCTAGTTTGATTTTGTGATTAGTTAGATACTTTCGCAAAATCCCATGACACGACTAGACTTAGCTTTAAGTCGCGCTACAAGGAGTATATATATGCTGATGCGCAAAACAGCTCGCATAACTAAACAATCATCTCGTTCTTTGGCTTTTGCTGCAATTTCTGTCGCATTAACAACCACATTGGTTGGCTGTTCAGATGATAAAGCACAACAACAAGCTACGCCGCCACCGGCTGTTTCTGTGTTTAATGTCTCTACAAAAGAAATCGGCAACTATCGTGAATTTGTAGCACGAACCGAAGCGTTTCAAGAAGTAAAAATTAGAGCTCGTGTAGAAGGTGAGTTAATAGAACGTCACTTCGATGAAGGCTCTACTGTTGAGAAAGACCAGTTGCTGCTGCGTATTGACCCGTCTGAATATCGCTCGACAGTGGCTAAAGTAAAAGCCGATCTAAAAAGTAAAATTGCAGCAGCAAGTTCAGCTGAACGCGATTTAAAACGCGGCCGAGAAGTCGCTTCTGAAGGGTTTATCTCTCAGTCTGATCTAGATAAATTAACCACTAATTTCGAACAAGCTACAGCAGCAGTTAAGGCAACTGAAGCTGAACTTGAAAAAGCAGAATTAAATTTAAGCTACACCGAAATACATGCTCCATTTACAGGGCGCATTGGTAAAGTAAATTACGATGTAGGGAATATTGTTGGCCCATCATCAAATGAGCTTGCTGAATTGACAGATGTTGACCCTATCTATGTTAGTTTTCAGGTGGAAGAGGGAGACTACATTAGTTATCGTCAAGAGCATCAAACTAGTGAGAGCAACCCGCAAGATGTACCTATCGATTTAACTCTTAAACTTCCTAACAATTCAACATTCCCAAATAAAGGTGTGCTTGATTTTGCAGATACAAAAATTAATCAAAACACTGGCACTGTAGAGCTAAGAGCTGCGTTCGATAATCCTGAGGGGATCGTGATGCCAGGCTTATTTGTAACCTTAATTGTTGAAAGCACAAATAAAAAAGAATTAGCGCTGATCCCACAAGTCGCTGTGCAGGAAAATCAACAAGGGAAATTTGTACTTGTTGTTGATGATCAAAACAAAGTTGCTATGCGCATTGTTCAATTAGGTCGACGCATTAATGCTATGTGGGTTGTTGAGTCAGGCTTAGAGGCTGGTGAAAAAGTCATTATTGAAGGTTTACAAAAAGTGCGTCAAGGCGCTGAGGTTAAACCGGTAGAAAAGCAAGTCGATCCGACAACGGGCACCATCACTAGCAAAGCTAACTCTTAGGAGTGAGATATGATCAGTAAAACATTTATATCTCGTCCTAAGTTTGCCTTGGTAATATCGATTGTTATTACCATCGCGGGGTTGATTTCAATGTCATTATTGCCAGTGAATATGTACCCGCAAATAACACCACCACAAGTGCAGATATCTGCCAGCTACCCAGGTGCAAGTGCGCAGATCGTTGAAGAGTCTGTTGTGCGACCCATTGAAGAGCAAGTCAATGGGGTTGAAGATATGATGTACATAGAATCCACTTCATCGAACAATGGCACCGCGAATATTACGGTGTACTTTAAGGTCGGTACAGATACTGATATTGCTCAAGTTAATGTTCAAAACCGAGTTGCACTGGCGGAGTCAGGTTTACCTGAGGAAGTGAAGCGCCAAGGTGTATCGGTTAAGAAAAAGTCTAGTTCAATGTTGCTCGGTATTAACCTTTACTCTGATAAGGAAAATATTGACGCAATCTTCTTGAGCAATTACGCAACTAACTACTTAACTGAACCGTTAGGGCGTATTAACGGGGTTGCTTCTGCTGAAGTTATGGGGGAGCAAACCTATTCAATGCGCTTGTGGTTACGCCCAGATCGTATGGCTTCGCTTGGTTTAACTGTGGCTGAAGTGCGGGCTGCATTGCAAGAACAAAATACTATTGTAGCCGCAGGTAAATTAGGTGCTGCGCCATCGGCTCCTAGTCAGCAATTTGAATACTCGATTCAAGCAAGAGGGCGCTTGAAAACCCCAGAAGAGTTTGGTCAAACTATAATTCGCTCAAATAAAGACGGTAACTTTGTGCGCTTGAACGATATTGCGCGCATTGAACTGGGGGCGGCAAGTTATAGCACCACCGCAAAGTTAAACCAGCAAGACACCGCGTTTATTGTAATTTACCAATTGACTGAAGCGAATGCGACGCAAGTAGCTAACGATGTTAAAGCACGAATGGAAGAGCTTGCAAAACAATTGCCCGATGGTGTGAAGTATTCGATTCCTTATGACACCACAGAATTTATTAACCGTTCAATCGAAGAAGTGGTGGTTACTCTGGTTCAAGCCGTTGGCTTGGTTATTTTAGTGGTTTTTTTATTCTTACAAAACTGGCGCGCAACGCTTATTCCAACTGTCGCTATTCCAGTATCTTTAGTGGGTACTTTTGCTTTTATGATGATGATGGGTTATTCCATTAACCTGATCACTTTATTTGGCTTGGTACTCGCAATAGGTATTGTTGTTGATGATGCCATCATTGTTATAGAAAACGTTGAACGGATACTAAAAGAAGAAAAGCTACCAATAAAAGAAGCGGTCACAAAGGCGATGGAGCAAGTATCAGGGCCGATAGTGGCAACGACCTTAGTGCTGCTTGCGGTGTTTGTGCCTGTTGGTTTTATGCCAGGGATAACGGGTGAGCTTTATAAGCAATTTTCGGTCACGATTTCGTTTGCAGTGCTTATTTCCTCCGTTAATGCATTAACCTTGAGTCCTGCATTATGTGCATTACTGCTTAATGAAAAAGCCATGAAGCCTATTAAATGGTTAGCACCATTTGAAAACATCATTACGCGCTCAACCAATGGTTACAGAAAAGTTATTAACTTTATCCTAAAACGTACAGCAAGAATGGCACTGTTTGCCGTGGTTATTTTTGCAGCTGCTGGGTGGTTGGTGAAAACCGTTCCTACGGGCTTTGTACCAGCAGAAGATCAAGGCTTCTTGTTTGTAGATGTGCAACTTCCAGATGCTGCAGCAAGTGGCCGTACCCAAGATGTGATGCACAAGTTGGGCGATATTGTGAAAAATGAACCAGCTGCAACCGATTTTATTGCGGTTTCTGGTTTTTCATTACTTGGTGGTGCAGGTTCAAACAACGCTTTGGGTATCGTGGTACTCAAAGATTGGGAAGAGAGAACGAGTCCTGAGCTTGGCTTACGTTCGGTTTTAACCCGCTTGATGGGGCAGTTCTGGGCAATGCCAGATGCGCAAATCATGGCATTTAACCCCCCTTCAATACCCGGGCTTGGCACTAGTGCAGGCTTTGAGTTTAGATTACAAGACAGTGAAGGGCGTGAGCCAGCAGAGCTTGCTCAAGTGTTAAATGGCCTTGTTTATGAAGCAAACCAGCGACCAGAACTTTCTAATGTATACAGTACCTTTAGGGCTAATGTGCCACAGTACTTATTAGAGGTAGACCGTAATAAGGCGAAAGCACAAGGGGTCGCATTGAGTGATATTTTCTTGACGCTACAAGCGCAATTAGGCTCATTATATATTAATGACTTTAATCAATTTAGCCGTACTTACCGAGTGATCATGCAGGCAGAAAGCCAATTTAGACAGAACCCAACAGACTTGCAGTATTACTATGTACGAAATGATGAAGGTGCCATGGTGCCGCTCACAACACTCGCTAAACTTGAGCCAATTCTTGGCCCTACAAGTTTAACGCACTTTAACTTATATCGTAGTGCAAGCATTAGCGGACAACCAGCGGCGGGTTATGCAAGTGGTGATGCTATTAAAGTAATGCAAGAGTTGGCTGAACAATTGCCAACGGGCTATGTATACGAATGGGCAGGCCAATCGAAGCAAGAAATTGAAGCCGGTAACATGGCTCCGATTTTGTTCGGCTTAGCAGTGGTATTTGTTTACTTATTCTTAGTAGCGCAATACGAAAGTTGGACAATTCCTTTCTCGGTTATTGCTGCGGTACCGCTGGCGCTATTTGGTGCCATGCTTGCGCTGTACGTAATTGGTATGGAAAACAACATTTATGCACAGGTGGGGTTAGTGCTGCTAATTGGTCTTTCAACCAAAACTGCCATCTTGATTGTTGAATTTGCTATGGAAGAGCGGGCTGCAGGAAAAACTATATTTGAAGCGGCATTAAATGCAGCCAAGTTACGTTTTAGAGCTGTACTGATGACGGCATTATCGTTTGTGCTTGGTGTACTACCGCTGGTATTTGCCAGTGGGGCAGGGGCAGGAAGCCGAATTTCACTTGGTATCACAGTGTTGTTTGGTATGCTAGCCGCCACAATTTTTGGTACTTTATTAGTGCCGCTATTTTATACTTTAGTGCAATCTATGCGCGAAAAAATCAAGGGTGAGTCAGCTCACGATTAATAATTGATAAAAAATAACAAAAAAGTCAGGGTAACCTGGCTTTTTTTTTGGCAAAAAAGAAAATAGGTTTGTTATCATATTCCGATTAACGCAATCCGAATGCGCAGAGGGTTTGAACAATGGCAGGTCCACGTTTATATAGTGAAGAAGAAGTAACACATCAGGCATATGATATCTTTTTAGAGTTAGCACCTGATAATTTGAACGAGCAGGATATTGCTGACTTTAATGAACACAGAGAAGAGTTAGGTTTCATTGAAGAAGGTGAGCCTGATGAGCAGTGGCAAGAATTTGTTGCACTAGAAATTGAACCTGAGCTGTTTGTACAAGTCTTAGTTGGACTTGAATTTGAAAACCAAGATATTTTATTCGCCAAGATTTTAATTAGCCGAGATAAAGATGCTCCGTTTTGCCACATACTTTGGAAAGATAGCGAATAACGCGCCAGCTGATGTTTGACTCTACTTTTAATTGTTTTAATACCCTAAAACGAATTATCTTAGCCGCCATGCTCGTTAGTAGTTGGCAGGCTTTTGCTGTTGATCCGTTTGAAGACTTTCATGAATACGGGCAATTATCAGAAGAAGAGATCCATAAAATTCATAAAGGTGAGTTGCTTTATGGTGATATTGAGTTTGGCTTTATGGTTAGTCGTGGTAATACAGATTCAACCAGCTTCAAACTTAAAGGTAACCTTTATCAAGACTTTGAAAAGTGGCGTAATCAATTTAAGCTCGACACCCTGTATAAGCGCGATCGTAACGATGAAACAGGAACTGAAGAAGTGTCTGCGGATCGTATCTTTGTATCTGGGCAAGGCAACTACAAGCTGAATGTCAAAAACGAATCATTCTTTATTTATAGTGATTACGAACGAGACAAATTTAGTGGTCTAGAGTTTAAAAGCACCGTTGCGACAGGATACGGAAATCGTATTTATCAAGGTAGTAAAAATAAGGTGGATATTGACGTAGGACCCGGTTTGTATCGCTCAGTGGCAGATCAAGAGACAGCCACAGAAGAAGATGAAACAAAAACAGGTTACTTACTTCGAATGGCATTGCAGTGGGAGCGTACGGTTTCTGCTCGCACTCGCTTTAATCAAGACGTCAGTTATGAACAATCGTTGTCGGGATTAAACTCGCGTTTAAAATCAGAAACCTCATTGATCAGCAAAATTATGGGTGATGTATCACTCAAATTTACTTATATGTATCGCTATAACTCAAAACCGGAAGAAGAAAAGCTCAAGTACGATTCTGAGCTGAGTGCGACCTTTGTTTATAGCTTTTAAGAGAATATCTCAGTATGTATCAACATAAGCAGTACGCTATTTTTATTTTTGTTATTTTAGGCTGGATTGGCGGCTTTATTGCCTTAGCATGGAATTTAATTGGTGCAGATATTCCACTCATGGTGTTTAGTGCTATCTTAGTGCTGGTGGCCTTTTTGTTTCATGGTTTAACCATTAAGGTGAGTGATAAAAACGTAAGCTGGGCATTCGGTCCGGGTGTATTTGGTAAAACAGTTACCTTTGATGAGATTGAATCTGTTCGGGCAGTAAGTAACTCATTTCGACATGGCATAGGCCTGCGTATTACACATGATGGGTGGGTTTACAGTGTCTCTGGATTCAGTGCAGTAGAGCTTGCTATGAAAGACGGTACAAAGTATCGCTTAGGAACCAACGACCAAGAAGGTTTACTGGCTGCGCTTAAAGAACATGTTGCAGAACCTGTGACAGACGCTTCTGTGGATACAGAAGAAGTA
Source organism: Pseudoalteromonas nanhaiensis (assembly GCF_051235485.1). Taxonomy (NCBI): domain Bacteria; kingdom Pseudomonadati; phylum Pseudomonadota; class Gammaproteobacteria; order Alteromonadales; family Pseudoalteromonadaceae; genus Pseudoalteromonas; species Pseudoalteromonas nanhaiensis. Next base: position 37,183 of record NZ_JBPNYQ010000011.1, on the reverse strand, counting down.
GTCGAATAAGCACACAGCAGATATAAAAAAAAGCGCCCTCGGCGCTTTTTTAGTAATGGCCTAGTGGCTGTGACCACAACCGCCTTCACCGTGCACATGACCATGTGCCAACTCTTCTTCTGTTGCATCGCGTACTTCAAGTACTTCAACATCAAAATGTAGAGTGATGCCTGAAAGAGGGTGGTTACCATCTACAATCACATCTTCATCTTGGATTTCGATGATCATTACAGATTGATCACCGGCATCCGTTGTCGCACGAAACTGCATACCAACTTCGATTTCCATTCCTTCGAACATCGACTTAGGCACAGCTTGCATCAAGTCATCATGACGTTCACCATAGCCTTGCTCTGGTTCTACAGTTACGCTAAATGTGTCACCGGCTTCTTTACCTAGTAGCGCATCCTCTAGGCCTGGAATTAGGTAGCCAGTGCCCACGATAAACACCAGTGGTTCACCATCGAAAGAGTTGTCGATAGTGTTTTTGTTATTATCCAATACTGAATAATGCATTTTTACCACTTTGTTTGCTGCTACGATCATAGTCTTTCCTATTTATTCATCTTCGAGAGAGTAAGGCAGAGCTTGAATTGATAGCTCAACCTGAGGGAGGTGTTTAGCACGCAACACTTGGCCTGCCTCATTGTCGTTTGGCAGCACAACAAGGCCCATTAATGTTTGCGTATCTTGATTATAACTTTGGCTAATTAGCTTGCCTGCACGACGCCAATTCTCGCCCATCTTGGTTTCGAGCTCAAGCTCATCAAGTTGACCTTCGGCTGTGCCTGCAACGATATACATAGCGCGTTTATTTTTGCCCAGATATTTCATGCGAGCGACTGTTTCTTGGCCTGTATAACAACCTTTTCTAAAGCTGATACCGCCTAGTGCTTGTAGGTTCACCATTTGTGGTACGTATTCGCCAATGGCGTCGCTATTTAAAGATGGCTCACCAGCTGCAATTGCAGCTAGTTGCCAACGTGCATCATCATCAAGGGCCGTGACTTCGTCTGGTAAACAAAAGTCGTTATTGACCATCAGTAGAACACGGTTATCAGCAAGTTTTAATGCTTTACCGCCAGCAAAGTCAACGGCACTGTGTTCCTCATCAAACTCAATGTTGAGTGATTTAAGTGTATTATTAAGGTCATCACCAATTAGGCCAATAAGCGGTTTTTCACTTTGCTGAATGTCTACTTGGGAAAATACCGCATATTTTTTTAACTCTACCAGTGACTGCTCAACTTCAGGTTTTGTGCCCACAAGGTAGTAGCTATCTTGATGCTCAAAAAGTCTAAACACACCCCAAAGTTTGCCTTTGGCATTACAGTGTCCAGCCCATAAAAAGTTATCTTTGTTGAGCTTATTGATATCTTGTGTAATTTGTCCGTGAAGGTAAGACAGCTTATCTTTGCCAGTTAGGCTGATAAGCGAATAAGATAAAGGACATGCGTAAACAGTCGACATAAAAACCTTCTTTACGATATGAATGAGAGGTAATGATAACTTAGTTAGGGTAGCAATTTAAATAGCTGTTTATTCGATGGCAATTTGTTAAACTGCAGACAAATAAGTACGAGGTTTAAAATGACTGAAATTCACAGTAAAGAACGTATTCGTTGGGCATGCCGTCGCGGTATGTTGGAACTTGATGTTTTATTCATGCCATTCGTTGAAGAAGCGTTTGACTCACTTAGCAAAGAGCAGCAAGCTGTATTTCAACGCTTACTTGAGAGCGATGATCCTGATTTGTTTGCATGGTTCATGGGGCATGAAGAGTGTAAAGATCCAGAACTAAACACTATGGTCTCGTTAATTTTAGACCGAGTTCGTGTATAGGTTTGTCGTTAAAAATAATAAACTAGACCACAAACCATTTGTGGTCTTTTTTTGTTTTCTTGCTATCGCGTTCTTTCTTACCGCCCATTCCTTGATAACACAAATATTTGCTATTTCATCTAGCCTGATTGCAGGAATTATTAGTTTTAAAAAAGCAAAACAAGCACATCCTGAAAACGGCACAGTTATTTTAGAATACTCACAGTTAAGATTTGTGAGTGACAACATTCAATTGCAAGGCGAGATAAGTCCGAAAAGTTATATCTTTGCAAACTACGTAGTGCTCAGGCTTGAGGGGTTTTATCAGTCACACTGGCTGATTATTTCAGCAGCCAGTGTAGAAGACGTGTATTTTTCGCGTTTGAAACGTGCTGTTATTGCAGTGCAGGAACCGACTTAGGGGTCAGTATTGTTGGTGTTGGATTGTCGTTTTGTTCTGGGTAATCAATAGTGTAGTGTAAACCACGGCTTTCTTTACGCTCAAGGGCACTGCGAATTATCAGCTCAGCTACTTGTACGAGATTTCTAAGCTCTAATAAGTTATTAGACACTCTGAAGTTAGCGTAGTAGTCGTGAATTTCTTGTTGTAGTAACTCCACACGGTGAAGGGCACGCTCTAAGCGTTTAGTTGAGCGTACAATCCCCACGTAATCCCACATAAATAATCTTAGTTCATGCCAGTTATGAGTGATGACGATTTCTTCATCTGAATTAGTGACGCGGCTTTCATCCCATAGTGGGAGGGCTTCAAGGGCTGGGCTTGCATCGATTTTACTTAAAATGTCTTTCGCTGCGGCATGGGCAAACACAATACACTCAAGTAACGAGTTACTCGCCATGCGATTAGCACCGTGTAAGCCTGTGTAAGCGACTTCGCCAACAGCATAAAGGTTGTCTAAATCTGTGCGGCCATTAAAGTCAGTCATCACCCCACCACATGTATAGTGTGCAGCCGGAACCACTGGAATGGCTTCTTTAGTAATATCTAAGCCCACACTTAAACATTTTGCATAGATGGTAGGGAAGTGCTCAATGATAAAGTCTTTGTCTTTGTGGCTAATATCAAGATAGACACAGTTCGCACCAAGGCGTTTCATTTCAAAATCGATAGCACGAGCCACGATATCGCGAGGAGCAAGCTCTTCACGCTCATCAAAATCTTTCATAAAACGGGTGCCATCGGGGCGTTTTAAATATGCACCTTCACCACGCATTGCTTCGGTAATCAAAAAGTTTTGTAGCTCTGGGTGATATAAACTAGTTGGGTGGAATTGGTTAAATTCCATATTGGCAACCCGACACCCCGCACGCCATGCCATGGCAATACCATCGCCACTTGATACATCAGGATTAGAAGTATATAGATAAACTTTGCTGGCTCCACCAGTGGCAAGTGCAACGAATTTGGCTGAAATTGTTTCGACTTTTTTCTCTTCACAGTTCCATACATATAAACCATGAATATGTTTGCCCTTTTTACCTAGACTCTTATCACTGATTAAATCAATCGCATTATAGTTTTCTAGCAAGGTAATGTTTTGATGGGCTTGTACTTGGCTAATTAAAGTTGTTTGCACTGCGCGACCAGTGGCATCTGCAGCGTGTAAAATACGGCGATGACTGTGGCCACCCTCACGAGTTAAATGAAAGCGCTCTTTACCTTTTGAGTCAAACTCCATATCAAAAGGCACACCTTGTTCGATTAGCCATTTCAAACACGTCTTAGCATTGCTTGCAGTGTAATGCACCGCATCTCGGTCACATAAACCACCACCCGCATCGAGTGTATCTTCAACATGAGATTCAATGCTGTCATTCTTTTTATCAAATACCGCGGCAATGCCACCTTGTGCATATAAGGTTGACCCTTCAGTCAGTGCACCTTTACTTAGTACAGTGACCTTGCAATGGTTAGCAAGAGATAAAGCAAGAGAAAGGCCAGCGGCGCCGCTGCCAATGATAGCGACATCAGTAATGTGATGTTTATTTTGGTTCATGTCTGTGGTCTTTGCGGTTACAATGCTCGGCTAGTAGTGCCAAAAGTTTGAGCAAATATTTTTTTATGTGGTATACGTATATGTACCATATTTGCAGTAGCACTATTAGTCATTTTAATATGTTATACCAATCTTATTAGGTTTTAGGTCACATAAACAGTCTACTTTAGGCTGTTTGTTTAAATTTATTTAATTCACAGTGAACTTATGTACCCGTTGATTTAACAGCAGTATTTGAACTTATTGTGTAATAAGATCGGTATGACTCAATTTATTTGCATGCTATTTTATAAAAAAATCATTTTAAACTGAACTTTTATATTCATGCTGCAGTCAGAGTTTGTGTAAACAATGGCGAGTATATGAATAGCAAGCAAGAATCAAACAGAGGAGTACCGGCTCGAATGAGCGAGCAGGATTTGGATTTAGCGTTAGTTAAAAGGGTCCAGCAAGGAGATAAAAACGCCTTCAACCTATTAGTTAGAAAATATCAGAACAAAATTGCGGGTTTGATTTCACGTTATGTGTCGAACCAAGGTGATGTCGCTGATGTCGCGCAAGAGGCGTTTATTAAAGCGTATCGAGCTCTACCTAACTTTAGAGGTGATAGCGCCTTTTATACTTGGTTATACCGTATCGCCGTAAATTGTGCTAAAAATTACTTGGTTGCGCAGGGCCGAAAGCCCCCCGCAAACGATGTTGATGCTGAAGAAGCCGAATTTTATGACAGTGCAGATGCTATGCGCTCTAACGCATCACCTGAAAACCTGTTATTAAGTGACGAAGTACGTGCTGTAATTTTTAATACGATTGATAGTTTGCCTGAAGATCTGAAGACCGCGATAACCCTTCGTGAAATTGAAGGGATGAGCTATGAAGAAATAGCCGTGGTTATGGATTGCCCTGTGGGAACGGTACGCTCGCGTATATTTCGTGCCCGTGAGGCGATTGATAATAAATTGAATCCATTAATAGGTGAGTCTTAGTATGACAAAAGCAGACGTTAACAAGTTGGATAATGAGCAATTGTCCGCGTTACTTGACGGCGAGCAGCAGTTAACTGATCAAGCGATTACTAACGACGATGTAGCAACATTTGGTCGTTACGCGATGATCGGTGACGTAATGCGTGCTGAGGCAAATAATAACGCTTTTAATTTCGACATTGCAGACGCAGTGGCAGAATCACTTGAGCAAGAACCTGTTTACGCTGATTTCGCGAATAAAACAACAGCACCAAAAAGCGAAGAAATCGTGGCGGCAACAGGCACAGATAACGTTGTAGCATTTAATTGGCGTCGTCCATCTGCCCAAGTGGCAATTGCTGCAAGTGTTGCTATGTTTGCGATTGTGGGCGTACAAACATTGCCGCAGAACACCGAATCACCAGAAAGTGACATTCCACTTTTACAAACAACACCTTTAACGGGGGTTGCGTCACCTGTTAGCTATTCATCAGAGCAGCCTGCACTTGAAAACGCAGAGCAAGGTTTACGTGAATTACAACAGCAGCGTATAGGGGCATTAGTTCTTGAGCATCAGCGTCAAGCACGTGTTGCCTATTCTCTGGAAAGTTCACAAACTGCAGAAAACGCAGAAGAGGAAAAAAACTAATTAAATGAAAGTGTTTACTTTTATTTTGTCACTGGCATTAATGGCTCCGGCTTTTGCCAGTGATGAAAACCCCGCCAAAGCATTATTACTTAATATGGCTGATGCCGTTCATACCCGCAACTTTGATGCATCTTTTGTCGTCGTTAAAGGCCAAACCATGGAACCTTATCGTTGGTTGCATGCTAAACAAGGTGATATCGAGCTTGAACATTTGAGCTTGCTTAATGGTGCAGGACTTGAGATGGCAAGAGTTAACGGACAAGTTACTTATTTTGAGCCTCACTCACAGCCTTATACTATTAAAACCGACACTATTGCCGGGCCTATTCCTGAAGTACTTTTTAAAGATATTGAACGCGTAAGTGCACATTATGATTTTGTGCTAGGTGGTAAAGGACGTATTGCAGGTCGCTCAGCGCAGTTAGTGCGTATTGAATCAAAAGATGAGCATAAATTTAACTACTGGATTTGGATTGATACCGAGTCATCGCTTCTACTTAAGTCTGCTTATGTTGATCATAAAGGTGAAATGTTGGAGCAATTACAGTTAACTCACATAAGTGTGACCGAGCAGCCAGCGCCAATGCTACTTGAAATGCAAAACCGTAGTTTTCCTGCTGCTATGCCAACCACTGAGATTGAAAATGCATCTGAAGGTGCTGGCAATAATTGGAATATTGGCTGGTTGCCAGATGGATTCAAATTGTTAAAGTCAGATCGCCACAAATTAGACTTAAATAATGAACTAACAGACTATTACTTATACTCTGATGGTTTTGTGGAAGTATCTGTGTTTATTCAAAGACCTTTACCAGGCAAACGAGCCAGTGGTGCACTATCATCGGGTGCAACGACGGTTTATGTTCACAATGGCGGTGGCTTTGATGTATCGGTTGTTGGTAATATTCCCGCTATGACAGCCAAAGCTATAGCTGAGTCGGTAGCGCGACCTCTTTAAATTATGATTGAACAAACACTCACTGTCGTGTCGGTTAAAGGCACGACAGCGAACTTAGAAGCAGAGCAAAAACAGGCCTGTGCCGGCTGTAATGGTCGATGTGGCTCGCAAGTATTCGCTAAACTGTTTGGAACAGCCAAAAAAACTTTCCCCTATACCTTTGATTCTGAGTTAAAAGTCGGTCAAAAAGTGACCTTAGCACTTGATGATAGTCATTTAGTTAAACATGCGATGGCTGTGTATATGTTGCCACTTTTATTCAGTTTGGGATTTGCTTTAATCGCTTTTGCCGCTTTTTCATTACCTGAGGGCTGGCAAATTTTAGCAGCCGTGATTGGTGGCTTAACGGGCTATGCAATAGCAAAATCAAGGGTTAAGAGCCTCAAGCACGATATAAAAGTAATAAAAATTCACCCAATTACTATTCCTTTCACTCAAATAGATGGTGATTAAAGCCAATTAAATGTAAAATTGTCGCTTTATACACTTAGTCCATTTATATAGAAGTTTAGAATCCAGTTTATGAAGCATATCCGTAATTTTTCGATCATCGCCCATATTGACCATGGTAAATCGACTCTCTCAGACCGTCTTATCCAAGTTTGTGGTGGTTTAACAGACCGTGAAATGCAGCAGCAGGTGTTAGACTCAATGGACATTGAGCGTGAGCGTGGTATTACCATCAAAGCGCAAAGTGTAACACTAAATTATAAAGCTAAAGACGGCGAAACATACCAGTTAAACTTCATCGATACCCCTGGACACGTTGACTTTACATACGAAGTATCGCGTTCACTTGCAGCCTGTGAAGGTGCATTATTGGTTGTAGATGCGGGCCAAGGTGTTGAAGCACAAACATTAGCAAACTGCTACACAGCAATCGAAATGGACTTAGAAGTTATTCCAGTTCTAAATAAAATCGACTTACCGCAAGCCGACCCTCTTCGTGTAGCTGAAGAAATTGAAGATATTATCGGTATCGATGCTCTAGATGCAGTGCAATGTAGTGCTAAAACAGGTATTGGTATTGAAGAAGTATTAGAAGTTATTGTTAAAGATATTCCGCCACCGGTAGGTGACAAAGATAAGCCACTACAAGCGCTTATCATTGACTCATGGTTTGACCCATATCAAGGCGTTGTATCATTAGTACGTATCAAACACGGTGAATTACGCTCTGGCGATAAAATTAAGATCATGTCGAATGAGCAAGTTCATATCGCAGATAAAGTGGGTATTTTCACTCCAAAACAAACCAACACGGGTATCTTAAAAACCGGTGAAGTAGGTTTTGTTATTGCGGGTATTAAAGAAATCCACGGTGCACCAGTTGGTGATACTATCACGCTTCAACGTAATTCTGCCCCTGAGCGTTTACCTGGCTTCCAACGCATTAAACCGCAGGTTTATGCTGGTATGTTCCCAATCTCATCAGATGATTATGAATCATTCCGTGATGCGCTTGATAAACTAAGCTTGAACGATGCGTCGTTATTCTTCGAACCAGAAAACTCAACGGCACTTGGTTTTGGTTTCCGTTGTGGTTTCTTGGGTATGCTACACATGGAAATCATTCAAGAACGTCTTGAGCGAGAGTACGACATTGATCTTATTACTACTGCGCCAACAGTAATCTACGAAGTAGAAACAAAAGACGGAACTAAACAAATAGATAACCCGTCTGACCTACCACCGGTAAACAATATTATTGAAATCCGTGAGCCAATTGTTGAAGCTAACATCTTAGTTCCGCAAGAGTTTTTAGGTAACGTAATTACACTTTGTGTTGAAAAGCGTGGTATGCAAACTAAAATGAGCTACCATGGTAAGCAAGTTGCGGTGACGTACGAATTACCGATGGCTGAAGTAGTAATGGACTTCTTTGATAAGTTAAAATCAACAAGTCGTGGTTTTGCATCACTTGATTATAACTTTAAGCATTTCCAAGCTTCAGACATGGTGCGTGTTGATGTACTAATTAATGGTGAGCGTGTTGATGCACTTGCTATTATTGTGCACCGTGATATCGCGCAGTCACGTGGTCGCCAGTTAGCGGAAGCGCTAAAAGATCTGATCCCACGTCAGCAGTTTGATATTGCGATTCAAGCAGCGATTGGTCAGCATGTGATTGCACGTACAACAGTTAAGCAATTACGCAAAAACGTAATCGCAAAATGTTACGGTGGTGACGTGAGCCGTAAGAAAAAGCTACTACAGAAGCAAAAAGAAGGTAAAAAGCGAATGAAGCAATTAGGTAACGTTGAAGTTCCTCAAGATGCATTCTTAGCTATCCTTAAAGTTGGTAAATAATAAGAAGTAGATATAGGAATTAATGCATGGCGGGTTATTTTTCAATTTTCTTAGTGTTGTTAACACTTGGCTCAGGTTTAATTTGGTTAATTGACCACTTTATGTTTGCGCCGAAGCGTCAACAGCGAATTGCCCTTGCTCAAAATGCCGCAGGTGGTGATTTAGATGAAGAAACCGCTGCATTAATTGCGCCTGAGCCAAGTATTACTGAAACGGCTAAATCAATTTTTCCGATGATTGCGGCAATCACCATCTTCCGCTCATTTATTTTTGAACCGTTTCAAATTCCATCTGGTTCGATGATGCCAACTTTACTTGTGGGTGACTTTATTCTTGTTCAAAAGTACTCATATGGCATTAAAGACCCAGTTTGGCGCAGTCAGCTAGTTGATGTAAACGAGCCTGAGCGTGGTGATATTGTTGTATTTAAATACCCACTTGATGAGCGTGTTGATTATATTAAACGAGCAATAGGTCTACCTGGCGATAAGATTGTTTATCGCAACAAGCACCTTTATATTCAGCCAAAATGTGAAGAAGGTGCTACGCAACAGGGTGAGTTGCTGTGTAATGAATACAATAAAATTGATATGGAAATCCTCAATAGCGATGAGTTCAAACAAGGTTCAATGAATTTGGTGCGTTTAGAAGAAGGTCTAAGCACAGTCAATCATAATATCTTGATTAACCCGCAAGCGCCTGAAATGAAAGGCCGTTATTATCAGCAGCCGGGTACTCGCTCAGATGAGTGGGTGGTTCCTGCCGATCATTATTTTATGATGGGTGATAACCGTGATAATAGCCAAGACAGTCGCTTTTGGGGCTTTGTACCAAAAGAAAACTTGGTTGGTAAAGCCGTCTTTATATGGATGAGTTTTGAATTTGAAAATGGCCCAGATGACTTTTTACCAAGCTGGGTTCCAACTGGTGTTCGTTTTGAACGCCTAGGTAATATTCAGTAACGATGAAAAAAAACGTAACAGAGTTATACAATAAAATAGGTTATACATTTACTGATCAAGCGTTGCTTGAGCAGGCAATGACGCATCGCAGTCATAAAGGTCAACATAATGAACGCTTAGAGTTTTTGGGCGATTCAATTTTGAGTTTTGTGATTGCTAATGCGCTTTATAATAAATTTCCAAAAGCACGTGAAGGTGATTTAAGCCGTATGCGCTCTACCTTAGTGCGTGGACAAACCTTGGCTGAATTTGGCCTAGAATTTGGCTTGGGCGATTACTTACGCTTAGGCCCAGGTGAATTGAAAAGTGGCGGTTTTCGCCGCGAATCAACCCTTGCTGATGCTGTTGAAGCGATTATTGGCGCGGTGTTCTTAGACTCAAACATTGAACAATGTGGAGAGCTTATTTTAAGCTGGTATGAGTCTCGCCTTGATGCAATTTCGCCAGGTTTGAACCAAAAAGACCCGAAAACATTACTTCAAGAATACTTACAAGCGCGCAAACTATCGTTACCAGGCTACACTGTTATTGATACAAAGGGCCAAGCGCACAATCAAACATTCACGGTTGAATGTATTGTTGAAGGGATGGATAGCATTATCTCAGTGGGTAGCTCGCGTCGTAAAGCAGAGCAAAAAGCCGCTGAAAAAGCCTTAAAGATACTTAAAAATGAATCTTGATGATTTAATCTCTAAATCACCTGCAGAGTTAGATACACACTGCGGGATGATTGCCATTGTAGGCCGTCCAAATGTGGGCAAATCGACCTTACTTAACTACATTGTTGAGCAAAAGGTGTCGATTACTTCGCGTAAACCGCAAACTACACGTCACCGTATTATGGGTATTCATACTGAAGGTAAATACCAAGCTGTGTACGTCGACACTCCGGGTTTACACGTAGAAGAAAAGCGTGCCATTAACCGTTTAATGAACAGAGCAGCATCAAGTTCAATTGGTGATGTAGAACTGATCATTTTTGTGGTTGAAGGAACACACTGGAACGAAGACGATGAGATGGTACTTAACAAAGTACGCCAAAGTGGTCGTCCGGTGTTATTGGTAATGAATAAAATCGACCAAGTAAAAGATCGCGATCTTGTGCTGCCACACATGCAGTTCTTGGGCGAAAAGTTTGATTTTGTTGGTATTATTCCTGTTTCTGCTAAGCAGGGTAAAAATATTGAACTAATCAAAGCTGAAGTAACTAAGCGTCTTCCTCTTTGCGAATTTTATTTTCCTGAGGACTACGTGACAGATCGCTCTATGCGATTCATGTCGGCAGAAGTTATCCGTGAAAAGCTGATGCGTTTTATGGGTGATGAGTTACCTTATTCTGTCACGGTAGAAATAGAACAGTTTAAATGGCTCGATAATGGTGTTTGGCAAATCAATGGCCTTATCTTGGTTGAGCGCGAAACACAAAAACGTATGGTGATTGGTAACAAGGGCGAAAAGCTAAAAGTTATCGGTCGTGAAGCGCGTAAAGACCTTGAAGAAATGCTTGATAACAAAGTGTTTTTAGAACTTTGGGTAAAAGTCAAATCTGGTTGGGCTGACGATGAACGTGCGCTACGTAGCCTTGGCTATGGTGAAGACTAAGTAAAGCTTACACGCCATGGATAGCGAATTCTACACAGCATACTTGCTGCATCGACGTCCTTTTAGTGACTCGCAAGTTATGCTTGATATGCTGGTAGAAGGCGTTGGTCAACTGAGAATGTTGGCTCGTATTAGTGGTCGCCAGGCCACTAAACATAAAGCTCAACTGCAACCTTTCCAATCTCTGCTTGTACAATACAGCGGTAAGTCTGATTTAAAATACATCACTCGTTTTGAGCCCCATGGCGGGCAAAGTATGTTAACTGGCACCCAGTTATATTGTGGTTTTTATTTGAACGAATTAACCAATCGTATCGTACCAATCAACGAGCCGATGGAAAGTGTTTATCATCTTTATAAACAGCATTTACACGAGTTATCGACCACTAAAAGCCTGCAAGCGGTGCTGCGCTCTTATGAGTTTCAACTGCTAGAGATGCTAGGATACGGTGTTGATTTTAGCGTTGATGCGCAAGGGGATGAAATAAACGATGCAGCAAATTATCAGTACTTTGCTGAATACGGTTTTTTGTTGCATGACGACCCCCATAGTGGCTTTTCAGGAAAGCAATTAAATGCCATAGCGGCTCATGACTTTAGCGCCCCTGATGTGTTATATATGGCTAAGCAATTAAGTCGATACCTACTCAAGCCTTTACTTGGTAAAAAGCCATTAAAAAGTCGTGAGTTATTTATTAAGTAGGCTGATACTCAGCCTTGAATCGTTGTTTTAAACAGGTAAAAAAATGAAAGATATTCTTCTTGGTGTAAACGTTGATCACATTGCCACTTTACGCCAAGCGCGTAGCACGAGTTACCCAGATCCTGCGCATGCCGCTGCTGTTGCAGAGCATGCTGGTGCAGATGGTATCACCATTCATTTGCGTGAAGACCGTCGTCATATTCAAGATCGTGACGTATATGTGATGGCAAAAACGATTCAAACACGTATGAATCTTGAGATTGCAGTCACCGATGAAATGATCGACATCGCCCTTGAAGTGAAACCTGCTTATGTGTGTTTAGTGCCTGAAAAACGTGAAGAACTCACCACAGAAGGTGGCCTTGATGTTGTAGGTAACTTTGAAAAAGTAAAAGCTGCAACAGAAAAGCTGACAGCAGCAGGAATTAAGGTTTCGTTATTTATTGATGCCGACAACGCGCAACTTGATGCTGCAAAAGCGTGTAATGCTCCTTACGTTGAAATTCACACAGGTGCTTATGCCGATGCTGAGAATGACGAAGAGCTTCACACGGAGCTTGAACGTATTCGTAGCGGCGTACAATATGCTGATAGCCTAGGTTTAATCGTTAATGCCGGCCATGGTCTTCATTATCACAATGTAAAACCCATTGCGGCAATGCCAGAAATTTATGAGTTAAACATTGGTCATGCAATTATTGCCCGTGCAGCGATTGATGGTTTAGAAAAAGCAGTAAGCGATATGAAACGCCTAATGATTGAAGCAAGGCTTTAATACTAATCCGCAATAATATTAATCATTTTGAGGGATTAAACCTGTCGCTATCTACGAGGTTTTATTGCCTCAAAATAGACTACTTAATTAAGCGAATTGGTATAAGCTTTGAACTGCCGCCCTTTTATAGGCGCTGGCAAGTTTGAATACTGAGCGCGGTGGATGTGATATCCACCGCGTTTTTATTTACTCAGATAAACAATAAATTGTGCAAGTAATGAAGAAAGCCAAGGCGAAAGACAGAGTAGGGCCACTAAATATTGATGCTTTTTCTTAAAGCTTTTTAAAACACCATCATCTACGGCCGACAAGTTACCTTTCTTAATTGAATGAATAACCATCGAGTTAGGTTTTACCTTCATTAATTGGGCTTTACTCTCGTATTCTTGCCATTGTTCTGCGTAATTGTTCTTTACGTAATCGTTTGCCATCACAGCAAGCCTTTTATGGCAAGCTATGCACCATACGAACGATAGCGATACAAAAACAAAAAATGAAATAAAAAACATTTATCTTCCTTGAGATTCTTTCTAACTTTTATTGCTCTTCCATACCTGCATCGCTTAATAAATTATTAAGCTCATCAATTAACTCAAATAGTTCAGGCTCGATGTAATTTAAATCGCAATCGCCTTTTAATGCTGTTTCGAGAGTTTCGGCAAGTGATTTTAGTTTTGGTACGCCGGTATAACAACATGCGCCATGGAATTTGTGCACTATGCTAAGTACATGTTCACAATCTTCTTTTTCTATAGCTTCATTGAGCAGGCGCAAGGTCTCCGGCACGCTCAGTAATAGCATGTTAAGCATTTCAAGTGCTAGTTCTTCTTTACCGCCTGCGCGTTGTAGTGCTAATTGCCAATCAAGACGAGCGCTTTCAAATGGTGGCTCCGAATGAACGGTAGCTGCTTTACTTCGTTCACGATTAATAGGTGATTGCGGGCTATGATCGCTGATGATTTGTTTTAGCATATCTTCATCGATAGGCTTGGTTAAGTAACCTTTAAAGCCATCTTTAAGAAGTTGTTCTTTTTCACCCGCCAAAGCGTGCGCTGTAACTGCAATGATAGGTGTATCTTCATTTAGTGATGATTCGCGAATAAGCTTACAAGCGGTAATACCATCCATGATTGGCATTTGAATATCCATAAATATTAAATCGTATTTATGGCTTTTGCTTAAGCTGTAGGCTTGAGAACCATTATGGGCGGTATCAATTAACTCAATTTTTTCTTCAAGAAGGGTACAAATAAGCTTTAAGTTAGCGTCATTGTCGTCAACGACCAACACTTTAAGTGGTAAAAGCTTTTCGTCACCCTGTTCAATATTATGTACTGGGTGATCAAGGCGATAAGGTGCAGCCAATATTTCACACAGTTTACGGTGGTTAAGTGGCTTGCTAAGGCATGCATCAGCACCACTACCAATAAATGCCTCACGCATATTATGTGACACAGTATTGAGCATAATATATAAATAATCAGTCGCAGGGCGAACTGCTTTCACGTAGCTTTTCAGCTGCTGCATATCATCTATTGTGGCAGTATGACCAATAATACAGATGTCATAGCTGAAATCTTTATTGATCTCGTTTAAGAAACTTTCTTCATCTGTGCACGCAGTCACCCTCATTTGCCATTCATTCAATAACGACAATGTTGCTTGGTGAGAGTGCTCATGTGGCTCTAAATAAAGCACGCGTTTATTTATTAAGGATTGAGTAGGTAAGTCGCTGGTAATTATATTGCTTGGCGTTCTAAATACCGCATTAAATGTAAAGCAGGTGCCATTGCCAGGAGCTGAGTTAAGCGTTATGCGACCGTTCATCGCTTCAACAATATGTTTAGTGATGATTAAACCAAGCCCAGTACCACCAAATTTACGAGTAATACTTGAGTCTGCTTGGCCAAATGGTGTGAATAACGCATCTTGTTTATCCATAGGAATACCTACACCAGTATCAGTCACTGAGACCAAAATTGAGGCGCGCTCTTCATCGAGCAAGCGGTAGCCAACATCCACTTTAATCGACCCTTTTTCAGTAAATTTAATCGCGTTACTCAACAGGTTTATTAAGATTTGTTTAAAGCGAGTCGGGTCACCGGTCAGGTTATCAGGCACTTGTGGATGAATAAAAATTGATAGCTCAAGTTGCTTTTCATGAGCGCTCGGTGCCAATAAAGTCAAAACTTCATTGATATTGTCACGCAGCTGGAATTGCATTGATTCTAGCTCCATGGCACCGGCTTCTAATTTAGAAAAGTCCAAAATATCACTAATAATGGTCAATAAACTGTTGGCTGACAGCTCAATGGTATCAAGATAATCTTTTTGATGCTTATTTAGCGGGGTTTTATAAAGCTGGCGTGTAAAACCAATTACACCATTTAAAGGCGTACGTAATTCATGACTCATCTTGGCTAAGAAGTCTGATTTTACTCGGTTAGCATCTTGCGCGTCTTTTTTGGCGATACTTAACTGGATATTTTGGGTTTCGTACTGTTCGAGTGTTTCGCGGTAATCAGAGGTTGCTTGGTCAATGTGTTTTTGCATTTCGTCACGTTGCATGACCATGGTTTGCGAAATCGTATTAAGGCCTTCTCTGAGTAACTCAAACTCTCCAAACATTTTCTTATCAAGACCGGTATCTACTTTACCTTCTATTAACCTGTCGGTAGCAAGTACTAACTTATTAAGTGGTTGAACAAACATACGGGTAAGTCTAAATGCCAAAATAGTCGCCAGTACTAACGCTAAAATAATGACAATGCCACTTATAAGCAGTGCGCGTTGCTGACCAATGATAGCCTGTTGTTTGTTGAGCATGATAACCACAGTTCCTAATGAAGCTTGGTAACTATGGTGGTTCCAAATCGAATCTTGGCGACTATGATTAACAATGGCAGTTTTAAACGTTAAGTAGTGCTCTGAATTTTTGACAATAATACCGTCTAGTGACGCTGAGTTATCGGTTATAAACTCTTTGAACTCACTTTGATATTTACTAAAAATGACAAGCTCATTGTTCTCATCAAAAATAGCAATTGATTGAATAGCAGGGGAGTGCTTGTTATGGGTATGACTAACTAGGCGTGTTAATAGCGGTTTATCACGCTTGAGCAAGGGTTGTTCAACCGCTATAGCCAGCGGCTCAATTATTGTCACACCTTGTTGATATAAAATTTCATCGAGCTCAATGTAACGATTTATTGTAAAATAACCGCCCAGCAACAAGCCTATGATCACAGTCGGTATTAAAGTGAGAGTTAAGACTGAGTCACGTAAGCCAAATTTAGTCATAAAGAATGTTGTTATCATTATTATCGTTGTTTAAGAGTATATACTTACTTCCGCTTTATCAATAATTAAGGTGTTGCCCAATGGCACAGATTTTCAAAGCCAAAAAGAAATCCGTTTCACAAAAAATGCTAACCCTGTCTGTCACCGCTATGGATCATCAAGGTCGAGGCGTTGCAAAACAAGGGAGTAAAGTTTGTTTTGTTAATGGTGCTTTGCCGGGCGAAGAAGTAAAAGCACTGTTGATAGAAGATAAGGCACGTTTTGCCAGTGCTGATTGTAAAAAAGTGCTATCAGCCTCAGAGCATAGGATTACTCCTTTTTGCCAACATTATCAGGTATGCGGTGGTTGTCAGTTACAACACCTCGATGCAAAACAACAGCTCGTAGAAAAGCAAACAGCGGTGAGTCAGTTGTTTAGTAAATTTGCCAAAGCTGATAACTTAAACTGGCAAGCGCCTTTATTGAGTGATGAGCATCATTATCGTCGCTCTGCGCGTATTGCAGTAATGCACGACAAATCCGCCAAAAAAATGCGAGTAGGGTATCGAGCTCAAGGCTCTAAGCAATTGGTGAGTATTGAAAACTGCGATGTGCTTACAAGCACTTTCAAAGAAGTATTTGCTGTGTTTGATGTTCTTATCAACAGTCATTCAGGTCTAGATAGTATTAGCCACTTACAATTATGCGAAGCTGATAACGCGGCTTTTGTGGTTGTTAGGCATACTAAGGCGATTAATAACGAGTTAAAAACAATCGTAGAATCAGCGTGTAATGAATACAACTGGTGCGTGGTATGGCAATCACAAAGTGGTGAAATTAATCACAGTGATTTCCCTATGCCGTACTACCAGATACCAGCTTATGATTTACGCTTTGAGTTTGGTCTTGAAAACTTTATTCAAGTTAACCCGCAAGTGAACCAAGCGATGCTGCATCAAGCAAAAGAGTGGTTAGAACTTCAAGGTAGTGAACAAGTGTTGGATTTATTTTGCGGCATTGGTAACTTTTCACTATTAATGGCAAAGTATGCTAAATATGTTATTGGTGTTGAAGGTGTTGATTCTGCGGTTGCATTAGCCAAACAAAATGCGCAAACTAACTCTTTGTCGAATACCGATTTTTACTGTTTTGATTTAACACAGCCAATGAAATCAGCAGCTTGGTTTAGTGATGATTTTGATGTGTTAGTCCTTGACCCGTCACGCACTGGGGCGATGGCCATTTTAGAGCAGTTACCACTAACCCAGTTTAAAACGATTTTATACGTCTCTTGTGATCCTGTTACTTTAGCCCGTGACAGTGCGATTATTTTACAAGCAGGCTTTAGCATTAAGAAAATAGGGCTAATGAATATGTTCCCGCATACCGGGCATATTGAAACGATGGCGTTATTTCACAGGAGGTAAAGCGCACTATGGTAGCCACTAGACAGTCACATCAGCTTACAAAGCTGAGTGATTTTGCCAGCCGTATCGAGCTGTTAGCGCTAACAGAAGATAAACAAATCCTATTAAAGCAGGCTCATGATTTGTGCCAGCATTGTGACGATGCAAAACGTGAAAATACCGCAATCGAAATGGTGGAAATTTTAGCCGAGCTGAACTTAGACGCTGATTCGCTGGCAACCGCATTTTTGACCCCTTACTTTTTAGCCGAAAAAATCTCAATTGAGACAGTCACCGAAAAGTTAGGTAATCACGTTGCGTTATTACTGACCGGCGTAAGCCAAATGGCCACTATTAGTACCTTAGCCCATCAAGGTAAAGGTACAGTACAAATCGATAATATCCGCCGTATGCTGTTAGCCATGGTTGAAGATGTGCGTGCCGTGGTGATTAAACTCGCAGAACAAGTATGTCACTTGCGTGATGTTAAAGACGCCAGTGAAGAAGAGCGCGTTATTGCTGCCAAAGAAACACGTGATATTTTTGCTCCGCTGGCTAACCGTTTAGGGATTGGTCAACTTAAGTGGGAGCTTGAAGACTTATCGTTCCGTTATTTGCACCCAGATACCTATAAAAACATTGCAAAACAGCTTGATGATAAGCGCCTTGCTCGTGAAGCTTACATGGAAAATATGGTTGCTTTAGTAAAGTCAAAACTAGCTGAAGCAGGCATTGAAGGTGAAGTGTATGGCCGTCCTAAGCATATCTACAGCATTTATAAAAAAATGGCGCAGAAAAACTACGAGTTTGATCAGCTTTTTGATATTCGTGCTATGCGCATTGTGGTGGAACGCTTGCAAGATTGTTATGCCGCATTAGGTATTGTGCATACCAACTGGCGTCATTTGAATAAAGAATTTGATGATTACATCGCAACACCGAAGCAAAACGGCTATCAGTCAATTCATACCGTGGTTTTTGGCCCTGAAGGTAAAACCGTCGAAATTCAAATTCGTACTAGCGAAATGCATCAAGATGCAGAGTTAGGTGTAGCTGCGCACTGGATGTATAAAGAGGGAGCGCTACCAGGGCGAGGTTCGGGCTATGAACAAAAAATTAGCTGGTTGCGCAAACTACTGCAATGGCAAGAAGAAGTTGTTGATGGCAGTGACTTAGCCGAAGAGCTTAAAAACCAAGTAGTAGAAGACCGCGTTTATGTGTTCACACCAAAAGGCGATATTTATGATTTACCACTGGGTGCGACACCGCTTGATTTTGCCTATTACATTCACTCAAATGTAGGTCACCGCTGTATTGGTGCAAAAGTGTTTGGCAAGATTGTGCCTTTCACTTACCAGTTAAGTACCGGGGATCAGGTTGAAATTTTAACTCAAAAGCAGGCCAACCCAAGTCGTGATTGGTTAAACCCATCACTAGGTTATATCAAGTCGTCGCGTGCACGCTCTAAAATACATCATTGGTTTAAGCAACTAGACCGAGATAAAAATTTAAGCGCGGGTAAAGAAATTTTAGAGACTGAGCTACAAAAGTTAGATCTAACAACTAAAGATCTGGCGCCAGCAATCGAGCGCTTTAATTTGCGTGGCCTTGAAGATTTAATGGTAGCTGTTGGTGCAGGGGATGTTCGTTTAAATCAGTTATTAAACTTTATTAGTGACCGTGATGATGACGAGCCACAAATTAAGTTTAAAAAGCCGAAAAGTGTCACCGGCGATAAAAACGGTATCGTTGTTGATGGGGTAGGTAGTTTAATGAGCCACGTAGCAAAATGCTGCCGACCTGTGCCAGGCGATGAAATTATTGGTTATATCACCCAAGGCCGAGGGATTGCGGTTCACCGTGAAGATTGTGATTCGTTCGAAAAACTACGTGATAAACACCCAGAGCGAGTGATATCAGTAAGCTGGTCAGACGATGTAAACGGCTCGTACTCATTAACTATTAAAGTTGAAGCCACCGATCGTTCTGGGCTAATTCGAGATATCAGCTCAGTACTTGCAAACGAAAAAGTAAATGTGCTGAACATGAACGTCAACACGGTAGAAGATAAGCAGCTTGCGCTGTTTTCAATGCAGGTTGAAGTGCATGACTTATCAAGTACTAACCGCTTATTGTCTAAGTTACACCAAATCGAAGGTGTACATGATGCAAAGCGTGGTCACTCGTAATAGATGATAAACAGGCAATTGAGCAGTCGCTTGCAATTATGGCTAAACTACGGGACCCAGAATCTGGGTGCCCGTGGGATTTAAAACAAGACTTTAAATCAATAGTGCCGCATACCCTTGAAGAAGCTTACGAAGTAGCAGACTGCATTGAAAAAGGTGAGCTTACTGAGCTTAAAAGTGAGCTTGGCGATTTACTGTTTCAAGTTATTTTTTATGCTCAGCTTGCTAAAGAACAAGGGTTATTTGATTTTGCCGATGTGGCTAATACGCTTAATGATAAATTAGTGCGTCGTCATCCTCATGTATTTGCAGAGCAAAGTGCTCTCTCGGACGCTGAACTTTCTGCGCAGTGGCAGGCTATAAAAGCACAAGAGCGAGCAGAAAAATCAGCCTCACCACAAATGAGCCTTTGGCAAGATATACCTGATGCGATGCCGGGACTGTCAAAAGCGAAGAAAATTCAACAGCGTGTGGCAAGCCTAGGGTTTGATTGGCCAAGCTATCATGGGGCACTTGATAAAGTTGCAGAAGAAGTAGACGAAGTAAAAGAAGCGCTGGCTCATGATCCACATTCTGAGCACAGCGCCGAAGAAATTGGTGATTTACTGTTTGCTACGGTCAATGTAGCGCGTCATATCAAGCGCGATCCAGAGCAATTATTACGAAGTGCCAATGCTAAGTTCGCGTCACGCTTTGAAAAAGTAGCCGCTTATTTACAGGAGCGTGGCCAAAGTTTAGAAACGGCTAGTCTTGAAGAAATGGACAACGCATGGGAAGCCATTAAAAAGCAGTTAAAATGAGTGTGTTGTAGAACAGGTTGGGTACAGTATGGTTAAGCTCGTTTTTTGTGCACTTATTTGCTAATTTTATCTGGATTGATAGCAGTGCCTTTGCTACAATATCGCCCCGTCTTGATTCTATATTATTCCTTTTAATTCCTGATATTCTAGGGTTCGCATGAGTACAAAATTTATCTTCGTAACTGGCGGGGTTGTTTCTTCGTTGGGTAAGGGTATTGCAGCAGCGTCATTAGCCGCTATTTTAGAAGCACGTGGTCTTAACGTGACTATTTTAAAGCTGGATCCTTACATTAACGTTGACCCAGGCACTATGAGCCCAATTCAGCACGGTGAAGTATTTGTAACTGAAGACGGTGCAGAGACTGACCTTGACTTAGGTCACTATGAGCGTTTCATCCGTACCAAGATGACTAGCCGCAACAACTTCACACAAGGTCGTGTTTATGAAGATGTATTACGACGTGAGCGTCGTGGTGAGTACCTTGGTGCAACAATTCAGGTTATTCCACACATCACAAACGACATTAAGCAACGTGTTTACGACGGTGCTGAAGGTCGCGATGTAGCAATCGTTGAAATTGGCGGTACAGTTGGTGACATCGAGTCACAACCATTCTTAGAAGCAATTCGTCAACTTGGCACTGAAATTGGCCGTGAGCGCGCATTGTTTATCCACCTAACGCTTGTGCCATTCTTAGGCCCTGCAGGTGAAGTTAAAACTAAGCCAACACAACATTCTGTAAAAGAATTACGTTCGATTGGTATCCAACCAGATATCTTAATCTGTCGTTCTGATCGTAAACTACCAAATAACGAGCGCGCGAAAATCGCACTTTTCACTAACGTTGAAGAGAAAGCTGTTATTTCATTACCAGACGTAGAAAGCATCTATAAGATCCCTGCGTTACTTAAGTCACAAGAATTAGATAACTTCGTATGTCGTCGTTTCTATCTTGAGTGCCCAGAAGCAGATTTATCTGAGTGGGAACAAGTGTTATATCAAGAGTCTAACCCAACAGGTGAAGTGACAATTGGTATGGTTGGTAAATACATCGAACTACCAGATGCGTATAAATCAGTAAACGAAGCATTAAAGCATGCAGGTCTGAAAAACCGTTTAACCGTGAACATCGAATACGTTGATTCACAAGACTTAGAAAGCAAAGGTACTGAGTTACTTTCTCACCTTGACGCTATCTTAGTACCAGGTGGCTTCGGCGGTCGTGGTGTTGAAGGTAAGATCTTAGCGGCTAAATATGCACGTGAAAACAAAGTTCCTTACTTAGGCATTTGTTTAGGTATGCAAGTAGCGCTTATTGAATATGCGCGTAACGTTGCAGGCCTTGAAGATGCAAACTCAACCGAGTTTAACGCTAAATCAGCACATCCTGTGGTTGGTCTAATCACAGAGTGGCAAGATGCTGACGGTAACGTTGAAGTACGTGATGAGCAATCTGACTTAGGTGGTACTATGCGTTTAGGCGCACAGAAGTGTCATTTAACACCAGGCTCTAAAGTAAGCGAAGTGTACGGTAGCGACGAGATTGTAGAGCGTCACCGTCACCGTTACGAAGTGAATAATCACTACGTAGAGCAGCTTGAAAAAGCAGGCTTAAGTTTCACTGGTTTATCTGAAGATAAGAAATTAGTCGAAATTATCGAGAATAAAGATCACCCTTGGTTTATTGCCGCGCAATTCCACCCGGAATTCACGTCAACACCACGTGATGGTCACCCGCTATTTGAAGGGTTTGTCGCAGCTGCACACACTCACCAAAAAGCGTCATCGTAATTTTAATAGGCCGTGCTTTATGCACGGCTTATTTGTTTTAATAAGCCAATGGCATTAAGGATAATTAATAAAATTGGCACTAACTCACCATTTTCGGGAAAAGAGGAATCAAGATGTCAGAAATCGTAAAAGTGATTGGTCGCGAAATCATGGACTCGCGTGGTAACCCAACTGTTGAAGCTGATGTACATTTAGCTGATGGTTCATGGGGCCGTGCTGCAGCACCATCTGGTGCATCAACAGGTACTCGCGAAGCGCTTGAATTACGTGATGGTGATAAAGCACGTTACCTAGGTAAAGGTGTTTTAAAAGCAGTAGGCTATATCAACAACGAAATCGCTGAAGCGCTTAAAGGTCAAAACGCAGTTGATCAAAAAGCGGTTGACCAAGTAATGCTTGACTTAGATGGTACTGAAAACAAAGAAAAACTAGGTGCTAACGCTATCTTAGCTGTGTCTTTAGCAACAGCTAAAGCGGCTGCAAACTCAAAAGGCGTTGAGCTTTATGAGCACATTGCAGACCTTAACGGCACACCAGGTGTTTACTCTATGCCATTACCTATGATGAACATCATCAATGGTGGTGAGCACGCTGATAACTCTGTTGATATTCAAGAATTCATGATCCAGCCAGTTGGCGCTAAAAACTTCCGTGAAGCATTACGTATGGGCGCTGAAGTATTCCACAGCTTAGCAAAAGTACTTAAAGCTGAAGGTCACTCTACATCAGTTGGTGACGAAGGTGGTTTTGCTCCTAACCTTGAGTCAAACGAAGCGGCACTTGCAGCAATTAAAGTCGCTGTTGTAAATGCAGGTTACGAGCTTGGTAAAGACATCACGCTAGCATTAGACTGTGCGGCATCTGAGTTCTACGACAAAGAAGCTAATATCTATGACCTTAAAGGTGAAGGTAAAAAATTCACTTCTGAAGAGTTTAACCACTTCCTTAAAGATCTGACAGAGCAATACCCAATTGTTTCAATTGAAGATGGCTTAGACGAGTCTGATTGGGATGGTTTTGCTCACCAAACAAAACTAATTGGCGACAAAGTACAATTAGTAGGTGATGACCTTTTCGTAACTAACACGAAGATCTTAAAGCGTGGTATTGATAACGGTATTGCTAACTCAATCCTTATCAAGTTCAACCAAATCGGTTCATTGACTGAAACGCTTGCTGCTATCAAGATGGCTAAAGATGCTGGCTTCACAGCTGTTATCTCACACCGTTCAGGTGAAACAGAAGATGCAACAATTGCTGATTTAGCAGTAGGTACTGCGGCAGGTCAAATCAAAACGGGTTCATTAAGCCGTTCTGACCGTATTGCTAAGTACAACCAATTACTTCGCATTGAAGAAGTACTAGGTGAAAAAGCACCTTACAATGGTCTTAAAGAAGTTAAAGGTCAGTAATTTGGCTTAGCTCATCGAGACTTTAAAAACCTCCTGCGGGAGGTTTTTTTATAGCTGAAATTGCTGTTTTAAGATCTCGCCGGTAAAGCTGGTTTTTAAATAAAAGCCGCGAGGTAGGGTTTGTATTATTTGGCCATTGGGGCCAATTGCATCGGTAAGTGCTTTACTGTTGGCTGCTTTTGGCCTTATTTGCATAACATCGCCTAAGTGCCCCGAAATTTCATCAACGCGACCAAGGGCGATTAGCTCCATTTGTTCTTCCCAGTCCCTTTGTAAAAGGGCATCTTGCTCTGCACTTGGCTGCCACAAAAAGCCACTGCCTATAGTGCGGTGAAAAGGCAGTATCTCACGCTCGCCTAAAATAGGTAACCATAAAACATGATTCAACTTTTTACGCACCGTACTTTGCTGCCAAGTCATCCCTGTAACATTTAATAGCGGCGTAACTGACACAAATGTTGTTTCGAGTGGTTTACCTTTAAACGAAATAGGCAGTGTTTTTAATTCAATTCCTAACTCTTCAAAATCAGGTGTTGGTTTTGAGCCTGCTGTTGCGCCAAGCACATATTCGATAAGTTGCCCGGTCCAGCCTTTTTCACGCAGTAAATCGTCAGGTGTTTTAAATTGATATTGCTCAGCTAATTGCCCTAAGGTGAGGCCGGCAATAGCATCAACACGTTGCATTAATTCGTTTATAGAAGCGGGTTTTATTGGTCGCATAAGGCGTTTATTTGATTGTCTAATTATCCGGTTCATGATAGCAAATGCGCGCCATAGTGGATATCTTTGTGTTTGGGTGTTTTTTGCGCATGTTAAGTGTGAGCTAAAAACAACCAGTGGAATATGTGGGCTTGATTGTATAACCATATGAAATCTATATGTTTTAGTTGTTTTGTTGCGTTGTGCTTCGATATTAAGTGATTAGTTGTTTGTATAAATACAGATATATAAACATGTTTATCCACAGTTTCTGTGGAGAAAGTGGATATTTCAACTGTGGATTGTGGATTTGTTTGCAAATTAGGCATGTTTTATAAAAGTTATGCACAAGCTGTGGGTAAGATGGTAAAAAAGAGGTTGTAAATAGTTATTTTATTCAAACAGCGTATTTTTATCAAAATAGCTTTGTAACACCTTGATTAAATGGGCGTGTTAAATGAGTTATTTTAAATCTCCTTTATGCTTGGGTGTAAAGTGTTTGCTGTATCGCGGGTTATGTGGAACAATCAATAAAAATCGACTTACAAATGAGGCACTAAGGTGATTGATGCCGAAGGTTTTCGTGCCAATGTCGGAATTGTAATTTGCAATAATCAGGGACAAGTATTTTGGGCTCGTCGTTATGGTCAACACTCTTGGCAATTTCCCCAAGGTGGTGTGGACGATGGTGAAACAGCAGAGCAAACCATGTACAGAGAATTACACGAAGAAGTGGGCTTGCTTCCTGAAGACGTCGAGATCGTCGCAAGTTCAAAACATTGGTTACGCTATAAACTACCCAAACGTTTAATTCGCAGAGACTCAAGTCCTGTGTGTATTGGGCAAAAACAAAAATGGTTTTTACTGAAACTTCGTTGTAAAGATGAAGATGTAGATTTACTTAAAACTCATCACCCCGAGTTTGATGATTGGCGATGGGTGAGTTATTGGTATCCGGTTAGGCAAGTTGTTTCGTTTAAGCGCGATGTATATCGTCGAGTAATGAAAGAGTTTGCTCCGTTTGCAATGCCGTTTAATAAACGAGAGCAACAAAAAGATCATTGGCGACAAAAACGATAAGGCCTGCCTTATCTAAATTATAGGAGCAGCATCATGTTAGCCACGCTCAGATCAATTGCTGAGGCAGTGTCGCAACAGGCGGACTTAAACAGTGCGCTAGCGTGTTTTGTGCAAATGGTAAAAGATGCCATGCAAACACAGTGCTGCTCGATTTATTTTGCAGATTACAGTCAAGACAACTTTGTATTGATGGCCACCCAAGGCCTCAACCCAGATGCGGTTGGAAAGTTTCGTATAGGCTTTACTGAAGGTCTCGTTGGGCTTGTTGCGCAGCGTGAAGAGCCTATCAATATTGCTTTTGCAAAGTCACACCCTCGCTTTAAACTCTCGCCAGAAGTTAATGAAGAAGGCTATAACGCGTTTTTATCAGTACCTGTCGTGCACCAAAAAAAGGTTTTAGGCGTTATTGTTGTTCAACAAAAATTAGCGCGGGTTTTTAGCCCTGACGAAGAGTCATTTTTAATTACGCTTTCGGCACAACTTGCTTCTCAGCTAGCCCATGCAGAAATAAAAGAGTTACTAAGGCTAGATGATTTTGCCCATCAGACTTCGGTACTTAAAGGAGTATCGAGTGCACCAGGCATAGCGATAGGCGAAGCCTTCGTGGTGATCCCAAAGCTAGATTTTACGTCTATCGAATTACAAAAAGACGATGACATCAGCGCTCAGCGTAAATTATTCACTCAAGCTGTTGCTGCGACGCGTAACGAGTTTAATACCTTATCGATGACACTTAGCGATTCAATACCTCAAGAAGCGCTTGCTGTATTTGATGTGTACCAACAATTACTTGATGCCAAAAGTCTAGGGCAAAATGTTGAAGCCCAGCTTCAACAGGGGTGGAGCGCTAAAAGTGCACTTAAAATTGTAATCGAAAAGCTTGTTTCACAGTTTAATGCTATGCAAGACCCATACATCAAAGAACGTGCCGTTGATGTTAAGGATATCGGCTTGCGGGTTTTACATCACTTAGTGAATACCGAACATGCAGCAAAGCCTTACCCTAAAGATACTATTTTAATTGCCAGTACGTTGACACCAGCAATGCTTGCAGAAGTGCCAAAAGGGCATTTAGCAGGGGTGGTGAGTGTGAACGGGGCTGCGAACAGCCATGCTTCAATTTTAACCCGCGCGATGGGGATCCCAGCTATTTGGGGTATTGAAGATGTGCCGTTATTGCAGTTTGAAGGCAAACCAATGATTTTAGACGCCTATGCGGGGCGTTTATATATTTCTCCTTCGCAAGTGTTACACGAAGAATATAGCCAACTTAAATACCAAGAAACGCTATTAAATGATCGCTTTTTTGCAGAGCAAAGTTTAGAAGCTGTAACGCGTGATGGTGAGCACATTAGCTTACTACTTAATGCAGGCCTTGAGTTAAACACCGAGCATGATAATAAACCTTTCTGCGACGGTGTTGGGCTTTATCGTACTGAAGCTTGGTTTATGCAAAAAGGCCAGTTTCCTTCCCAGTCTGATCAAGAAACTTGGTACCGAGAAGTACTAACCAGCTATCACCCGAACCCTGTGGTGATGCGTACTTTAGATATTGGTGGCGATAAAGTATTAGACTACTTCAACATAACAGAAGAAAACCCGTTTTTAGGTTGGCGCGGTATACGCGTTACTCTTGATCACCCTGAACTTTTTTTAGATCAACTTAGAGCCATGTTAAAAGCGAATATTGGTTTAGGTAATTTAAAAATAATGCTGCCGATGATCAGTGGTTCAGAAGAAGTTGATGAATCATTAAAGCTGCTTGAACAAGCATACTTTGAATTAAGTGAGCAATATCCAGAGCAAGCTATTGAACGCCCAGAAGTCGGGGTGATGCTTGAGGTTCCTTCAAGTGTATTTATGCTCGAAGAGTGGTCACAAAAAGTCGATTTTTGCTCAGTGGGTAGTAATGATTTAACCCAATATATGCTCGCAGTTGACCGTTCTAATGCCCGCGTTGCCGAGTTGTTTAACCCATACCATCCTAGTGTGCTGCGGGTGTTGTTAAAAATTGCCCAAGAGTGCCATCAACATGAACTGCCATTTAGTTTATGTGGTGAGCTAGGCGGCGACCCAGAAGGCGCATTACTGCTCATTGCTATGGGTTATCGAAGCTTGAGTATGAACTATTCATCAATTAGTAAAATTAAGTTTGTGCTCAGACGTTTAAATGTCAGTGATATGGAAAAGTTACTTGCAGAGTGTTTAATGCAGCCAACGGCAAAACACGTACTTAGATTAACGCGTAACTTCATGATAGAGCATCAACTGGGTGAATTATTTTACACCCCAAGCCAAGGGCAATCATGAGGTCAAATTGTGCTGTGAAGCTCCTATACCCAAGCCATCTCAAGATGCAGAATTCAGCGTTTCACAGGTGCCTTAATATCAAGGCGTTACTTTGCAACAATGGCATTCCCTTTTAAGAAGTAACAACGATGAGAGTAAGTGCCTGTGAAGCGCCCAAAGGGTTGGTTTAAAAGCGATTTATACTGCGTTATTGATTTTAACAATAGAACCACTATTACTTGCAATCAATGCCTTGCCTAAATCGCTTTTAATTCCAACTGAAACTCGCATCTTGAGGTGGTTTGGGTATATATATTAGTTTAGTATATGCATATAACAAACTGAATATTTGAGTGTGCTATGCATGACGTAATACTTTTAATGGTGTACTGCGCAATTTTAGGAAGCGTAGTGGGGTTTTTAGCCGGGTTGCTTGGGATTGGCGGTGGACTAATTATTGTTCCTGTTCTTAGTGCGCTGCTGGTGTCATTTAACGTTGCTGATCCAAGTCATGTTTTAGTCATTGCCATTGCAACATCGTTAGCTTCCATTATTTTTACTTCAACTTCTTCAGCCCTTGCTCATCATCGCAATGCTAATGTGCCATGGCAAATTGCCCCTTGGGTGATGACTGGGGTTGGGCTCGGCGCATTGATCAGTGGCTTTGCAGCAAGCTTTATTCCTGAACAATTATTACGTTTTGTATTTGCTGGCAGCGTGGTGTTTATTGCGCTCAGAATGGTGTTATCAACCCGGGCTAAAGCGGCTAGTGAAAAACCATTACCTTCAGGCCCCATTTTAGGCTTTTTATGTGCCATAATGGGGGCTTTATCAGGACTTATTGGTATTGGTGGTGGTGCTTTAATTGTGCCGTTACTGCATTATTTTTCTGTTGATATTAAAAAGGCCATTGGTTGTGCTGCTGCATGTGGTATTGTCATTGCGCTGTTTGGTTCAGTGGGCTATGTCTCTGCTGGATGGCAATTAACATCTTTTAGTGATGGATTTGCCGGATTTGTGTATTTACCTGCGTTAGTGGGGATTGTGGTTACCTCGTCGCTTATTGCACCAATAGGTGCTAAAGCAACGCATTACTTGCCAGTGGCAACAATAAAAAAAGTATTTGCGCTCTTACTTGTCATAATTGCGCTTAAAATGGTGTTCAGTTAAAGGTTTTTATTTATATGGCTCTTCAATTTCCAGATATCGATCCGGTTATTTTTTCGGTAGGCCCGCTCAGCGTACGTTGGTACGGTTTAATGTATTTAATTGGTTTTGCTTTGGCTATGTGGCTTGCTAATCGCCAAGCAGAAAAACCAAACTCAGGTTGGACAAAAGAACAAGTCAGTGACCTGCTATTTTACGGCATGCTCGGGGTAATACTCGGTGGTCGTATTGGCTATGTATTGTTTTATCAGTTTAGTTATTTTATTGAAAACCCACTTTATTTATTTAGAATTGACCAAGGCGGCATGTCTTTCCATGGTGGTACGCTAGGTGTTATTACAGCAATAGCTATATTTGCGTGGACACGTAAAAAGTCATTGTTTGAAGTAGGCGACTTTGTTGTACCTTTAGTGCCGCTTGGCCTACTTGCAGGGCGTATAGGTAACTTTATCAATGGTGAATTATGGGGCCGAGTAACTGATGTGCCATGGGCGTTTATCTTCCCTACAGGTGGTCCAGAGCCTCGTCATCCATCACAATTATACGAAGCCTTTTTAGAAGGTTTAGTGCTGTTTTTAATCTTACAATGGTTTATTAAAAAGCCACGTCCAGCGGGCAGTGTTGCTGGGGTGTTCTTACTTGGTTATGGTGTGTTTAGATTTATTGTTGAATACTTCCGTGAGCCAGATGCTCATTTAGGTTTATTCGCAGGCGTTATTTCAATGGGACAAATCTTATCATTGCCAATGGTCATCGGTGGCCTTGGTTTGTTAATATGGGCCTATAAAAAGCCGCAACACAGCGTGGCAAGCAAAGCATAACAAGAGCTAATCAATGAAACAGTATTTAGATTTATGTCAACGCATCGTTGATGAAGGTGTGTGGGTTGAAAATAAGCGCACTGGCACCAAATGTTTAACCGTTATTAATGCCGATCTTGAGTATGATGTGGCAAACAATAAGTTTCCACTGATCACTACACGCAAGAGCTTTTATAAGGCTGCAATCGCAGAGTTACTTGGTTACTTGCGTGGTTACGATAGCGCTGCACAGTTTCGTGAAATTGGCTGCATGACTTGGAATGCAAACGCTAACGAGAATAAGGCTTGGCTCGAAAACCCGCATCGTCGCGGCGAAGACGACATGGGTCGTGTATATGGTGTGCAAGGCCGCAGTTGGCAACGCCCTGATGGCAGCCACCTTGATCAGCTAAAAAAGGTCATTGATAACTTATCAAAAGGTATTGATGATCGCGGTGAGATCATCACTTTTTATAACCCTGGTGAGTTTGAGCTGGGCTGTTTACGCCCTTGCATGCACACTCATACCTTTTCTTTGTTGGGTGATACTCTATACTTAACATCATATCAACGCAGCTGTGATGTGCCGCTAGGCTTAAACTTTAATCAAATACAATGTTTTGTGTTACTTGCTTTAGTTGCACAAATCACTGGGCACAAACCGGGCAAGGCATACCATAAAATTGCTAATGCGCATATTTACGAAAATCAACTGGAGTTGATGCGTGATGTGCAGCTTAAGCGTGAGCCTTTCGCGTCGCCAGAATTAAAAATAAACCCAAATATTAAATCACTAGAAGACATTGAAACCTGGGTTACAAAAGACGATTTTGAAGTAGTAGGTTATCAGTGTCACGATGCAATTAAGTATCCGTTTTCAGTGTAAGAACAATAAAATTTAAGGAGAAATCAATGAAAGCTGTGATCCCAGTTGCTGGCCTTGGCACGCGAATGTTACCTGCAACGAAAGCGATTCCAAAAGAAATGTTGCCTATTGTCGACCGTCCTTTGATCCAATACGTAGTGAATGAAGCGATTTCGGCTGGTATTAAAGAAATTGTTTTAGTTACCCATTCAAGTAAAAACTCAATTGAAAACCATTTTGACACGAGCTTCGAGTTAGAAGCGACTCTTGAGAAGCGTGTTAAACGCCAATTACTTGCTGAGGTACAATCAATTTGCCCTAAAGATGTAACCATCATTCATGTTCGTCAGGGTGAAGCGAAAGGGCTAGGTCATGCTATCAACTGTGCAGCTCCGATTATTGGTAATGAACCATTTGTGGTTATTTTACCTGATGTGATCATTGATGATGTAGCAAGCGATCTTAAAAAAGACAACTTAGCAGAGATGATCCAACGCTTTGAAAAAACAGGTGAGAGCCAAATTATGGTCGAGCCTGTGCCAAAAAACGAAGTAGACAAATTTGGTGTTGTTGACCTAGGCGATGCAAAAATTCAGCAAGGCGAAAGTGCAGCTATTTTAAACATGGTTGAGAAACCGCCAGTTGATCAGGCTCCTTCAAACCTTGCGGTTGTTGGCCGTTACGTATTAAGCAAAAATATTTGGCCACTACTTGCAAAAACTCCAGCAGGTGCCGGCGATGAAATTCAATTAACTGACGCTATTGCAATGTTGATGGAAAAAGAAATTGTTGATGCTTATTCAATGAAAGGCAAAAGCCATGATTGTGGTAGCAAGATTGGCTACTTAAAAGCAATTGTTGAATTTGCGCTTCGCAGAGAAGAATTTAAAGATGAATTAAGCGACTTTATTAAATCGCTTGTTAAATAGTTAAGCTATCTAATTAAAAATAATACAAAAAGTGCCTATACGGCACTTTTTTTATGTTTATTTACCTTCCTAATTTTTTGTTCATTATGCAAATAATGACTTTTCTGATATACCTTTGTCCTAACACATTGTTATGATTGAATGTAATTAAAATGTTTCATTGCATATTGATTGATAATTTATTCTACTCAAGTGTTGAAACCTAGCTCATTGCATTATTTGCCATTTTAGGACGTAGACTTGAAGTGGATGTTTTTTCATGGCCGCTTTTTGAAACGCTAAATAAAAAACAATGTGTTAGTATTTTTATTTGATACCTAAAATGATCTTATTCGCCTTGGTGTACAGGTAAGTGCTAACAGCGAGTCTTCTTGAATGAGAAGAA
Organism: Pseudoalteromonas nanhaiensis; assembly: GCF_051235485.1. Lineage (NCBI taxonomy): Bacteria > Pseudomonadati > Pseudomonadota > Gammaproteobacteria > Alteromonadales > Pseudoalteromonadaceae > Pseudoalteromonas > Pseudoalteromonas nanhaiensis. Next base: position 5,328 of record NZ_JBPNYQ010000011.1, on the reverse strand, counting down.
ATTTTTTATGGTATGTTTAAGAACTCTGATTATGAAATGTTGTGTGAAGCCTTTACGTTACAGTATATGCCTAGTGGCGTGTTTGACTGTGTCAGGTTGCAATAATACGACAACCTCTTTTCTTTCCCCTAAACAATGGCCTTTATTGCACCTTGTGCAATTGTTGAGTCAAAATATTATAAAAGTAGATAGCTCTCCCTTTTTAGTTAACCAACACGCAGCGCTTGAAACAGTTCCTGCTGGTTCATTGAATAGCACGTTAATTGAGCAACCGTTTAAACATGAATATGCCTTTGCTGTGCAGCTTGCATCGGTTCAATCAAAGCCATTACTCGCTTATTCTGTTAAAAAAATGACCAAGCGTGCCCCCAATATTTTTCAAGGTGAGCCTAATTTAAATATTGAAACCGCTACTGTTGAGCAACACACGTTTTATCGTCTTAAATATGGTGGTTACAAGTATTTTAAAAACGCACAAGCAGACTGCGAAGCCATAAAACGTCAAGGGATCGATTGCTTCGTAAGCAAGTACACGGATAATCGCGTTTACTTTTAATGTAATTCTTTTTAACTGGGTTGGCATTTTGTTTGCTAGAATTTATGCCTATTTTTTAGAGTTGACGTTTACATGATTTTTTTTACTCTTCTTAGGCATTTGTTCATTATCTTAAGTTTATTAACTTTGGCAGCGTGTATGATGACGCAAGAGCAAGATGAGCCTGTTTACACTAAGCAGCAAGTGCAACCTGAGCTTGCTACTGACAATAATCAAGCTGCAGGTGTGCAGCTGGGGCTATATTTGTCAGTGAATAAAGTGAGTCATCAAGTATTGCAGCTAAAACATGATTATCCTAATGCTTTACAAGGGCTTAGTTTTCGCTTTAAACAACGTGATCAAAAGGGAGTCACTTTGTATGCGCTGCGTGCAGGACCTTTTAAAAACTACAGCCAGGCCAGCGCTTTTTGTGAGATTGCTAAAAAAATGGGTCAGTCATGTGTAACTGCAACATTTGTTGGCGAGATGCTTTAACTATTGCTTTTAGTATTAAATAATAATCGCAGCTACTTTGCTCTTCAAATTAACAGTCTCACATACTCGGCCTGAGTAGCTATTATAAACAGCAAGCAGACTTATCATTAAAAGGCTTATTCGCTTAGATAAATACCAACCCGAAATACAGAAACCACCCATGGGGATAAGCCTGAAGCTAGCTGCGTTAAAAATTACTTATTTACGATTGTATGGATGAAGAGGGTAGGGCAATGCAGGAGCAACTGCCAGGAACAGCTAAATAACCAAATTGGTATCAGAGTTTCTCGTTTCTAGACTATCAAAGTAAATCTCGCCAATAATAATAGTTAGGCATAATTATTGCTTTGTATTTGTCATGTTGAAAGAGGATGGCAAATATGCGTCTGTTAGTTTATTTCGTTTTTTTAGTGTTAGTGGGTTGTAGCTTAACCGAAGAGCAACAAAAAACGCCCCCTAGAGAAACGCCAAAATCACCGATGGCTCCTTATACAGTGCATCAATATGTTACTGATTTAAGTAGTCAGTTAAGTCGTATTCAAGGCCCTTACAAAGGTAATGCGCGCATTGCTGTTACGAGCTTTTACATGGCAGATGGCTTGGGGACTAAGTTGGCGCAAGATCAAGGCAGTGGCTTGAGTCAGCAAATTCAAGAGAGCTTACTTACGCAATTTACCCAGCTAGGCTTTCATACTATCGAATATCGACTAGAAAATACTTTAAATTTGCAGCCAACGGCCGATAGTGTACTTAGTCGCGATATAAAAACCTTACGCCAACGTCAGAATATTGACTTTGTTATTACCGGCACACTTACCCGGCAACAACATGCCTATATAGTGAATGCTCGACTCGTCAATACAAAAGATCAGCGTGTTGTATCTGCGGCAAGTACAGAGATCCCGATAAACGTTATGTGGGGAGCTGAAAAAGTACAGCAGCGTAATGGTCAGTTGTATCGAAGCGAATATTAAGAGGAATTCAATTAATGAAACGTTTAATTTTAAGTATGTGTTTGCCTATGGGATTTGGTTGCTCTTCGATGCTTGCTAGTGATACACCTGAACAGCACGATGAACCACAGCTAATGGCTCAACGAGAAGTGGCTGCACCGCATAGTAACGACAGCGTATTTCAAACTAATCAAGCCGTGTTAAACAACAGTAGTTTTACCGCAGCGCCAACTCGTAAAAATATCAATCATTATGTACGTGGCATCATGCAAGACTTAGTTGAAAACTTGCAATATGTGAACGATAAAACTCCTATTGCTGTTTCAAGCTTTGTGTATCTTGATGCTGACTACAACTCAACCACGTTACTAGGTAACCAGCTCGCTGAAAGTTTTATTCACGAACTGCATACCTTTGGTGTACCTGTTGTCGATTTCAAAACGACCGATTACATGCGTGTAACGCCTAGTGGTGATTATGTATTTAGCCGAGATTATTTAGAGCTTAACCAAGACCAAAACTTTAATTATGTGCTAGCCGGCACCCTAGTTAATCATCAAAGCGGGGTACTGGTGAATGCTCGTATCGTTGGTTTGGCAAGTAAAGCCGTGGTGGGATCTGCACAAGGGTTTATTCCGCAATCTGTGGTCGATGCCTTAGATAGCACCAATCGTAGCGACGGAATAATGCTAAAACAAGCAAGTGAGTAAGGTATGAAAGGTATTTTCTTAGCATTCATATTATTAGCGCTGTCAGGTTGCCAATTACTTGCTGAGCAAGGCGAGGCAAATCAAAGCACGTCTAACACCACATCATCACAAGCTGATTACGTTGCTATGTTGCAAGAGCTCGAGCAAAAAGAGTCGCAACAAACTAACGAAAATCACCGCTTATTTGTGCCATATCAGCATCATAAAACGCTGGTTAATTATGTTGAGCAAATGGCACTTGAATTAGTTGATACCATGCAGCAAGAAAGTGAGTTAGGTATTGCAATAACGACATTTGTCGATCTTGATACAAGCTTAAAAAGCAGCTCGCAACTTGGCAATCAAATCGCCGAGTCTATGATGTACCAACTACAAAAGTTTGGTTATGGGGTTGTTGATTTTAAAGCGATGGATGTGATTAACGTAACCGCCCGCGGTGATTTTGTCATGTCGCGTGACGTTGAAGAACTTGCTGAGCGCCGTATCGCTAGCCATGTGTTAGCAGGCACACTAATCTATCGAACCAATGGTGTAGAAGTAAATGCCCGAGTAGTGAATTTAAATTCCAAACTCGTTGTTGCTAGCGCGCAAAAAGTGATCCCGTACTTTGTACTCAAAAATGAGTCGATTCAATTCGCAACAGCCAAACTAAATTAGCAGCTTATTAATACCAATCGGTAAAGTACCTTACCGATTGGTACAAATGCTTGATTCAAAAAGCCTTAGCCCGTTATAATTTTAGCTACAAGCTACAAGCTACAAGCTACAAGCTACAAGCTACAAGCTACAAGCTACAAGCTACAAGCTACAAGCTACAAGCTACAAG
>NZ_JBPNYQ010000011.1:0-1713 GCF_051235485.1 Pseudoalteromonas nanhaiensis | reverse complement strand
CAAGCTTTACCTCAGCTTTTGAGTGGCCTCTTAGTTAAATGGATATAACGGCCCCCTCCTAAGGCTTAGATTTAAAGTTTTTTATTAGTTAAATCTAATAGCTCTTTTCTTTTTACCTGTTAAATATTTATAAAATACAATAAGTTGAGTTTATTTCGCTTTTATTTTAATCAAATATTAAATTGTTCTAATATTCTAACGTATTGCCTATTTGAACCATAATTTAGACCATAAAGAGTTTGAAAAAACCATGGGATGAACCATAATACGTAAAATTGGCGATTTCTGGTGTTGCTACAATTGATGGAAAAAAGCAGTATTTCAATGAGTACAAATGACCTATTTAGTGAAGAGATAAAGCAGTTTAAGTTGCTTGATAAAAAGATTAAGTCTATTAAGTCAAAAGATGAAAGGCTGCATGTAGCCATTTCAAAGTCAGAATTTAGAGTACGAACTCGTGAAGAAATCGAGGCAGACAAAGAAAGAGTCAAAAGAGAGATAAAGGCGGGTAAAGCGCTTAAAGATATCAAGTCAGGTAAAACAGAACTTGAACATATATTATCCAGCACATCTATTCAAAAGTTTTCCGGACCAAGACTCTGCACTTTTACGAATAAGTTAATTGAAGAACTGCCATTTTGTGTGGAAAATGTTCAGTTAACCGATACTACATTTACTGCAAAAGACGGAGGAGGCAGATTAATACTTAGAGTAGGTGCTACATCAAAGACCTTTTATCCTGTTGCTGCTTTCGGGAGCCGCCCTACAGGCCGGATGCTAGGCAAATATGTTAACAAGGCAAGTAATTACTATATCGATCAAGGCAAGAATAAAGAAGCTAATGTAAAGGTCGCAAGAGAGAGGTTTGTTGAATACATTGACGATGTAAGCCAAGGTTATCAGGAGTCTCAAAAGGGCGGGAATATGACAATACGCTATTACTTAGAGAGTGGTAGGTATATGGCTGATAGAGAAAAATATCCAGTGAAAAGCGGTAAGGTTAAATCAGTAACGCAAAACACAATAGATCAAATCCTGTCAGCATTTGAACCTTTTTTAGGCTTCAGATTAAATGAGGTCAACAAAAATTGGGTGATTGAGTTTGACGAATATACGAGCCAAAAAAGGACAAACAAAGCAAACAAAATAACCATTGATGGTTTGTCTTCGGATTCCAAAAGGAAATTGTACTCAGCATTCAATGCAATGTTCAATATCTGTGTTAGAGCAAACTATATAAAGGTAAATAAAATAGATGGTTTTGCTTCTAAATTCCCCAGATCTAAGCCAAATCCAAAAACCTATAAAATTGGTTACGATGAGCTACTAGAGTTTATATTTGATGATGATACACCCGGATCTTTGAGTGGAAAATTAATAGTGGCCGGTATGGCAGTGACAGGAGCAAGAAACCAAGAATTATTCGCAAACTACATTGATAATTTTGACTTTAAAGAAAGATCAATTTTTATACCTGCACACATAAGCAAGAATAGGGAAGCTGGTGAAAGGACAGTGTATCCTGTTTCTGACTTATATTGGAAAAAGTTGGAACTTCATTTGATAGGAATACCTAGAAACCCAAAGGGTCACATGTTTCCTAGTCCAATTCATCCGGAAACTCATATTTCGGCGGTGTAGTGGTCAACTAATTTTGGCCACAGTTTTAGAATCTTGGTATCTAACCTCTGATTCATTTGGCGCTAAACCAGC
>NZ_JBPNYQ010000010.1:70202-146669 GCF_051235485.1 Pseudoalteromonas nanhaiensis | reverse complement strand
TGTTGTCCCCCACCATAAGGCATATTCCCAAGCATTACTCACCCGTCCGCCGCTCGTCAGCAAAGTAGCAAGCTACTTTCTGTTACCGCTCGACTTGCATGTGTTAGGCCTGCCGCCAGCGTTCAATCTGAGCCATGATCAAACTCTTCAATTAAAAGTTTTTTCTGTCCCGAAGGACATGCTCAATGAATTCTGAATTTTGATATCTTTCGATATCGAATTGACTGTGCTGAAACAAGTAAACTTGTTTCCGTTGGTCACTCAGTTCAATTGAGACTCTAAATTTGTTTGCGTCATCTAGCGAACTAGAATCTGCTGTTAGAACTCAATCTGTACGAGTGCCCACACAGATGATTGCTTTATATTGTTAAAGAACGTTTCGAGTTGCTTTCGCGTCTCGAGGGATGCGTATAATACATCCTTAATTTTTTGAGTCAACACTTAATTTTAAACTTTCTTTTTAGACCGTTTTAAACCGAAGTTTTACTTAACTCTCTGCCACTTTGTTCAGCGCTTTTCATTGCTGCCCGCCGTGTCAGTGGATGCGCATTATAGGGATGCGAAGAATTAACGCAAGCACTTTTTGTAGAAAACTACTAAAAACTTACCTTTCGCGCAAAAAACAAGCTAAAGGCAGTAAAAAACATAGTTTGCTGTATAAAATACAGCCAACTTTTCTCGAGAGGATCTTAAGTATTATCGAAATTAGGTAATACGCAAGTTTTTTTAAATAAAAAAGCGCCTGTATTTAAGTGGCGCTTTTATCAATCAACACTAGATTTAGTACAAGATACTATATAATTTACGGCGATACTTAGAAGCAAGTGCATCACCATCAGGTAAGGAGGCAATGATTTCTAGGTATGTTGGTTTTGCATCCGCGTAATTTAGATCTTTTTTAAGCACAGTAAATAACATCTCAAGTGCTTCTTCTTTGCGACCTGCAATGTTTAAGGCATTGCTTAGCTCTAGTTTTATCTCAAGATCATTTGGATATTTTTCTACTTTCGCTTGTAGTGCTTTTATTTCTGGTGAATCTGTTGCTGCTAACGCTTGTTCACATTTAGCTTGGATATTGGTGAAATACGCATCACGTTCATTTTCTGCAACCGAAGCTAATAATGCTTGCGCATCATCTAGCTTATGAATTTGAATACAGATATCAGCTAACACTAACTTTACACGAGTATGGTTTGGATCTAGCTCGTATGCCTGCTTTGCATAACTAAATGCATTATTTAAATCCTGATTAATTAACGCTTGTTTAGCTTGCTCAAGTAATAATTCATGTTGTGCGGGTAAATGCTTTGCTAACGCATCACGAATTTGCTGCTCTGTTTGAGCACCAGGTAACATATCAACAGGCGCTGAGTCTTTTAACATCACAAGAGTGGGTAGTGCTTGCAAACCTATTTGCTGTGCAAGTTGACTTGCAAGTGCCTGCTCAACATCACAATCTAACGTTGCTACTAATAAATGCTCACCATATTCGTGTGCCATCTTCTCTAAAATAGCAGCTTGTTGATGACACTCTGGATTTTGTGCAGAGTAAAAAGTAAGTAACACTAATTTTTCAGCGGACGTTTCACCCAGTGCTTGCTGCAAATTTTGCGGGGTAAGATTTATCATATTATTCATTTGATTGATTGCACTATATAAGTATTTAAGTTTTGATATAGTGGCAAACATAACAATTACAAGTCCTACGGGTCGAGGTCATTATGAAATTATCTGCTATTTCTGCAGCTTTATTACTTCTTAGTCCATTCGCGCAAGCAACAACGCTCGATTTAAATCTTCAAAAAACCATGCCTGAGATTGAAGATCTCTATTTAGATTTGCATCAATCTCCTGAGTTGTCATACCACGAAAAGAAAACGGGCCAAAAGTTAGCAAAGCAATTAAAACAACTGGGCTTTACTGTTACAGATAATGTGGGTGGTTACGGCGTTGTTGGGATATATAAGAACGGTGATGGCCCTACGGTCATGATCCGCACTGATACTGACGGCTTACCAATTGTTGAACAAACTGGTAAGCCATACGCCTCTAAAGTAACTGTCACTAATGATGCTGGTGCAACCGTTGGCGTAATGCATGGCTGTGGTCATGATATTCACATGAGTTCATTTATTGGCACAGCCCAACAGTTAATGACACACAAAGATCAGTGGCAAGGCACTTTAATGATGGTGGCACAGCCAGCAGAAGAAGTAGGAGGCGGTGCAAAAGCCATGCTGAAAGAAGGGCTCTTTACTAAGTACCCTACTCCAGACCATGTTATTGGTTTACATGTTAGTGCCAGTGTTCCTGCTGGCAAAGTTAGCATGAAAACAGAATATACGATGGCAAGCGTTGACTCTGTTGATATTACTGTAAAAGGTAAAGGCGGTCACGGTGCCTACCCACACACAACAATAGACCCTGTTGTAATTGCTTCACGTATTGTGTTGGCGCTGCAAACTATTACTAGTCGCGAATTGTCACCACTTGAACCATCGGTTATCACGGTAGGTTCTATTCACGGGGGCTCTAAACACAATGTCATTTCAGATGAAGTAAAACTGCAATTAACACTGCGTAGCTATAATCCTGAAGTACGCTTGCAACAAATCGCTGCGATTAAACGAATTTCTAAAGGCATCGCATTAAGTGCCGGACTTGATGAAAGCTTAGCTCCTGAAGTATTTGTGCATGAAGATGAGTCAATTCCTTCGACTTACAATAACCCTGCACAAACCAATGTAGTGCGTTCAGCAATTGCTAATGCTATTGGTGAAGACAATGTACTTGAAACTGAAGCTGTAATGGCTGGTGAAGACTTTGGTCTATACGGTCGTACAGAACAAAACGTACCAATTACTTTGTTTTGGTTAGGCGGTGTTGAGCCGAGTCAATATGATGAAGCGATGAAATCTGGTGCAACATTACCTTCTTTACACTCAAGTAAGTTTGCACCTGATTACAAAAAGGCGCTTCCTACAGGCATAACAGCTATGAGTAACGCCGCAGTTGCCCTGTTCAATAAAAAATAGTTTAGGCTGACTTAGCTCTAGGCTTAGCTTTTCTTTTAAAACGTCGCTTTTGCGGCGTTTTTGGTAATTGGGAAAATACTTGACTGTCGCACTGCTTCGCTTGCTCAACTAAAGCATGCAGCTCTGCCAGTAATGGCGTTAAAAACTGCTGATAACTCATGTGTTGCTCAGCTATATTCCCTAATGATGCTTCCCACTTAGCTGTTAAATCAGGGCTAGCAAGCTGCTCTGGTAATGTACTAATGAGTGCTTTTCCTGTTGCCGTTGCTAAAATGTTTTTACCCTGACGCTCTAAAAAGCGGCGCTTAAATAAAAGCTCAAGAATACCTGCCCGTGTAGCCTCAGTGCCTAAGCCATCGGTTTCTTTAAGGATCTTTTTAATTTCAGGATCTTTCACATACCGGCTGATGCCTGTCATAGCACTTAATAAGGTAGCATCAGTAAAATGCGCTGGCGGTGTCGTCATTTTGTCTATCACTTCGCCTTGATTGCAATGCAGCAACTGACCTTTTTCAAGAGCAGGCAAGGTTTGCTCATCTTTTAACTCTGTTTTGCCCATCAATGTTTTAAAGCCTAGGCTAACATCTTGCTTAGCAGCTGCTTTAAAAAGCCCACCTGCAATTTCAACCGTTACTTTGGTTTCGTTAAATACATAGTCTGGATAAAACTGGATTAAATAATGACGACAGATCAACCGATAGACTTTTTGTTCATCACTATTTAATGTTGCTGAGCGAAGTTGTTTTTCGGTAGGTACTATCGCGTGGTGAGCTGCAACTTTGCTGTCATTAAAACATTTACTACGCTTGCTCGTATCAGCTTGCTTACAAGCTTCACTTGCTTGCCCTTCATTATTAGCAATAGCAGCAATAATTTTAGCTGCATCTTTATGATGCTCTTTTGGTAAATAGCGATTATCTGATCGAGGATAAGTAATTAACTTATGACGTTCATATAAGCTTTGACAGGTATCGAGCACCTTTTGCGCAGGCATTGAAAACGCTTTTGCCGCATCGATTTGTAAAGCTGATAAGTTATAAGGTAGCGACGCTTGTTGCTTTTTTTGCTTCTGCTCAAGCTCAACTACTTTAGCTGGCTGATTAGTTATGCGTGACACAACATTTTCAGCAAGTCCTCTATGTAATACCCGCCCTTCTTCATCTTGATAAGGTTCGCATGCTTTGCTTGGCTGCCATTTAGCAGAAAAAGTTTGCTGCTGCTCAGTTTCAAGATGAGCTAATACTTCATAAAAAGGTTTTGCTACAAAGTTCGCTATTTCATTATCACGATTTACAACTAAACCTAAAATAGGTGTTTGTACCCGCCCAACAGATAACACATTACCAAATCCAGCTTTTTGCCCAGCTAGCGTATAAGCTCGCGTTAAATTCATACCAAATAGCCAATCAGCACGCGAGCGAGCTAAAGCAGATACACTCAAGGGAATAAAATCACGATTCAATTTTAAATTATTAAGTGCTTTTTTAACTGCACTTAAGTTTAAATCGCTGATCAAGAGTCGTTGAATTTGCTGTTTTTTAGCTTGACTTAGTTTGACCTGATCAATTACTTCATCAACCAATAGCTGGCCTTCACGGTCAGGGTCACCTGCATGAACTATGATACTTGCCTGCTTGATTAGCTTTTTTAATACAGTGAGTTGTTTACGGGTTTTTGCTTTAGGTTTTAATTGCCATTGTTCTGGCACGATAGGTAAGTGCTCAAATCGCCACTTTTTAAAACTTGCATCGTAATCATCGGGCTCTGCTTGTTCAAGCAAATGCCCTACACACCAAGAAACACAATCACCATTAGCAAGCTCTATATAACCATCCTGTTTTTTCTGTGGTTTTGGCAGCGCATCTGCAATGGCCCGTGCTAGGGAGGGTTTTTCGGCAATGTAAAGTTTCATAAAGCAACACTAAATACTGTTTTTATAAACAGTAGTCTAGCACAGGATTTTTAACTTAGGAATCGCTTAAGCTTGCTGACTTCGTCGAGTAAAGAGATAGATAAGTGGTAGGTAACAAACGACCACAGTACCAATATTGATTAGCGGTAGCAGGGTCTTATACATGTAGGTACTGTATGATAAATCCCAAAGATGGCGGTCGACCAAACGGAACAGTTGTAAAATTGGCGCCATAATAACAACAAGTTGTCCCAACACACTTTGCCATAAGTAGACTTTGTCTTTAATACCTAAATAAGCAATGATTGCCATCCAAGCAATATCATTAAAAGCCCAGACTACATAGCGCCAGATATAAATGTCATCAAATTCTTTTAAAGCAGAATAAATAAGAGTTCCATAAAGGAAAAAAGCAGCAGTAATAACAGAGAAATAAAAAGCAGGCCAATCTTTACGAAGATAAAAAATAATAATAGCTGGGCTCAAAATGAACACCCAGCTATTGCTTAAGATAACTCTAATTTCTACAAACCAGTCAGGCAAAATGTAGCGCCTTAATCAGTTTTATCGTCATCACCGCCATCACCATTGCCTGGCATATAGCTATATTTATCAACTTTTTTCATTTGTATACTCCATTACATCTGTTAATGAAGTTTCACTTTAATTGATTTATTGCCTCACATCAATAGGCTCAGATTCATGCGCCTTACCTTGCATAATAGAGATCTCGACTCGTCGGTTACGCCTACGATCTTCATCGGTTACATTCGGTACTAGTGGCCTTGTTTCTGCGTGACCTACAACCATCATACGAGATTTATCAAAACCGGGGGCCTTTTCCATTTCGCTAGCAACTGCAACAGCACGTTTTGACGACAAATCCCAATTGTTTGTATAAAGCTCATTCGATACTTGGAAATCATCTGTATGCCCTGACACGGTTATTTCACCCGGCACATCTTTTAACAGCGTAGCAATATCACGAATGATAGGTTTAAACCTAGGCTGTAAGAAAGCACTGCCTGATGGGAATGAACCATTCTCACGAATGCGAATAATAATTTGCTGACCTAATGACTCAAGTTCAATCGCACCATCCATAATTTGCTGCTCAAGCTGTTGGGCAATTTTCTTCACAAGCTCATTCGTTTGCTCTTGATCGGCTGCAGAAATTGACTGCTCCATTGCTTGTTGCTGAGCAGTGCTTTGTGATTCCCCACCACGCTTATTACCACGCTGTTCTTGACGACCACCTGCAGAGCTTTCATCACCAGCCTGAAACTCGAGCATTTGTTGTGTCATCTCTACGGTTTGTTGTTGAATTGTCTCGATAGGAGTAGGTTCAGGTTTGCCTGGAGTGAACTCCATTGCAATGACCGAGGTCCCTTTTGGAATATCTTTTACTTCAATTTTATTTTGTACACCAAAAGCAAACTTCATTGAACCTGCTATCTGCTTAAACTTAAGAACATCCATTTCCGAGAAAGCAAGCAAGAGTACAAAGAAGCACATTAATAGCGACATTAAATCTGCGAAGGTTCCCATCCAGGCAGGTAACCCCGGAGGTGGACATTTGCACTCTTGATCTGACATGCCCTACTCCTCGGTATCGACTTTACGTTTTGATTCAGCTAAATAGTTTTTCAAGATGCCTTCGATGACTTTCGGGTTTTGACCATCTTGAATACCCAGTACCGCATCAAGAATTAAACGTTGGTTGAGAGCTTCTTCATCTTTACGCAGCTCTAGTTTTACCTGAATAGGAATTGCAACAACGTTAGCCAAAAAAGCACCATAAAGTGTTGTTAAAAGAGCTACAGCCATTGCTGGACCAATTGCTTTTGGGTCATCCATGTTAGATAACATTGCAACCAAGCCAATTAGCGTGCCTATCATCCCCATCGCAGGAGCGATATCGGCAAGCGACTTAAATAAACCTGCACCAAGTTCATGGCGAGTAGCGGTGAGGGAAATATCTTTTTGCAGTGTGGCACGAACTACATCAGCATCATGACCATCCACTAACATATCAACCCCTTTGCGCATAAAGCCGTTAGGGATTTCGGCTTCTTCTAATGCTAAGAAACCACCTTTACGTGCTGAGTCAGCTAATTCTACTGCTTTTTCAATTAATTCTTCTGGCGATTCAATTTTGAACATAAAGGCTTTTGCAGCGACCTTACCAATGCCCAAAAATTGCCCCATAGTGAAGTTCGATAACACGATAAAAATCGAACCACCAAATACAATGACCACCGAAGGCGTGTTATAAAACATTGCAACTTGGCCGTCACTACTTAATACCATCGACATAGCAATTAAGCCTATGGCACCAAGAATACCTATTATGGTTGCTAAATCCACATACCCCTCCAGAGGAACAATTACACGACACCAACGGCATCAAATTTTTATTATTAACTGCTTATCGGCAAGCAATTGAATTACTTAAATCATTAAATGAATTAATTTTATTTTAATGTAAGATTTTTAAGCTACAAGTTGCCGCTACTTCTAAAACCGTAAAAATAGCATATTGATTTCCTTTTATGCGCAAAAAAACACATCATTCTTTGACCTAGTTTAGCATTCCCCCTAAAATTGGCCTCACTTTCTATTAGCTATCGAGGCCACTATGGCAACAAAGAAACCAGAAAACTTGAGTTTTGAAGAAGCACTGGATGAATTATCTCAGATTGTTGCACAAATGGAGCAAGGTGAACTGTCTTTAGAACAATCGCTAAAACAGTTTGAGCGTGGTATAGCGCTTGCGAATGCCTCATCTGGAAAATTACAACAAGCCGAACAAAAAGTGGCCATATTAATGGGTAACGATAGCCAAGCTCCTCTTAGCAACTTTGACTCAAACTTGGACTAATTAAGTGCAATTAAAAGAACAATTACAACGCGCTCGAGAAGACGTTGAAGCACATTTAAATCGCTATTTCGAACTGCCACTAAACACTGAAAAAACCATTAAAGAAGCCACTCATTACGGCGTTTTAAATGGTGGTAAGCGCTTACGTCCTTACCTCGTTTATGCGACGGGCCGCATGATGGGAGCTGACAAAGCTGACCTTGATATTCTTGCCGCTGCTATTGAGTGTATTCATAGCTACTCGTTAGTTCATGATGACCTACCAGCAATGGATGATGATGACTTAAGACGTGGCCGCCCTACTTGTCATATTGTTTATGGTGAAGCGCAAGCTATTCTCGCCGGTGATGCTCTTCAAACATTAGCATTTGATTTAATTGCTAACCATCAGTTTGCAGTACCTGCGACACAACAGGTAAGAATGATCGCCTCGTTAAGCAAAGCCTCAGGTATAGAGGGTATGGTAGGTGGTCAGGCACTTGATATTGAAGCCACTGATAAAGCAATTACAGTCGAAGAACTAGAACGTATTCATCAACTTAAAACTGGCGCATTACTCAACTGTGCAATTACCTTGGGGGCTTTGGCCGCGCCGCAATGTGATGAGCAAACGTTAAAGCAACTTAATTTGTTTGGTCAAGCAATTGGTCTGGCTTTTCAGGTACAGGACGATATTCTCGATGTAGAGGCAGACACCGAAACGTTAGGCAAACCGCAAGGTTCAGATATTGCGGCCAATAAAGCGACCTACCCTGCATTATTAGGTATGGCAGGCGCTAAGCAAAAAGCACAAGACTTATTGGCTCGGGCTCATAAAGCACTTGAGGCTATTGATTACGACACCCGCGAGCTGGCAAGCCTTGCTAGCTATATTGTTGAGCGTAATTATTAACGTCTAAAAAAGAAAGACAAAATAACTAAAAAATCAGAGCAGCAATGGGCTATAATGCACTCTGGTTAGCGAAGGATGTATATAAAATCATGACACTTGATAGTAGCAAGTATCCATTATTAAGTTTGGTTGACGAACCAGCACAACTGCGTGATATTGCGCAAGATAAGTTACCTGCGTTTAGTAAAGAGTTACGCGAATACCTGCTTAATTCAGTTTCGCAAAGTAGTGGTCATTTAGCATCAGGTTTAGGTACTGTTGAGTTAACAGTGGCCCTTCATTATGTCTATAACACCCCTGAAGATCGTTTAGTATGGGATGTGGGTCATCAAGCATACCCGCACAAAATCTTAACGGGTCGCCGTGACCAAATGCATACTATCCGTCAAAAAGACGGTTTACACCCTTTCCCATTCCGTGAAGAAAGCCCTTACGACACCTTCAGTGTTGGTCATTCAAGTACTTCTATTTCTGCAGCGCTCGGCATGGCTATTGCCGCTGAAAAAGAAGGTAAAGATCGTAAAACGGTTGCTGTTATTGGCGATGGCGCAATTACTGCTGGTATGGCATTTGAAGCGATGAACCACATGGGCGATGTAAACCCTAACGTGTTAATTATCTTAAACGATAATGAAATGTCGATTTCAGAAAACGTAGGTGCCCTAAACAACCACTTTGCACGTATTTTGTCTGGTAGCTTCTACACCAATATTCGCGAAGGCAGTAAAAAACTTCTTTCGGGTTTACCGCCAGTGAAAGAACTTGCCAGCCGCATGGAAGAACACCTAAAAGGTATGGTCATTCCGGGCACATTCTTTGAAGAATTAGGCCTAAATTACATCGGCCCAATCGACGGTCACGATGTCAATATGTTGGTCGATACCTTACGTAATATGCGTAACCTTAAAGGCCCTCAGCTACTGCATATTAAAACGCAAAAAGGTAAAGGTTATAAACCTGCTGAAGCGGATCCAATTGGTTACCATGGCGTACCAAAATTTGATCCGAGCATGTCTAAATTACCAAAATCAAAACCTGGCGCTGCCACATTCTCAAATGTGTTCGGTGACTGGCTTTGTGATATGGCAGCACAAGATGACAAGCTAATGGCGATTACTCCTGCTATGCGTGAAGGCTCAGGCATGGTTCGTTTTTCTAAAGAGTACCCAGCGCAATACTTTGATGTAGCAATTGCTGAGCAACATGCTGTAACGCTTGCAGCTGGTTTTGCTTGTGAAGGACTAAAGCCTGTTGTTGCTATTTATTCAAGCTTTTTACAACGTGCGTACGACCAACTTATTCACGATGTGGCATTACAAAACCTACCGGTTTTATTTGCTATTGACCGTGCCGGGATTGTTGGTGCTGATGGTGAAACTCACCAAGGTGCTTACGATTTAAGCTTTATGCGCTGTATTCCTAATATGATTATCATGGCACCAAGCGACACTAATGAGTGCCGCCAGATGCTGTATACAGGTTACCAATGTAATCAACCTGTTGCCGTACGATACCCACGTGGTAGTGCAGGCAATTGTGATGTTGAATCAACAATGAGTGCGATTGAAATTGGTAAGGCGCGAAGTATCAAACAAGGCAGTAAAGTGGCAATCTTGTCATTTGGTACGCTACTAGAAAACGCCAAATCAGCTGCTGAAGAGCTTAATGCAACAGTGATTGATATGCGCTTCATTAAACCTCTTGATACAGAGACTATTAGCGAGTTGCTGAGTAGCCACGATGTGATTGTTACCCTAGAAGACAACGCCATTGCTGGCGGTGCGGGTTCTGCTGTGAATGAGTACTTAGCTGCAATTAAAGCAAATGTGACTATCTTGAACTTAGGTATTCCAGATGAATTCATTAAGCATGGTACGCAAGACGAAATGCACGCCGAAATGGGCTTAGATGCAAATGGCATCTTAACTAGCATCAAAGAGTTTATGGCCTAAGCCGTACACTAATAAAACAAAAAAGGAGCCTTAAGGCTCCTTTTTTGTCATCGTTTATATTAGCGCATCCAAACCTTAATATCAGCAAGACCTGTTTCTTGAAGAACACCCAGTTGTTTATCAACATTATTATTTTGCTCAAACTCAAAAGCATCTAATTGTTCATCAAAGGTAATATTTGCAACGCCATCACCACCGCGCTTTTTCACTTGGTGTAGCGCGATATCAGCTAAATTAACAGACGTTTCCCAGCCAATCACTTGACCACCCAATAAAGGTAATGGATAGAAAGACCAGCCAATAGACGCAGTGATGGTGGTCGATTCCCCATTTGGTAGCCTAAATGGGTTTGCTGCAATTGCTTCACACAAATCAGCAACATAATTGTCTATAGCTGTACGTTTGAAATCACGTAATAAGAGTAAAAACTCATCGCCACTCCAGCGTGCGACATAGTCTGAGCCTTGTGTCCGGCTATTCAACAATGTCGCCATTTGCTGTAAACAACTATCGCCTGCAAGTGGTCCATAGGAATCATTGATGCGGCTAAAGTTATCAAGGTTAATTATCAGTAGCACCAACGACTTACCCTGTGCTTGCAATGATTGCGAATTACGTTGGAAATGTTCAATATCTTTAGGGAGCTGATCAAACAAGAAGCGACGACTACGAAGCCCTGTTAGCTCATCTGAGTGACTGACTAACTTAAGCTGAGAGTTTACTTGGTTAAGCTTATCGTTGGCTTCACGAAGCTCTACGGTGCGCTCTGTAACTAAGCTTTCAAGTGCTAATTGTTTACGCTTCTCTTGCGCCCTAAACACCCAAAACACGAGGTAGAACAATAAAATAAAACTACTTGTGATCAAGAGTCTAAAGTAAATGGTCTCGTCAAAGCGACGTGGAACAACGAATGTGTACTCGGTACGACGAGCCTTTTGCCAATCTTCACCACCACGTTTGGCTTCTAGCTGAAACAAAAATGCCCCCGGCGGTAAATTTGTATAAATAGCCTCACGGCGGGTGTTTGCATAGCGCCAATCACTGTCTAAACCACTCAGTCGATATCTAAACTCAATACTTGAAGGAGCAAAATAATCAATTGCGGTATATTTGATTGTCACATCGCGCTCATCAATTTGTAGCTCAGGTTTATCACCTAAAGTAGCGGTACTTAAGCTTCGCAGCGGCGTAATAATACTTTCAATACGCGGCTTAAGCGCTTGCACACCAAAAAGCTCAACACTTTTAGGTATTTCAACTACCCCTTGTAAGCTTGGGTACCAAATAGAGTTACCTGTGTCTGCAACAGCATCATGGCCAAGACCAGCACAGCACTGACTGGCTTTACCATCTAATTGTCGGTCAAATGATGAGATCACTTGCTCTACTTTTAAGCTCTCGATATCAGTACCAAATTGCTCTACCGGCATGCGGTAAACGCCCTTCATGGTACTTACCCAAATACGTTTTAACTGTTTGTCATAAACAAGGCTGAAAATCGAGCCGTACGGTAGGCCGTCTGTTGCATCAAGTTGACGCCACTGACCTTGGGTGCTGCGATAAAATAAACCATCGTTAAGAGAGCCAATTAATATCCCCACCCCTTCAATATTTAAAATACTGGTGACGTAGGCACTTTCTAAGCTAGTTTGGTCGCCAATTTTTTCAATACCACGGTCAGTAAAGTAATAAGCCCCTTTACTGGTACCTATTAAGCCAAAATTTTGCTCATCAAGCACATAGGTAATAAATTTACTGCTCAAGAATGCATTGTAAGCAAAAGGTGTTAAACCACCGTAACTTAAACGGTACATACCGCGGCCAGTACCGAGCCAAAAACCGCCTTTACTAGAACGGCTAATTGCGAATACAGGGTTATCGCGCAGTGCTCGTCCAGGCACTGTATACAAGGTTTGATTCTCATAGTAAAAAACACCGCGACCTGTAGCAATGTATAAGCGGTCACCATCAAACTGCAAATCGTGTACTGCAGCCCGACCAAACTGATTACTTGGTATTTGATTTACAAAATTCTTATTGTAATCGAAGTAGCCGACACCACTGCGGTTAGCCACCCATAGTTTGCCATCAGGTGCTTGGCTAATCGCCATCACCGCTTCTGTCATATTTGAAATAGCTGAGTGGCGCTCAATACGCCCTTCGTGAGCAAGCCATAACCCCTCACTGAAACTTGCCAGCCAAATATTATTTTGATTATCACGGAAAATATCTGCAAACCAAATACTTTGATCAAGCTGACTTGGCTCAACCCATTGCCAGTCCCCCGAGTTATCTCTAAAGAGTAAACGGCCATAAGTTGAAATCCACAACGCTCCATCTGAGTCGCTCATAAACTTGTAAACGGCAGAGTTACTCGCGTTAGGAAGTGGGAATGGACGCAGCTCGTCATCTAAATCAAGAAAGTAGGCACCAAGCTCAGAGGCAAGGTATAAATTACCCTCAAGCCACGCCATATCATGAATGATGGTTTGCGCTAGGCGCTCAGGCAGAGAGACTTTTGCGGTAAGTTCTAAGCGCAGCTTTGCAAAATCAGATGAAGTATTAGTTAAACGTAGTAAGTGGCGCTCGTTAACCAGCCAAATACCTTCTGGCGACAGCGCCATTTGGCTCACTGAACCAACTATTTGCGTGATTGCCGTAGCATTTGATACTGGCACGACTAACGCAGAGTTTTGGTTTAGAGTGACTTGATTTCGAGCAACATAATAAAGGCCGTTGGCTGCAATCCAGATACTGCCTTTAGAGTCTTCAAGAATGTCGCGCACTGGGCCTTTAACATTAAAGGTTTGCGACATCATCGTTCTTGGATCGAGGGTTACTATCCCGTTTTTAGTGCCAACCCAAAGTAACCCCGTACTATCAACTAATAGCTTGTTAATACCATTACTTGGCAAGAAATCACTATTTTGTGTGTTGAAGTTGGTGAAAGTATTACCATCAAAGCGGCTCAAACCGAACTGAGTACCCAGCCACATGTAGCCTTGCTCGTCTTGAGCGATGCTCTTAAGAGATTGAGATGGCAAGCCGTTTTGGATATTCCATTGTTTGACGACGTAGTCAGTAATAGATGCAAACGCAGGCATACTGCATAACACCAACAAACAGACAACTAAAAATCGCATCATATACTTGCCACCAAGTAACACTGTATTAATCGTTTAAAAGGGTAAATAGCCAGCTTTAAACAAAGCCTGTACACAAATTAATGAAAAAATACCTGCTAAAATATCATCAGCCATGATGCCCAAGCCACCGTGTAAGCGCCTATCGAGAATACGAATAGGGCCTGGTTTAGCGATATCAAAAAAGCGGAACAATAAAAAACCAACTAACAATGACTGCCAACTAAGTGCAGCACCAATCATGGTGATATAATAACCAGCAACTTCATCCCAAACAATGGCAGGATGATCATGCACCCCTAAGTCATCTGCTGTTTTACCACAAGCCCAGATACCAAATACGCTGATCACAATTGCAAATACAATCTGTAACCATAGCGGAAAGTACATGGTTGTAAAAATAAATGGTAATGCAGCAAAAGTACCAAAGGTGCCAGGTGCTTTAGGTGCTAGGCCTAAACCAAAACCCAAACCAAATAATTGATGTGGGCGTTTTAAATTAAATAATCGGTTACTACTCAAACCGGCTCCTTTGCAAAGTGTTGAAACCCTTTACCTTGATAGTTAAATTTTTCACCATCAAGTAGTAGTTCAATTTCACTTTCGCCACTTTTTATTTGCCCAACACAGCTGGCTTCGACGCCATATTGACGAAGTTTCATATCAACCATGCTTTTATTGCTTTCAGGCACAGTAAAAAGTAATTCGTAATCGTCGCCGTAATTTAAAATATAGTCAAACTGTTCAGGGCGTGGAATTGATGCGTTGACAGCATCAGACACAGGTACTTTATCAACATGGATCACTGCACCGACTTGCGAAAGCGCCAATACATGACCTAAATCAGCTAATAAACCATCAGAGATATCGATGGCAGCAGAAGCCGCACCTCTTAACACCTGCCCAGCTGCAACTCGCGGAGTCGGGTAATCGAAACGATTGTTTAAATAACTTAAGTGCTCAGGCGCGATGTCGAAACCTTGCTTACGTGCTTCGATCGCAACACCTGCATCACCCAGTGGCCCGGTCACATAAATCCAATCACCTACCTTTGCACCACTACGACGCAATGCTTTGCCTTCAGGCACAATACCTTTGGCACAAATAGTAATTGTGAGCGGACCTTGTGTAGTGTCTCCACCGATGATTTGCACATTAAAGTATTCCGCAATTTCATGCATACCTTCTGTGAACTGCTCAATCCATTCCATATTCACTTCAGGCAGGGTCAATCCCACTGAAATCCAGGTAGGTTCAGCACCCATTGCAGCCAAATCACTTAAGTTAACAGCTAACGCCCTATGCCCAAGGGCGCGAGGAGAAATGTCATCAAAAAAGTGTACACCTGCAACTAATGTGTCGGTTGTCACAGCTAATTGACAGTTTTCTGGCACAGTGACCAACGCACAATCATCACCTATACCAAGGTTTACATCACGACGGATGATACCGCGACCTTTAAAGTAACGGTTAATTAATTCAAATTCCTTCATTCACAAAAAAGCCGGCCCAAGCCGGCTCTCCTTTACGGGGCTACTTACTTACGCAGCTCTTTAACTGCTTTATCAAGTACACCGTTGACAAACTTATGGCTGTCTTCAGCACCAAACATTTTAGCAAGCTCAATACCTTCATTGATTGCTACTTTGTATGGAACGTCTTCACGGAATTTCAGCTCATAGCCAGACAGACGTAAAATTGCTTTTTCGACCATGTCTAACTCATCTGCTGGGCGTGCTAAATGTGGCGCAACGATTTCATCTAATTGCTTACAGTTAACAACAACACCGCGTGCTAGGTCTTTGAAATATTCGACGTCGATTTTAGTCACATCATTTTCAATTAACATTTGCTGTTCAATATCAGCAATTGGGTTACCGCTTAACTGCCAAGAGTATACGGCTTGAAGTGCTAAGATACGTGCTTTACGTCTTGCTGCTGGTTTCACAGAGATTCCTTAAACTTAAATTTTGTCTAACACATTAACCATTTCAAGCGCACCTAAAGCAGCTTCGCCACCTTTGTTACCCATTTTGGTACCTGCGCGCTCAATTGCTTGCTCAATGCTTTCAGTGGTTAATACGCCAAATGCAACCGGGATATCGTACTCAAGTGATACTTGTGCAAGACCTTTGTTTGATTCGCCTGCGACTAAATCAAAGTGTGGTGTACCACCTCTGATCACAACGCCTAGAGCGATGATTGCATCGTGTTCTTTCTTTGCTGCAACGCGTTTCGCTGCTAAAGGTAATTCAACGGCACCTGGTACGTAAACAACAGTAATGTCGTCGTCAGATACGCCACCTGTGCGCTTAAGCTCATCAACAGCACCTGCTAATAGGCTGCTACCAATAAAGTCATTAAAGCGAGAAATGACAATGGCAAACTTTTTGCCCGGTGCGTATTTATTACCTTCAATAATTTTCATTTAATAACCCTAAAAAATAAGTTTAAGCGGTTGCGATTGCGCAAAAATTACGGCGCATAATACCACAAAAATATAAAAGTAGCCTAGTTAACCTGAACTCTGGCTAATAAATCTAACTCTAGTGGCTACTCGTAACGCTAACCGCATTGAATTTAAATAAAATTACGAGTAAACCTCTTAATTAAATTACGCGTTAACTAAGATTGCGGCTCAACATAGTCAACCACTTCTAAGTGGAAACCTGATAGTGCATGGTATTTTTTCGGACGGCTCATTAAGCGCATTTTTTCAATACCTAAATCAGCCAAAATCTGCGAGCCCACACCGACAGTACGCGATGTCCCTTGGAATTTACGATGATTTACATTTTCACCCGCATCTTCGGCAGCAAATGCTTTTACCATTGCTTCAAGGTCTTCAGTTGATTCTTGCTTACCCAAAATAACCAGCACGCCATTGTGTTCTGCAATGTAAGCCATCGCATCCGATAAGCCCCAACTGCGATCAGCACTACGATCAGATAATAAAATATCATTGAAGGTACTTTGTAAGTGAACACGAACAAGCGTTGGCTCTTCTTTCGATACTTCACCTTTTTGTAAAACATAGTGAAGTTGACCATCGATGGTGTCTTTGTAGGTAACTAAATCAAACTCACCGTGATCTGTTGGCAGTTTACATTTAGCAACACGCTCAATGGTGGTTTCGTTTAGGTTTCTGTATTCGATTAAATCTGCAATAGTGCCAATCTTTAAGCCATGCTCTTTTGCAAAAACTTCAAGATCTGGACGACGTGCCATGGTGCCATCGGCATTTAAGATTTCAACGATCACAGATGAAGGCTCAAGACCCGCTAAACGAGCTAAATCACAACCGGCTTCGGTATGACCTGCGCGTGTTAACACGCCACCTGGTTGCGCCATAATTGGGAAAATATGCCCAGGTTGTACGATATCGCTCGGCACAGCACCTTTGGCAATAGCTGCTTGAACTGTACGTGCTCGGTCAGCTGCTGAAATACCTGTCGTTACGCCTTTCGCTGCTTCAATCGACATAGTGAAGTTAGTTGAAAAAGCAGCACCGTTATTTTTAACCATTAACGGCAAATCTAACTGCTGGCAACGCTCTTGCGTCATCGTTAAACAAATTAAACCACGACCGTGTGTTGCCATAAAATTGATAGCATCAGCACTGATATGCTCTGCTGCGATGATTAAATCGCCTTCATTTTCTCTGTCTTCATCGTCCATTAAAATAACCATTTTACCGGCTTTAATGTCATCGATAATTTCTTGCGCGCTGTGTAGATTCATAATGTGCCCATGAGAGTATGATTAATAGTGACGTATCTTTGCTTATTTAATAAAACCAGCTTGTGCTAGCAAGCTCATTGATATGTCTGAACGGGAAGGTTGTTCGGCCCCTTTTATTAGACGCTCTAAATAGCGAGCAATCTGGTCAACTTCTAGGTTCACCTGAGTACCCACTTGAAATTCTGCAATCGTTGTTTGCTCTGCGGTATGCGGAACAATAGTCAACTTGAAGCGGTTTTGCTCGACCTCGTTGACCGTTAAACTAATACCATCAATACATACCGAACCTTTGTAAGGAATGTACTTCATTAAATCATTGTCAGTACTTAGCCAGTACTCTGTTGCACGGGCATTAGGACTGATACTTTCTACAGTCGCAATACCATCAACATGACCAGATACTAAATGCCCACCTAAGCGAGAAAGTGGTTGCATGGCTTTTTCAAGGTTAACTGTTTGACCTTTTTTATAGTGAGCAAAGCCCGTTAAGCTGATTGTTTCGTTTGATAAGTCAGCACTAAAACCATCGCTATGTTTAGCGACAACCGTCAAACACACACCATTGGTGGCAATACTGTCACCGAGCTTAACGTCTTTCATATCCAAATTAGTGCTTTGAATACGAATAGCTAGGTCACCTTGCTTTTGTGTTAGTTCAACAATTTTACCTGTTGCTTCAATAATTCCAGTAAACATAGTGCTACTCTTTATTTTCAATGTGTGTGGCTTGCTTTGCTTTTGTCGCTGTTAAGCGAATATCGTCGCCAATCATCACTGTATCAGTAAAGGTCAGTTCAGTGATATCACTCATCATGGTAACTTCTGCAAAGTTTAGTAAGCTTTTCCCCATATCACCTATTAACTTAGGGGCAATATAAACAATGTATTCATCAATTAAATCTTGCTCAGCAAATGCACCGGCAAGGGTCGCACCTGCTTCGAGCCAAATATGGTTAAATTGCAGCTCAGCAAGACGCTTTAAAACCGCTGATAAATCAACTTTATTATTAACTGCTGGTACAACTTCGTGTTTAACAAAGTGAGGCCATTGATGCTGTTTATCAAGCGATGTAGTGAAAATAATCACCGGACTTTCAATGCTAAATAATGCAAGTTCAGGCGTTAACCTATTTTGTGAATCAATAATCACACGAGTAGGTTGACGCAAAGGCAGTGACGTTGGCATATCAAATGGCAGCTCATCAATGCGTACATTAAGTTTGGCATTATCGGTCATAACCGTATCTGCACCAGTGAGTACCACGCAACTTTGGGCACGAAATGCTTGCACATCTTGGCGCGCTTTAGGCCCTGTAATCCACTTACTTTGGCCATTATTTAGCGCAGTTTTACCGTCTAAACTGCAAGCCATTTTACAAATCACATATGGCAACCCAGTTTCCATGCGCTTTAAAAAGCCTTTGTTTAAATCGCGCGCTTGTTGTTCAAGTAAACCTGATGCTACAGCGATACCTGCATCAGCTAAAATCTGTAGACCGCGACCACTCACCGCTGGGTTTGGGTCGACCATGGCAGCTATAACTTTGCTAACACCCGCTGCTTTTAAACCTTCGGCACAAGGCGGTGTGCGTCCATAATGACTACAAGGTTCTAAAGTCACATATGCGGTGGCACCTTTTGCATTATCGCCAGCCACTGCCAGAGCATTAACTTCAGCATGGCCCTGCCCTGCTAGTTGATGAAATCCTTCACCGACTATTTCGCCATCTTTAACCAGTACACAGCCAACATTAGGGTTTGGTGTTGTAGTAAAACGACCTTGTTTAGCTAGCTCTATGGCGCGTGCCATATAAGCCGTATCAAGTTCTGTGAATGACATAGTTAATCACCTAAACGAGCGATTTCTTCACCAAACTCGCGAATATCTTCAAAAGAACGGTAAACTGATGCAAAGCGAACATAAGCCACTTTATCTAGTTTTTTTAGTGACTCCATAATGCACTCACCAATTAAATGGCTAGAAATTTCACGTTCACCCGTGGCACGAAGCTGAGATTTAATAATGTTGACCACTTCATCGACCTGCTCGGTGCTGACAGGGCGTTTTTCTAGCGCACGATGCAAGCCATTGAGTAATTTGTCTTCATTAAATGGTTCACGACTACCGTCTTGCTTTATGACTCTTGGCATCACAAGTTCTGCGCCTTCAAAGGTGGTAAAACGTTCGTGACATTCGTTACATTCACGTCGACGCCTAACCTGGTGGCCGCCGCCAACAAGTCGAGAATCAATTACTTTAGTATCTTTTGCGGTGCAAAAAGGACAATGCATAGAGTTCAACTTCCGTTTATTAAAAACAAAAAAGGCCGCTTATTAAGCGGCCTTTATAATAGCAAAAAACAACGCTATTGTTATCTTAATTACGGTTCAACCAATAATTAAGCGTAAACTGGTAATTTTTTACAGATAGCTTTAACTTTCTCTTTTACTTCAGCTTGTACAGACTCATCATTGATGTTGTCTAGTACGTCACAGATCCAGCCAGCAAGCTCTTTTGACTCTGCTTCTTTGAAACCACGGCGAGTAATAGCCGGAGAACCAATACGAAGACCAGACGTTACGAACGGTGAACGTGGGTCATTAGGAACTGAGTTCTTGTTTACAGTGATGTTAGCGTTACCTAGTGCAGCGTCAGCATCTTTACCTGTGATATCTTTATCGATTAGGTCAAGAAGGAATAAGTGGTTGTCTGTTTTACCAGAAACAACTTTGTAGCCACGCTCTTGAAGAACTTCAACCATAGCTTGAGCGTTCTTTACCACTTGAGCTTGGTACGCTTTAAATTCTGGTTGTAATGCTTCTTTGAAAGCAACTGCTTTAGCAGCGATGATGTGGCATAAAGGACCACCTTGACCGCCAGGGAATACTGCGCTGTTTAGCTTTTTGTAGATTTCTTCATCACCACATGCAGAAACGATTAGACCGCCACGAGGGCCCGCTAATGTTTTGTGAGTTGTCGTAGTAACAACGTGTGCGTGAGGGATTGGGCTTGGGTATACACCCGCTGCGATAAGACCAGCAACGTGAGCCATATCTACGAATAAGTATGCACCAACTTTGTCAGCGATTTCACGGAATTTAGCCCAATCAACGATACCTGAGTATGCTGAGAAACCAGCGATGATCATTTTTGGTTTGTGCTCTAATGCTAGCGCTTCAACTTGAGCGTAATCAATTTCGCCTGTTTCGTCATTTAGGCCGTATTGAATTGCATTGTACGTTTTACCAGAAAAGTTAACGTGTGAACCGTGAGTTAAGTGACCACCATGAGCTAAGCTCATACCTAGTACTGTATCATGTGGCTGAAGAAGTGCTTGGAAAACAGCTGCGTTTGCTTGTGAACCCGCATGAGGTTGAACGTTAGCGTAATCAGTACCGAATAATTCATTAGCACGGTCAATTGCTAGCTGCTCAACAACATCAACATGTTCACAACCGCCATAGTAACGTTTGCCTGGGTAACCTTCAGCATATTTGTTGGTAAGCTGAGAACCCTGCGCTTCAAGTACGCGTGGGCTACAGTAGTTTTCAGACGCGATCAGTTCGATGTGCTCTTCTTGACGAGCCGTCTCTTTAGTGATGGCTGCAAATAACTCTGGATCGAAATCCGAAATATTCATGCTACGTTCTAACATGGGGTCTCCTAAGGCAACGTGTATGGTATTTTTTGAAGGCTATATTGTACGCTTAAAACGCACTTTTGCCTATCTTGTAAAGATGAACATATTTAAACAGGGATTGAATTTATTTCACAGTGTTTTAATAATGATATTTTTTTATTGATACATAATAAAAATTTATAAATTTAAAACATTACATATATTTTTAAAATATGATTTAACGTAAAAAGTTCATCATGCGTTTGCATATGGGCACAATGAAACTAAGCTTGTAATACAAACCCAGATCAAGGATGTTTTGAGTCAATGTTAGCTAAGCCCATTTATGAACTTGTTCCCTACTGCTATTTGTTTTTAGGTATTGCCTGTATCGTCATACCTCATGAGCTGCTCTACACACTCATTGGTATTGTGTTATTTTTGCTGGGTGCAAACATATGGCGAATGCGCTCAGAAGCGCGAAGACGAGATCAAAAAAGTCAGCGAATTAAACAAAGAAGAGCGCGCTATTACTATGAATTTAAACCCTTTATTTTATTCATTAGTGCTCTAACTTTAACACAATGGACGCAAAACGAGATCATCTTATTAAGCTGTGCTTTACTATGTTTTAGTGCGTTAGTGATAATTGCAATGCGATTATTGAACCGCCACAGCCATTCATTATCACATTAAAAAAGAGCGGCAATGCCGCTCTTTTAATTACTTTAAGCTAGTTTATTTAAAAGCTCTGTTCTCAATAGTTGATAATCATGCTTGATGTCTTCTGCTAAACAAGGCTTAGCAAGGGCATCTGCTAGAGGCTTAGGCATTGCTAACTCAATACCTAAAATATCTTCAACACTTTCTTTAAATTTAGCAGGATGTGCCGTTGCTAAAAATATACCGGCACTGCCATCTGCTAAATTTTCTTTTAAGCCTTGATAAGCAATCGCTGTATGAGGTTCTGCGATATAACCCGTTTGATGAATTTTTTTCATCACTTCTTTGGTTTCTTCTTCGCCAACACAACTTGAGTAAAAGTCATCATAGCTAAACCAATTATTATCCAACATAAATTGAACACGTGGCCAGTTATTCGGTTTACTCACATCCATTGCGTTTGATAATGACTCAAGCGTGTCATTCGGTGCCCACTCTTTGCTTTGTAAAAAACGTGGCACAGTATCGTTTTGGTTGGTTGTTGCACTCAATTTTGCGACAGGCATACCAAGTACAGCACCGATCATCGCAGCGCACACATTACCAAAGTTACCACTTGGTACTGAGATATGTGCCTTGCTACGCTTTTCTTTTGGCAACTGGGCTATTGCTTCAAAGTAATAACACACTTGAGCGACCAAGCGACTGATATTGATCGAGTTAGCTGAGTTAAGGCCAAGTTTTTGTTTTACTTCATCGTCTAAAAACGCATTTTTGACCATGCCTTGACAGTCATCAAAACTACCATCAACTGCATAGCAGTGAATGTTATTGCCAAGTGTGGTGAACAGTTTTTGCTGCGCTAATGAAATTTTACCTTTCGGATACAGAATAACTACATCAATATTTGGCTTGTTATAAAACGCATGGGCAACGGCGGCTCCTGTATCACCCGATGTTGCCGTTAAAATCGTTACTTTTTCGCCTTGGTTAAACTGCGCCAAACACTCAGCCATAAAACGACCACCAAAGTCCTTAAAGGCAAGCGTTGGACCATGAAAAAGCTCTAAGCAATACATGTCTTTTTCAACTTCAACCAATTTCACATCAAAGTTAAACGCATTTTGCACCATCTGTGCAACAGTATCGGCAGGCATCTCATCACCAATCAGGTGTGATAAAATTTTGCTGCTACGGCTAACAAAGTCCAAATCAAGTAACGCATCAACATCTTTGATAGGCGTTAAGCTATCAGGAAAAAAGACACCCTGATTACGCCCTAACCCCGTTTTTACCGCTTCAACAAACGACACCTGTTGTGATTCATCTTTTAAATTATGTAATTGCATGTTGTTTCCTTAAATTCTTTAAAGCTCTCGTGTGCCAAGCTGATCGAGTTGACAGATGTGGCTGAAACCCTGCTCATTAATGTAATTATCGTTCAGCCAAGCTGCGCATTTTTCTGCAGCATCTAAACTTTTACACACGGTGAATAATGTTGGGCCTGCACCCGAAATACTGACTATTTCGGCACCAAGCTCTGGTAATGCTTGTTTCGCTTCGGCAAAACCTTGGATAAGGGGTGCTCGATGCGGCTCGGCTATTTCATCAGTCATGATTGATAGCGCAGCATCAAAGCGTCCCGTTAGCAGTAAACTGCTAAAAGCCGAAAGACGTTGTGCAAATTCAACACTGTCATGCATTGACAATTGTTTTGGCAGTACTGAGCGTGCTTTTGCGGTATTTAGCGAAAAGCCAGGAAAAGCCGCCACGTAATACCATTGATTATCAACAGGTAACGAAATTGATTTATTGGGAATGAGTTCGCCAGTTAATTGCAAACCACCTAAATAGCATGGTGTGATGTTATCGTAATGACGACCGCCACTAACCATAGCTTCAAAATCAGCCATCAGCTCAATGAGTTGCTCTTGTGATAAATTGGTTTGTGCAAATTTATCAAGGGCTGCAAAGGCTGCCACCACAGAGCAAGCACTTGAACCTAACCCAGAGCCAATAGGTAGATTCTTTTTAAGTTCAAGTTTTACCGCTGGCATAGCAGGCGCAACGTGTTCTTTAAAGTGAATTAAACATTGATATGCTAGGTTTTCTTCTGCATTGGCAGGCAGTTTATGGGCATAGTCGCCAGAGCATACAAAAGTATCTTGCTCAGCTGGACTTACTTCAACAACATCACCCAATAAAGTGCCATCGATAGGCGCTAAAGCAGCGCCTAATGCGTCAAACCCAACTGCAAAATTGCCGATAGAAGCAGGTGCATATACACGGATCATAACCTGCTCCTATCGTGTTAATGTTTTGAGGATGTCAGCAAATACACCTGCAGCCGTTACTTCAGCACCAGCACCATAGCCACGAATCACGAACGGACGTGGTTGATAGTATTGACTTAAAATTGCTAATGCATTTTCACCATCGCGAATATCATAAAGTGCGTGACTGCTATCGACAGCCTCAATACCGACTTTACAATGACCATTTTCAATTGTGCCTACATAACGTAGAACTTTACCTTCACTGGCTGCACTTTGAATGCGGTCGTTAAATTCAGCATCTAGACTAGGTAGCTTCGCCATAAACTCATCAACAGAGTCGCCTTCTGCAAACCCTTTTGGTAATACAGACTCTACTTCGATATCGCTCAGTTCTAATTCAAGACCTGATTCACGAGCGATGATCAACAGCTTGCGGGCTACATCTGTGCCCGATAAGTCATCACGCGGGTCTGGCTCAGTAAAACCACTTTCTTTCGCTTTTAATGTTGCTTCGCTAAGTGATAAACCATCCTGAAGCGCACCAAACATATACGATAATGAGCCCGATAGAATACCGCTGAACTTAATTAGTTCGTCACCTGCACCAAATAATGATTTGAGATTATCAAGTACCGGTAAGCCTGCACCTACGTTTGTTTCGTATAAAAACTTACGGTTATTCTTTTGTGTCGCTGCAACTAAATCTTGGTAGTACGCATACGAGCTAGTATTGGCTTTTTTGTTTGCCGCAACCACATGGAAACCTGCATTTAAGAAATCAACATATTGCGCAGCAAGTTTATCGGCTGAGCTGCAATCAACAATTACAGGATTAATAAGGTGGTTTTGTTTTACAAATTGCTCAACTAAATTAAGGTCGAAGCCTTGTTCAGAGGCTGCGAGTTTATCCTGCCAACCATCAAAAGCGATACCTTCACTGTCTAGGTATAACTGTTTTGAATTCGCAACACCGTATAAATTAAGCTTGATATTACGCTTTTCGAGCCACGCTTGTTGACGCTCTAATTGTTGGATAAGCTCTTGCCCAACTAAACCACAACCAAGTAAAAACACGTCGATTGATGGGATGTGAGTAAAGAAGTTCTCGTGACACACTTTTACTGCGTCGTTGCATAGCTCACCGTCAATCACTGCTGAAATAGCGCTTTCAGTTGAATCTTGTGCAATAGCTACAATATTCACTTGTGCTTGAGCTAATGAAGCAAAGAACTTGGCCGCTAAACCTTTGTGAGCACGCATGTTATCACCCACTAAAGTGACAATTGCAAGGTTACGTTGTACTTGTACAGGCTCGATTAAACCAGCTTGCGATTCTAATTCAAAGGCTGTTTGCAGTGCTTCTAAAGCAAGTGATAGGTCACTCTCATGCACACAAAAGCTGATACTAAATTCACACGAAGATTGAGTAATTAATACGATTGAGACATTGTCATGAGCCAAGGCATTAAATACTTTTGATGCCATCCCCACTTTACCCTTCATACCAGGCCCTGACACCGTCAACATAGCGAGGTTTTGTAAACTTGATAACGCTTTAACTGGCTCGTTAGATACACTGTCGTTACTGATCACAGAACCTTCGGCACGTGGGTTATGAGTATTTTTAATCTCGCACGGCACACCCGCTTTGGCACAAGGTAAAATCGTTTTCGGGTGCAATACTTTCGCACCAAAATAAGAAAGCTCCATCGCTTCTTTATAAGATAGCGAATCAACTTTAGAGGCTTTTTTAATATAACGCGGATCTGCGTTGTAAACACCATCAACGTCAGTCCAGATTTGGCATACATCAGCGTCTAAACACGCCGCAGCTATTGCAGCAGAATAATCAGAGCCATTACGACCAAGAGTAGTCAATTCACCTTGCTCATTCGCAGCAGTAAAGCCCGGCATAATATAAATAGTGCTTGGGGCAGCTTTTAACGCTTCTTGAAAACGTAATTTGCTTGCATTAAGGTCAGCCTCTGCATCAATGTAGCCACCCACTGAAGCAATACATTCTGTTGCTTCTAAATAACGTGCATTACTTTGTTTGAGCATACACTCCATTAGAGCAACACTAATACGCTCACCAAAGCTAATTACATAAGCGCGCACTTGATCTGGACAACATTTTAATAGCGCCACTCCATCAAGCTTATTTTTTAACTCACTTAAGTTTGGCCAGTTTGCTACTTGACCATAGTCTGCTTCTACCGCCGATTTTAGCTGCTCACAGCGATTAATTAAATTCTGCCACTGCTCACTAAAGTCTTGACCTTGTTCGGCTGTACTTGCCAATGCAACCAAAGAGTCTGTCATGCCACCCGGTGCAGATAGCACTAATAACATTTCATCTTTCAGTTCTTCTTTAACTAACTGAGCTACCTGTTGCAAACATGCGTAGTCGGCCAAGGACGACCCACCAAATTTTAATACTCGCATTATTTATGTTTCCTCATTCCATAAACGAAAAAGGCCTGTGTTCTAGTGAACACAGGCCTATAATTTTGTTGCACCGACCTATGCCACTATCCCGTAAGGATGATGGTTGTAATAATAATGGTCGTTGCGTGATTAAATGTTTTCATAGTCTGTAGACTGCCTTAAAAACAGCCAAGATGTCAACCCTTAAAAAAAGATAAATTATGCATTTAAATAATTTTAAAAGTTAACGAATACCAAATTTATGCAAAGTAGCTTTTAAGCGCACAATATCTATCGGTTTATCAATGAAGTCAATTGCACCCAATCTTACTACTCTTTGCTTCATTTCTGCTTGAATATCAGCCGAAATAACGATAACAAAGCATTCTATTTTTTCCGCCTTGATTGATTCGAGCACTTCGATTCCATCGATTTCTGGCATTGTTAAATCTAGGCACAGCAAGTCAAAACTTTGCTTTCTTAACAAGGCAAGCGCTTCTCGACCATTTGAGGCTTGTTGAATATCAGCACTGAGACAATCATCTAAACAGCGCACAACCTGTTTTCTGGCTATTGTAGAGTCATCACAGACCAGCACGGTAAAATTAAGATTATCCATGAAATAAAATCTTCGTTGTCACAATTACAACGTAAAAAAAGTCTAAAATTAAATACGGTACAAATTTATAACACACTTTTATTAGTGCAGTAAGGCTAAGTTTATTAAGAAATTAGTAACAATTAATAAACTTCCAGTAAAAAAGGATATATTTATTTATTTTTAAGCATTTATTAGCTAACTTTAGAACTAGCTGAATGTATTAATCATGTCACCAAGGAGCTATGGATATTCCATGCTACAAAAAAGCCTGTCAAAAGAGTTATTAACAAATGTACTATCGGTCTACTTTCTACTTACTTTTGTAGTGACATGTGGACAGGTTATTGCTGAATACGTTAACACCAAAGATTACATTCGCGATGAACTAACAACACTGCAAAAAACCTTTAGTCGCAGTTTAACCCGCGCTATTTGGGAACTTAATGATAAACAGACTATTACGACCGCTGAAGGTTTATTAGCAATCCCCATGATTGAAGGCATTATTGTTCGTGACGATAGTGGTGAAGTTCTTTCGCAACTTGGCCGTTCTTTAGATATACATGAACTTTACAGCCAACAGTTAGTGCAAGAAGAAGCCATTATTGAGGACACGCCTTCAGGTTTGTTCGGTTATACATTTCCACTGATTTTTGAGTTTTCAGGTAAAACGACTCAAGTTGGTGATGTCACATTGTTCTCAAGTCGAGAAGTCGTTTTTAGTCGAATCATGATTTCTATCTACTTCTTGATTGGTAATGCAATGATCAAAACCACCTTTTTGATCTTTTTATTCTTACTTGCCTTTAGAAAAAGACTCACAGAGCCTCTTTCACAATTTACAGAACAAATCGAAGATTTAGAGCTCAATGACTTAGAAGGTCGTCATATTGAAGTGAAAACCACCGAGCGTAATGAGCTCAAAGTAATGGAAGAGTCATTCAATCGCCTTATCGACAAAGTTGTACTTTATCGTGAAGAGCTCGAGCACACACAAAAAGAGTTGTTAATCAGTAATGAAAAACTCGATCAACACAATTTGCAGTTAGAACAAGAAGTAGCTCGTAAAACGTCTAATTTGAGTCAAGCGATGATGGACTTACAAGAACAAAAATACGAGCTTGAAAAGCAAAAGCTTACGCTGACCGAAGAAATCGATTTACGTAAACAGACCGAACAAGAGCTGATTGCTAAACAAAACGAGCTGCAGCGTTACCTTGATGAACTCAACATGGCACAAGAGCGTTTAGTCGGTTCTGAGAAAATGGCTGCACTGGGTGGTCTAGTTGCTGGTATCACCCATGATGTAAACACGCCAATTGGCATTGGCGTGACTGCGACTTCATTTTTACAAGAGCGCCTTGATCAAATAGAAGCTGCATATAAAGACAAAACACTCTCGCCAAAAGCGTTAGAAGAATTTATTAATGATGCCAAACAAAGCACCAGCCTATTGACGAGTAACTTAGATAGAGCCTCGGAACTGGTTGCGAGTTTTAAACAAATCGCAGTAGACCAAGCTAGTGAAGCTGTGCGCACTATCAATTTTAAAGAGTACTTAGGTGAAGTAATTCGCTCTCTTCACCCTAAACTTAAGAAAACATCCCATCATATCAATTTAGATTGCCCTAGCGATTTGACCTTAAATTTACCAGCCGGTGCGATTAGTCAGATCTTTACGAATTTGATTATGAACTCTCTGATCCATGGTTTTGAAGGCATCGAAAGTGGCGTGATTGACATAATCATCAAAGATGAAGACGACGAAGTAGTTATCGACTTTAAAGACAACGGGAATGGCGTTTCGAAAGATCAGCTCGAAAAACTGTTTGACCCGTTCTTTACCACTAAACGTGACCAAGGCGGTAGTGGCTTGGGTACGCATATTACCTTTAACCTCGTTAAGCAGACGCTCAGTGGCGATATTGAAGTATCAAGCGAAGTAGGCAAAGGCTTGCATTACCATATTAGTTTTCCGAAAAACATGCCAAAACCACTTTCAATGTTTAACTCATAAGCAATTAGAGCTAATGCCGAAATGATTCATTTCGGCATCAGTTTTTTATTGTTATGATTGGGCAAATTTATTGAAAGGATTAGCCTAATTATGTGGTTTAGTAACCTTATCTGTTACCGTTTTAAACAAGACGTTTCATACTCTCAAGAAGACTTCGACAAAGCCCTAGAGCAAGACCTATTCCGCTCATGTACAGGTCAAGAGCTTTCAACTTTCGGTTGGACAAAAGCGTTCGGTAAGCATGGTCAAACTCTGTCTCATTTCTCTCAAGACAGCATTTTAGTATGCGCTAAGCGTGAAGAAAAAGTTCTGCCAGCCGCTGTTATCAATGAAATGGTGGCAGAAAAAGTTGAGCAAATCGAAGCCGAAGAAAACCGCCCAGTAAAGAAAAAAGAAAAAGACGAACTAAAAGAAAATATTCTGCATACTTTACTGCCTCAAGCGTTCAAAAAGTCGAGCCTACAGTTTGCATTTATTGACCAAAAGAATGGCTGGGTTGTGGTTAACAGCGCAAGCTTTAATAAAGCAGAAGAGCTTTTAGCCCTACTACGTAAATCACTTGGCACACTGCCTGTGGTACCCGCATTTGCCAACTACGATTTAGATGTATTTTTAACTGACTGGTTAACTAATTTCAGTACCCCTGAGGGCTTTTCTATCGGTAACGATGCAGAGCTTGAAGAAGCCGATGACAGTGGCGCTCAGGTAAAATTAAAAGGCCATGACCTATCTTGTGATGAAGTTAAATCTCACCTAGAAAATGGTAAGCGCGTAACTAAGCTTGCTCTTGATTGGCAAGAGCGCGTTAAGTTCATGCTGCAAAACGATGGCTCTATTAAGCGCTTAAGCTATTCAGAAACATTAAAAGAAGAAAACGCCGACATTCCAAAAGAAGATATGGCGGTAAAACTTGATGCAGACTTTATCTTAGCATCAGAAGAAATTAAGCAGTTGCTAGAAGATCTGACCCAAGGCTTAGGTGACGAAGAAGATTTATAAAATTAACTCAGATAATGGTTAATATTAAAAGCGCGACTTGGTCGCGCTTTTTTGTTGTAGTTATTCAGTAAAAATTGCTTTTACTTCATTAAGCATGTCGTGATACTCATCTTCGTTGAACATATCAAGAGATTCAATCACGCCTTTGTCCATGTAGGTTTGTAATGCTGCTGACTTATCAGAAACCTGTAAGATCCCTTCTAATATCGCGCCAATCCGAATGAAGTCGACATAACATATATGCTCTGGACGATAGTTTGGATTTGCCCAACTTTCAGCAACTTCGACAAACTCATCAGTAAAGCCCCAAGCGCGCATAATTGCACCACCTACTTTACCGCCCAACTTTTGGATAGCATGAGCAAGGAAACTTGGGTTTGCGAATACTTCAGGATGCTTTTCAGCTTCAGTTAAAATTGGCAATACACCAATGTTATAAACTAGTGCCGCCAAAGTAATTGTGTCGCGATTAAGCGAGGTTTGCTTATTTCTGCGTAAGAAGAAGTCCATTAAAGTAATTGAGTGACACGCGACTTTAAGGGTTTTTTGCCACGCCTTATCCATATAGCCTTTGATCAACTCATTGTGCGACACAAACAGCTGCTCCATCGCCATTGCTGTGGCGATGTTTTTTATTTGTCGTAAGCCTATTCGTGTTACCGCTTGATGCAAATTGGTCACTTTTACTGAGCGCCCCATAAATGCACTATTAGCTACCTTTATCATTCGCGCAGATAATGCAGGGTCGTGTGAAATAACATCAGCCATGTCCATTAGGTTTACGTTTGGATTATCTGCAGCCTGCCTCACCTTCACTGCAACTTCGGGCAATGTAGGTAGTACTAATGTATCGTTATTAATTCTATCGACCAATATGGTCAGTAATGCATTTTCTGTTGACATATGTGTGCCATCCTCTTGGGGTAGCTCACTTTACAGGTAAGCTACTGACTGACATTATTAGATTAATTATAGTTTTAGTATTAACTAACTTAGCGCTAAAGTTAAGAAAATCACAGCAATAATCTATTTTTTATTATTAGCTAATAATTTTAGGCTAAATACACCCCTAAATAGAGTAAACTTGTCAGGTACGCATCAGTTTTGCTTTAATGCGTGCACGTTTTGTTTTCTAAACAATCACTCTCACCAAAAAATCGGGAACGGGCAAAAATGACATTAAATAAAATTAGCCAAGCACTTATCTTATCTGGCGCTGTTTTTCTTGGCGCATGTTCTGAACAGCCAGCAACATCATCAGAAGCGAAACCTACAACTGAGCAAAGTGCTAAAGAAAATAACCCGCAACTTATTAATATCGATCGCAATCGTTTAGATATTTACACTGACTTTACCCTTACATCAGATTTAAGCCATCTAAGCGACAACCAAAAACAAATGATCGGTAAGTTAATTGATGCATCAAAAATCATGGATGAGCTATTCTGGCGCCAAGCATTTGGCGAGAATAAAGATGCTTTCCTTGCGAAAATTAATGATCAGAAAATACAAAAATTTGCTGATATCAACTATGGTCCTTGGGATCGCTTAAATGGCGATGAAGTCTTTTTATCTGGCTATGAAGAAAAAGCAGCTGGCGCTGAGTTTTATCCTCGTGATATGAGCAAAGAAGAGCTAAACAAAGCAATTTTAGATGATAAAACAGGGCTTTACTCTGTCATTAAGCGTGACGAAAAAGGTTTACTTTATAGCGTTGCTTATTCAGTAGAATACGCACAAGAGCTTGAAAAAGCGGCCAACTTACTGCGCGAAGCAAGCCAGCTTGCTGATGATAAAGAATTTGCAAATTACTTAAGCATGCGCGCAGATGCGCTTGTGACTGATGACTTTAGAGCTTCTGATTTTGCATGGATGGATATGAAAAATAACCCAATCGATGTGGTTATTGGTCCGATTGAAACTTACGAAGATCAGCTATTCGGTTATCGTGCAGCCTATGAGTCGTATGTGCTTGTTAAAGATCTTGCCTGGAGTGAACGACTAGCTAAGTTTGCGGCGTTTCTACCTGAACTGCAAAAAGGCTTACCTGTTGACGACAAGTACAAACAAGAGGTCCCTGGCTCTGATGCAGATTTGAACGCGTATGATGTAGTTTACTATGCTGGTCACTCTAATGCAGGTAGTAAAACAATTGCTATCAACCTACCAAATGATGAGCAAGTTCAACTAGAAAAAGGCACCCGTCGTCTGCAACTTAAAAACGCTATGCGTGCTAAATTTGATAAAATCTTAGTGCCTATTTCTGAGCAGTTGATTGTCCCTGAACAACGTAAACACATTACCTTTGATGCGTTCTTTGCCAACACCATGTTCCATGAAGTAGCGCATGGTTTAGGTATCAAAAACACGATTACCGATAAAGGTACTGTTCGCCAATCATTACAAGAGCATGCAAGCGCACTTGAAGAAGGTAAAGCCGATATCTTAGGTCTTTACATGGTTGAGCAATTACTTAAGAAAGGCGAAATCACTGACGGTACATTAGAAGATTACTACATCACCTTTATGGCAGGTATCTTCCGCTCTGTACGTTTTGGTGCATCAAGCGCACACGGTAAAGCGAACATGATCCGCTTTAACTTCTTTGCTGAAGAAGGTGCTTTCTCTAAAAATGCTGACGGCCTATACAGCGTTAACATGGAGAAAATGAGCCTTGCAATGGAAAAACTGTCTCGCTTAATTCTTACCATTCAAGGTGACGGTGATTATCAAAAAGTGGATCAATTAATCGCCACTCATGGTGAAATTAAAGCAGAACTTGCAAAAGACTTAGAAAAACTAAGTAAAGCAAATATTCCTGTTGATGTTACCTTTAAACAAGGTAAAGAAGTATTGGGTCTATAAGTTTATTGCAGGCGCTCGCTTGCAGTAATTAATTGCAAAACTCAAATAAAAAACGCTGCCATGATGCAGCGTTTTTTAATAATGAGCGACAAAGCTGAGTTCATACTTTTTGTTCAAACGAACAATATCCCCGTTGATCAACATTTTTTGAAACTCAGCATTAAAAGCATTAATAAATTCATCGAGTTCACGACGCTTACTAAAACCAAAATAGCCTTGATTGACTGTCACGATTGGCGATAGCATAACCACTTTATCTTTAATATTTAAACTATCTATAACAGGTTTCGCAGCACGAGGGTGAGTCAGGATAACATCGACCCTGTCATACATTAATTGCAAAAAGCTAGCCCTGACACTGGCGACCTCAGACAGCGACAAACTCGATGCATTGCGTTTAAACTCATCACCATA
Organism: Pseudoalteromonas nanhaiensis; assembly: GCF_051235485.1. NCBI lineage: Bacteria > Pseudomonadati > Pseudomonadota > Gammaproteobacteria > Alteromonadales > Pseudoalteromonadaceae > Pseudoalteromonas > Pseudoalteromonas nanhaiensis. Next base: position 113,231 of record NZ_JBPNYQ010000010.1, on the reverse strand, counting down.
GTTCCAACCGCGAATAACCCCAATAGTATCTTTTCGTAAACTGGCAAAATTACCTACCCACGTAACCTCACTATCCGGTTTGGTGTAAAAAACTATCGGGTCTTCGTAAAATGGTAAAGCACTATAATGCATGTACTGTTCACGCAAATGGGATTTGTATGGGCCAATAATGGCATCAGCATGGCCTTGTTCAACCATCTTCAAGGCACGTTTCAACGGCATAATATCAATAACTAGCGTATGACCCAGTCGACGACATATTTCGTGAGCAATATCGGCACCAAGGCCAACCACCTGGCCTTGTTCATTATGTTCTAAAATCGATGGAAAATGGCTGCCAACAAAATAATAACTTTTCGCAACGCTAGGTGCTGAACTCAAAGCAAAGAGCACGACAAAAATATACATTTTCATTACGAGGTGCTCTTATATTCTTTCATTTATTTATCCTAGTTCATCCTAGCTATTTTACATTAATTAGAAGTGTGCTTTTAGCTGTTTAATTTGCTCATCAGTATAAGGGATGGCTGGGAGCTTGCCCCACACAGGCGCAGGCCATGCTGGGTCAGATTTAAAGCGCGCGATATGGTGAATGTGTAATTGTGGCACCATGTTGCCAAGTGCAGCCACATTCAATTTATCTGGTGTGAATACCTGTTGAATCAACTTACTAAGCTTAGCTGACTCTTGTAAAAAAACGATTTGCAGCTCTTCGGATAGATCAATGATTTCTCTTAACCCTGCCTGCCTAGGAACTAAAATGAACCACGGATACTGGCTGTCATTCATCAATAACACTTTGCATAACGGCCAATCAGCAAGTTCAATACAGTCTCGTGCTAGTTCTGGGGCCAAAGAAAACAGCATATCGGCATTTTTCATCAATAAATCCTTTGATAATGGGTAAACATCTCCTACTTTATAGCATTTTGTTGCAGTTGCCTAAGCTTACCATTACCATCGTGGCAGTTTTTATTCGAGCGAAGGTACCCTTGTGCTAAAAAAAATTAAATCTCTCTCACTCGCCTTGCCAGTCATTGCAACGGCACTCAATGTAAGCGCTGAACCACTGTCTCTTGAGCGAATTTTTGACGACCCTAGCCTTGCAGGCAAAGCCCCTGTACAACTTAAATTCTCTCCTGACGGTAGCCGAGTTACTTACTTGCAGGGGAAAGCGGATGACTATAACCGCTACGACCTATGGGAATACAATTTAAAAGATAACAAAAACCGCTTATTAGTTGACTCTGCAGCACTATTTTCTGGCCCAGAAAACTTATCTGACGAAGAAAAAGCCCGCCGTGAACGCCAGCGTATTTTTGGTAAAGGGATTTTAGAATATAAATGGTCAAAAGACGGTAAAGCGCTTTTATTCCCGCTTAATGGCGACCTTTACTATTATGAGCTTGCTTCAGCAAAAAGCCGTAAATTAACCAACACAGAAGCATTCGAAACCGATGCACGTTTCTCACCCAAAGGCCACTATGTGTCGTTTATTCGTGAGCAAAACCTATATGCACTTAACTTAAAAACGGGTCAAGAAATCCAATTAAGTAAAGATGGCGGCGGCGTTATTAAAAACGGTATGGCCGAATTTGTTGCGCAAGAAGAAATGGGCCGCATGACTGGCTACTGGTGGTCTGGTGATGAGTCTAAAATCGCTTATACCCGTGTTGATGAAAGCCCAGTAAAAGAAGCAATCCGTAATGAGATTTACGCCGATGAAGTAAAGCTTTTTAACCAACGCTACCCGTTTACAGGTACCGACAACGTTAAAATTCAGTTAGGTGTTGTAAGCATTAACAACCAAAAAACTGACTGGGTTGATTTAGGCGACGATCAAGATATTTATATCGCTCGCGCAAAATGGTTAAAAGATAACAAAACACTTTCTTATCAGTGGCAAGACCGCTCGCAACATAACTTAGAGTTACGTTTTTATAATAGCGACACTAAAAAGCAAACAGTTGCCCTAACAGAAACCAGTGATACTTGGATTAACCTGCACTTTGATTTGCAGTTCTTAAACGATAAAAAACATTTCGTTTGGGCATCTGAGCGCGACGGCTTTAAACACCTGTATTTGTATCGCACAAATGGTGAAATGATCCGTCAAATCACTCAAGGCGAATGGGTTGTTGATAGTTTAAAAGGTATAGACGAGAAAAAAGGCATTGTTTATTTTGCAGGTCGCAAAGATACAGCACTTGAGAGCCACCTTTACAGCGTACCGCTATTCAAAAAAGGCGAAATTAAACGCGTAACTGAGCTAGGTGCTTACCATAATGTGGTGATTGCTAAAGATAACAAAACCTTTATCGATAACAGCTCATCAGTGAATAAGCCTGGCTCTGCAGCATTACGTAAAATTAATGGCGAATTTATCACTTGGCTTGAAGAAAACAAGTTAGATAAGTCACACCCATTAACGCCTTACCTAGCTGATTTGATCACGCCTGAATACGGCACGTTAAAGGCTGAAGACGGACAAATTATGCATTACCGTATATTCAAGCCAACTAATTACCAAGATGGTAAAAAGCACCCGGTTATTGTTAACGTATATGGCGGTCCTCATGCCCAGCGTGTAACGAACAGCTGGCGTAGTAAAAACTTATACTTCCAGTACATGGCACAACAAGGCTATGTTATTTTTCAACTTGATAACCGTGGTTCATACAACCGTGGTAAAAAGTTTGAAGACGTGATTTATAAGCACTTAGGTGTGGCTGAAGTGGCAGACCAAATTAAAGGTGTCGAGTTCTTACGCACCCTTGATTACGTTGACCCTGAGCGTATTGGTATTTATGGCCACAGCTACGGTGGTTACATGGCGCTTATGACTATGTTTAAAGCGGGCGACTACTTCAAAGCCGGTGTTTCTGGTGCGCCAGTAACTGATTGGGCACTTTACGACACTCACTACACTGAGCGTTATGTAGGTCACCCTGCAACTAACGCAAAAGGCTACGAAGCAAGTGCAGTTTTCCCATATGCCGAAGGCTTAAAAGGCCCACTGATGATTTACCACGGTATGGCTGATGATAACGTGTTATTTACTCATGCCACTAAGTTATTTAAACAACTGCAAGATCAAGAAAAACAGTTCGAAATGATGACTTATCCGGGCTCAAAACACAGTTTACGTGGTAAGAGCGTACAAACGCACTTACACCAAACCATCACAAGTTTCTTCAACCGACACTTTAACGTTGAGTAATCACGTTTTATTTCGGTAACTTAGACTAAAGGCTGATTGTTAAATCAGCCTTTTTTTTGTCTCAATGTATTCTACTATTTAACTAGATTTTCGACCCATTTTGGCTACGCTTAATACATTGCTCTTATGAGCATGACGAAGGAAGACACATGAATTTACGCCGTTTTACAATTTTTCAGCGCCTCGCCATGTTAGTGAGTGTGGTCGTGATAGGGCTGATATTTTTAAGCGTCTCGAGTTTAACGCAGCAATACAGCTCGCTAAAACATGAGCAATACATTAAAACCCAAAACCTTGTTGAATCTGCTTACTCTATTATTGAGCATAACTATGCGTTGTTTGAGCAAGGTAAACTGAGTGAGCAACAAGCAAAACAAGCAGCCCTCGAAACAATTTCAGCACTTCGTTACGACAACAACAATTACTTTTGGATCAACGATTATCAACCTGTTATGGTCATGCACCCGTTTAAGCCCGAATTAAATGGTAAATCGCTAGCGGGCAGTAAAGATCCAGATGGCGTGTTGTTATTTGTCGATATGGTTAATATCGTCAAAAAACAAGGTGAAGGTTTTATTCCTTATAAGTGGCCAAAGCCAGGTAAAGACGAGCCGGTTGATAAAATTGCCTACGTAAAAGGCTTTGATAAATGGCAATGGATTGTTGGTTCTGGTGTCTATATTGATACTATTGAAGAAGCATTCTCTTCGCTACGTAACAATGTGATTATTATCGCGGTAGTGATCATTGCCCTACTAGTTGCACTAAGCTACCTCATTGCCAATAGCATCTTGCGCCCGACACAACTTGCCGCCGACATGATGAAAGACATCTCGCAAGGTGAAGGCGACTTAACCCAAAAGCTTGATGAAAATGGCAATGATGAAGTGTCTCGTTTATCGCGCTACTTTAATTTGTACACCGCAAAAATGCGTGAGTCACTGAAACATGTTGCCCACAATGCCGAGCAAGTTAATCAGTTTGCCCATAGTGTTGATGATGCCAGTAAAACAAATCACTCTTTTATTGAGCTACAAAACGATAGCTCAACTCAAGTAGCAACCGCAATGGAACAAATGACTCATCAAATTCACGATGTTAGTCAAAATGCCGATCAAGCTGAGCATGCCGCTAATGAAGCCGCGCAAAATGCCGAAGCGGGCAAGCAGGTTCTTAACAAGACCATTACCGCCATTGAGACCTTGTCGCATAATATTGAACAAGTGAGTAAGGTAACGGCGGATCTTGCTGCAGAGAGTAACAACATTGGCTCAGTACTTGATGTTATCCGCAGCATTGCTGAGCAGACCAACTTACTGGCGCTCAATGCTGCCATTGAAGCGGCCCGTGCTGGTGAACAAGGTCGAGGCTTTGCCGTAGTGGCTGACGAAGTGCGTACATTAGCAAGTCGTACAGGTAAAAGTACTGATGAAATTCAAGCCATGATCAGTAAACTACAAACAGGCGCACAAGCTGCTGTTGATGCTGTATCGGCAAGCCAACAGTTATCAACTGAAACGGTTTCACAGGCAGGTGAAGCAAATAGCTCATTGAGTGAGATTGAGCGACTTGTCTCTATTATTAAAGATATGAACAGCCAAATCGCCCGCGCTACCGAGCAACAAACCAGCGCCGCAGATGAAGTTAATTTACGGATTAATGAGCTTTCACAATCAACCGAACAATCACTGTCGAATACCGAAGGACTCTCGAACGCCAGTGAAAACTTAAAGCAAAGCTCACAAGCGTTAAGTGATGTGGTTAACCGCTTCAAGCTCGACTAACACCACAAAAAAGCCCCGCACTGCTGTGCGGGGCTTTTACAATGAATTAGCTTGCTGCTAATTGAATAAATAGTACTACCTTAATTAAAAAGCTCTTATAGGATTAGGCTTATATTTATCATGCTGACTTAGCCATTCGTAAGGCACATTCAACTGCTCAGAGAGCATTTGCACATCATGTTTAATCCTCGAGTAATTGCTGTGGTCTATTAAAACATGAAATTTATTCTTCGAGGTATAAAAACCAAATTGAAATGAAGTTTTATTAGACGAAGAACTACTGTGAGAAATAACAAAAAACTGGCTAATATCTTCAATACGTGCAAGTTCTTCACCATCCTCTTTATAACAGCCAGAGTCAAAATCAAACTCTTTTTTCACTCGCCTTGATTTAAAAAGCCAAAAAACCAAAAAGCCAAATAAAAATAAAGATGATAAAACAATAAATAACAAAATAAACTCTCCACGAGCAAGCAAGTCATATGAAAGTTTAATTGAGAATAACGTTAGAAAAACATAAAAATAGTATTCCAACGCCCAAGATTTCAAAGTTCGCCTAACTAACACCTTATTTTTATCCACAACTAAATACCCTTCATAGCCACTGTTCGAGGTTGTTAATACCTCTTCACCTTCTTTGAACATAAATCCCTCTAAAATTGTGTTGCATTTAACTTGTTATAAAATTCGCGGCTAGTAAGTACAGAGCTAAATAAAGGTTCATCATATGAATGTTTTAATTTATGGCTTTTTTTATCTACTGCAAACAACATGTAGTTTGAAAATTCAGCATGCTTTACTTTATCAATATAATAAATTGTTTCTTTTGTTTTTAGTGTCGTCACAAATTTTATTTCACTTATATTACCAATAAACTGCATGTACGCTGTCGCTGTATAATATTTGATACTCATATCCTGCTCACCATACATAACAGGTATTAATACTTGCGGATCATAATTGTGCCAAAATTCTGTTGTATCTTTACTATGTTGCCATACTGCTTGAATATATTTGTTTATATTAGCCAAACCCTTATCTTTATTTACATTAACCTCTGCAGAGCTACCTTTGCTAAAGGTAACTTTAGAAGCTAAAGGAGTTAAATCGAACTTAACAGTAACGGGGTTTACTTTATTAACGCCGTAATCAGGAAAGTAATCCACTGTAAAATCAAAGCTTTTTGTGCTTTTAAAATGTGGTTTATGTTCAGCTAAGGCAATAACACTTGATACCATGCCAGAGTTATCACTTCCCCTTACCATCATATCGCTTACTGCACATCTTCGCTGTTGACTACAATAGACTGCATCGTACCAACTCATTGCTTTACCATTAATTCCCCAATCAAGTGAGAGCACTGCATACTCTCCCCATAGGTAGTTATTATTTAGCTCAAGAGCACTTAGCTTGTTGTAGTTTGAAAATTTATCGGGCCTGCGTTTCAATTCTTTACTAATGTTAGCCCGTGTACCATCTCCCTCAAAAAGAGTGGTCAGTAATTGTTTTGTGTTATCAGCTTTTGCAAAACGATAATACTGCTGCAGTGCTTGCAGCTCTTTACTTGGTGCCTTTTTTGTCAGTAAGCCTTGTCCACTATAATTATCAGTCTGTTGAATACTAGCAATAACAACAATCTCACCATCACCATTGCTGGCAAGTGGTACAGATACCTGCTTAGCATTAGTAGAAAAAACAACCCCTATAATGAATAGAAAAAATAGTTTATTCATAATCACTTCCTTTTATACATCCCTTAAAAAATTAGAGATAATTAATTAAAATTAAAAACTTGAATTTAAAATATAAGCCAATAAAGAACATGAAAACTTAAACTACACAAGAAGTGAAAAAATATAAAAAGAAAATAAAATCTTATTTGAGTGCAAGACCATATCCATATATAAAAATCCATTTACAAATTTAGCGTACAAGATAAAACTAACTAAAACAAAAGATAATAATTAAAAAGCCATTAAAACAGATTAATTTATTGCATTATATTTACCAAGCAATAGAAAATAACCAAGCACAAAAAAAGCCCCGCACTACTGTGCGGGGCTTTTAAAACTAAAAACTTATAGCTTTTAGCTTATAAACAATAACGAGCGAATAAGCTGCTTACTGTTGCTGCGGTAGGCTTACCATGTTGCCAATCACCACCTTCTACCCCGCTACCTGCGATATCCATATGAACATACGGTAATGGTTGCGCTGATTCAGTGCCATGTTTATCTAAGCCACCGACAATTGCTAAGAATGCCATTGGGAACTGGTGACCACGAGCAGTCACTGCAGAAGCTGCATTATTACTTGATAATACATCGTCAGCTAACGTGCGAGGACGAATGAAGTCATAATCTTCACGACGGCTACGAGATACTTCGGCGCCATCTGCCCATAAATCGCCTAAATCAGCAATTTGGCGTGAAATTTTCGCTGCGCGAGCTGGACCATTTTCAACATACGCACTGTAAGGCCCCATCGCACGTGCTGCGTGGCCTGTTAATGTTGCAACAGTGAATAACTCTGGATTTACTTCGTTTAAAGCGCGATCTTTCATTTCGCTTAGTAAGTCACCCATTGCTAAACGGCCTTCTGCATCTGTGTTACCGATACGAACGCGAACGCCTTCACGGCTGGTAATGATTTCATCAGGAACAAAACAATCAGAACCAATTGAGTTACGAACTACGGCTAAATAAGCAATCACTTTTACGCCTTTTGGTGCAAAGTCAGCCACTGATTTCATAAAGCCAGCAACCGAAGCTGCACCGCCTTTATCGCGGCTCATACCAGCCATAAAGCCACCCACTTTAAGGTCAGCACCACCGGTATCGTAAACTAAACCTTTACCAACAAACATTAGGGTGCGCTCAACGTCGCTTTCAGGAACATACTCTAGTTTTACAACACGCGGATGATGACGCTCAACAGCGTAAGATGCACGCGCTACTGTGCTCATCATTGGGTAATCTTTATCGATAGTGTTGATATCTGAAATCACTTCTACAGACACCTTGCTACCGGCAAATAACTCAACGCAATAATCAGCAAAGCGAGGTGGTGCCATACGCTCAGGCTCGGTACCACATAAGTCACGTGCAGCGTATTGACCCGCAGCAATGGCATTCACTGCTTTAACCATCGCTGCATCTGCGCCCACTAGGCTAATTTGGCTAATTGGTTCAATCGCCTGACCGTGGAACTCACGTGCTTCAAGTGGTTGCCACAGCGCTTGGCAAGCACCTAAATACGCCACTTCAAGGGCATGCTTGTAACGGCTGTCTTGATTTATATTAGCAAGTAAAATAGCAGGCTGAGTGCTCCCCGATGCTTTGGCTTCTAGTACACCTTGCTTTGCCGCGTCAAAGTAACGGCGTACATCATCATAATCACGGTTTAGAGGGCCTGTAGGGGCTAAAATCACGCGTTTAGAGTCAATGACAAGTAATGTCACTTGTTTGCCAATACGCGCGTCTACAGCTTGTTGAGCGCTAATAGCTTGGCTTAAGCTTGCGTCTGCTAAAGAAGAAAAATCATCACCGATAATAATCAATGCATCGTGATTTGCATCCGCTAATTGAGGGGCTGCAACTGCATGAGGGTATGCCATAAAAAAGGTCCTGCTGTTAGAAACATAGGACCTTATTATCATTGATTTAGAGCGCTATTGCCAGCCAAGTAAGACAGCTTACGATATGGCTGGCAAGCTAAGTTTACTGCTCTGTAATGTGTGCTGAGTCTTTACGATGCTTAACAATCACAGACCAAGCTTCAAGCATAACCAGTACACTCACAACCAGTACCAACAAATCAAGTGTCACCAGTAACCAGTTACCTTGTTGGTAGTATTCGCCCAGTTTAATAACCCCAGCAAAGAACGCCATAACTAATACAAAACTCATTGGTATAAGCGTGTATTTAGCTGGGCGATTCGCTTTAATTAGCATTACCGAGATAACCAGTAAGGTTAAGCTTGCAAGGATTTGGTTAGTCGAACCGAATAATGGCCAAATGATCATACCGCCGCTACCGTCAGCGCCACCAGCACCAAAGGCAAGCAATAAACAGCTAAGTACTGCAATGAGTGTAGCTACAATACCATTACGAATGATGCTGATATTATAAATATCGCCCCATTCTTGGATGATATAACGCTGCAGGCGCACACCAGAGTCCATCGTAGTGCCCGCAAACAATACCACCATTACGGCAAGTAATGTCGAGGCAACTTCTTGCGAAATACCCCAGCCGTTTTCTATTAGATTAGCGCCACCATTAATGAAGGCGCTCACACTACCAGCACCTAAGTGGCTATAAATTTCGTGCCATTCTTCTGGTGATACCGCAAGTGCAACACCACTTACTGCAACCAATGTAATAAGCGCAAGCATACCTTCGCCTACCGCACCTAAGTAACCAACAAAGCGGCCATCAGTTTCTTTGTTAAGCTGCTTAGAGCTAGTACCTGAAGACACAATACCGTGGAAGCCAGATACCGCACCACAGGCTATGGTCACAAATAGCAATGGAATAATACTTGGTGTATCAACCGCCGTTTGAGTATTGAAAGCAGGCGCTGTGATATCAGGCATTGAAATAAATACCGCACCATAAAGCAGTACTAATCCCACTAATAGCTGCATACCGTTGATGAAGTCACGTGGCTGTAACAGCATCCATACAGGGAGTAATGAAGCAATTGCCGCATAAATAAATAAGATGATGATCCAGTTTGCATTAGCACTTAAGCCAAACATTTCATCAGGTAATGCAATTGGCATGCTACTACCAAGGTAAATAGTGTAATAAAGGATCCCCACACCAATTAAACAAAGTGGAATTAACGACACTTTACGGCGTAGCAACTGACCAATGACTAACGCCACGACAATCGCTGACCAAGCAGGAAAAACAGCGTTAGGTTGAGATACAAATGATTTGGCAATTACCACACCAAATACCGCATTCACCATCAGCAGTACTAAAAACACCACAATCATAAATAACGCACGGGTGCGTTTACCAATTACGCTTTCAGATAAAGCGCCCATTGATTTGCCTTTGTTACGCGCACTGGCCCATAGAGCCCCCATGTCGTGAACACCAGCAAAAAAGATAGTACCAAATACCACCCAAAGTACCGCAGGCACCCAGCCCCAATATACGGCAATCGCAGGGCCAACAATTGGCGCTGCACCTGCAACAGAGGTGAAATGGTGACCCCATAACACAACTTTGTTGGTTGGCACATAATCCACACCATCCTCAAGTTCATGAGCAGGTGTGACAAAATTATCATCCATTTTAAATATTTTTTCGGCGATGAATTTCGAATAAAAGAACCATCCGAACAACATACCGACTATTCCGAGCAGCACGATTACGACCGATTGCATAGTCATCTCTCTTATTAAGTTATAATGTTGTCTAAGGTGTTGAACTAGATAGGCCTAGCACCCCAACTAGACACTAACAAACTTTCAAGCACCAAGGTGTTAACCTTTAGTCTAATATACTCAGCTGAAAATGCTCGTGAGCTTGACTCTTTATTCCGACACCTATTCCTAACAGGCGCACTGGCTGGTTGTTACCTCGCTCATAAGCTTTACTCATTAACTCAGTAAAAATGAGTTCGTCTAATTGATGGTGGCTTTGATCGGCACTGGTCACGACAAAATTGGCAAACTTGACCTTCACCGATAACTTATTGATGCGGTTGTTTAATTGCTGTTTATCAAGACGGCGAGTTAATTCATCCATCAAGCGGGGTAACTGGCTTAAACACTCATCTAAATTATTTTTGTTGTATTCATAGGTGTGCTCAACACTGAGCGACTTTCGTACTCGCTCAGTTGACACTTTGCCAACGTACTCGCCTGCACACTTTTGATATAAAGACACGCCAAAATTACCAATATGCTGCTGCATCCAATTAACCCCTTTCGCGCGCACATCAGCCCCTGTGTAAAGCCCTTTAAGTTGCAGCTTTTCTAATGTCACCTTGCCAACGCCAGGGATTTTGCCAAGCGGTAAACTCGCCAAAAAGTCATCAACTTGATCGGGCAATACCACAAACTGACCATTTGGCTTGTTTTCATCACTGGCAATTTTGGCAATAAATTTAATCGGAGCAACACCTGCGGAGGCTGTCAGCCCGGTGGTGTTATAGATTTCTTGGCGAATTTGCTGCGCCATCAGTGTTGCGCTGCCTTTGCATGCGGTACTGTCGGTTACATCTAGATAGGCTTCATCTAACGATAACGGCTCAATAAGATCAGTGTACTTTGCAAAAATAGCGCGAATTTGTGTAGAAATTTCTTTATAGACCTGCATTCGTCCCGGCACGATAACCAGATCGGGGCACAATTGTTTGGCGTGGTAGTTCGACATCGCCGAACGCACACCATATTTACGGGCAATATAATTAGCTGTTGATAGCACCCCGCGACGACTATTACCACCTATAGCCAGTGGCACATTGGCAAGCGCGGGGTTATCACGCATCTCAACGGCTGCATAAAAGCAGTCCATATCGATGTGAATGAATTTTTTCATCAGGAATACAACAACTGTTTATATATACAGTTATTATATTTAAACTTCCTGAGAGTGCAAGCTAAGAGGTTTGGCTTGTTTGTTGGTTTGGTTTTTTTCGGCTAATAAGCCGTGAACCAAATAACCAAAACGCGGCTTCTAATAACAAGCCCACGACAATTAAAGCGATGAATCCTGACATTGTGCCCATGCTGTAACACAGCAGAGCGAGCGCAAGGAGGATGAAAAGAGCGATCCACTTAGCCGCTTTCAAAGTGAGTTGCTGCATAATTAAGATCCTTCAATGTGTGTTAAACCAGTGCACACTTTACGTAAGCGTGAACTTATAAATCTAGCACAATATACTGAGCTTTCTAATTACCTTGAGCTAAAAGCTGCATATTGCTAACCTAAGTTATCTCACAATCAATGAAGATTTACTATGCAATCGTTTATAGAACAACACCCTATCAGAACAAAAATCAATGTTGCATGGGGTGAAATGGATGCCCTGCAACACGTCAACAATGTAGTGTATTTTCGCTACTTCGAAACAGCCCGTATCGATTTTTTTACTCAATTAGGTTTTCTTAAAGATTTACAAGTAACAGGTGTTGGCCCGGTGATCAGCGAAAACAATGCTCGCTATAAACGCCCGGTAACATTTCCTGATACGGTGCATGTTGGTGTTAAGATTAGTGACATTGAACAAGATCGTTTTATGATGCATTACACTGTATTTAGTGAAAGCCAAGATGCTGTAACAACCATTGGCTCATCACAAGTGGTAATGTTTAATTTTAAAACGGGTAAAAAAGCGCAGTTAAATGATGAGTTATTAGCTGCACTTAAAGCCCATTCTAGCGATTAACAAGGATCTATTATGCTTTATAGCCCACTTGGTCGAAGTGGTATTGATGTATCTCGTGTTTGCTTAGGTAGCATGACATGGGGTATGCAAAACAACCAAGCCGATGCCGATGAACAAATCGCCTATGCATTAGATAAAGGCGTTAACTTTATCGATACTGCAGAAATGTATGCAGTGCCACCTTCTCCTGACACCTATGGTAAAACAGAACAGATCATCGGTAACTGGTTAGCTCGTAACAAAGACAAACGCGATAACCTTGTTATTGCCACTAAAATTGCAGGTAACGGTTTGCCTTGGGTACGCGATGCGGGCGACATTACTCGCCAGGCAGTAGTTGAAGCTGTTGATGCTTCACTCAAACGCTTACAAACTGATGTTATCGATTTATACCAGTTACATTGGCCTAATCGTACTTCGCCACACTTTGGTAAACAGTGGCCAGGTAAAGTGCGCTTCTCGGAGGCTGACACCGAGCAAAATATCGCTGGCATGTTAGATATCCTCGAAGGTCTGAATGATTGTGTAAAAGCAGGTAAAATTAAACACTGTGGTTTATCTGATGATACTCCGTGGGGCATTAGCCAGTACCTGCGTTTAAGCGAACAACATAACCTTCCGCGTATGGTATCAATTCAAAACGAGTTTAGTTTGTTGCATGCCAAAGATTGGCCGTATTTGATTGAGCAATGTATTCATGAAGATATTGCTTACCTACCATGGTCACCGCTTGGTGGTGGCATGTTAAGTGGTAAGTACTTAAATGGTGCGCGCCCAGAAGGTAGCCGCTGGACGCTAGTACAACGTAATGGCCTATTTAGAGACACAGCACAATCGCAAGCTGCAATTGCTGAATATGTTGAAATTGCTAACGCCTTTAATTTAACGCCTTCACAGCTCGCGCTTGCTTGGTGTAATCAAGTAGATGGTGTGAGTTCAACGATTATTGGTGCAACATCGATGGCGCAGTTAAAAGAAAATATCGATGCTTTCTCGGTGCAATTAAGCGATGAAGCTAACGATAAAATCGCTGACGTATTTAACCGCTATCCGATGCCATTCTAAGCTATCTTCTAAAACATTAGTGAGTCTACCTTCAGTAGACTCACTAGCACTTATTTATCATTTTAAAGTTTTATCTACGAATTTATCCATACTTTAGTGTATAGTTGTTAACAGTACTTTAGTATTTGGGTTATCGATGAGTAAATACGTAAAACAAGTATTATGCATTGTTACTGGTATATTGCTTACCCCAATCACTTGTGCCTCAGAACAACTTTCAATTACTTGGCTTGAAAATGATGGTAAACCATTCTATATAGAGAAAAGCCAAGCTAACCCGTATGGCGGCTTGTGCAACGAAATCACCGATATGTTGATTGAAGCCTTACCAGAGATTAAACACACCAAGGTGATGTTGCCGCAAAAAAGAGGCAGTAAATACCTCGATGAAGGCCATATGGCGTGTTATGCCTGTATGATCCACCGTGAGGAAAAGACCAATCGCGCAACCTACTCGATTCCAACGACGGTCTATCCTCCATTTAGTGTTTTAAGTACCCCTGACACCGCAGTAAAGATTACGCAAAAACACGGCAACCCAGTCTCATTAATTTCTTTACTGACCGATGCCAACTTCATTTATGGTCAAAATGATGCTCGTAAGTTCGGTAACCTGATAGACACTATTGCAATTAATACAAAGCTATACGAGAGTGCTGCACTAAGTAGTACTGGTAGTAATGCTAATTACGCACTGCTTTCCCAGCTTGAACATGGCTATATTGATTACACCATTGAATACCCTTTTGTTGCTGATTACTACAATCAGACAAACCAAAAGAATATTCAAAAATTGGCCGTAAATATTCCTGAAAAAAATATGATATTCGGTGCAATAGGTTGCTCATCTAGTGCACCAAACAATTACGCCGAAAAAGTTTTAGCAAAAATAAACACTGTACTAAAAAATAAGATTTTAGCTGATGAAAAATATCAACTTAGCCAACGCATTTGGCTAGAGCAAAGCTTTCCTGAGTTTTCGTCACATTATCAGCGTTATATTTTAGAGCCACTTAACGTGATTGCCACTGATGGCTCAAAAGAGTCTGCTCAGCCGCCTGCAAAGTCACCTTAAATATAGCGCCTGAGGTTACCTTACCTACACCTTTAGGGGTGCCGGTCATGATGATGTCACCATCTTCTAAATCCATGAACTCACTAATTTCGGATAAAATTTGCTGTGCATCATGCAGCATTAGCTGAGTATCACCAAACTGCACTTCCTTACCATCTATTTGCAAATTAAATTGATACGCCAAAGCTTCATCACAACTAACAAACTCAGTAAATAGCGCTGCGCCATTAAAGGCTTTTGCACGCTCCCAAGGTAGTCCCTTTTCTTTTAATGCGCTTTGTAACGAGCGCTTAGTTAAATCAAGACCTAATCCAACTCCAGCCAACTGTTTATTTTTTATCAGAAAGCAAAGCTCAGTTTCATAATGTAGAGCTTCACCATTATGCTCGGCATAGAGCTGTTGCGAAATCGCACTATTAGGTTTCACAAACAATACCATGCTGGTAGGAGTTTCATTATTTAGCTCGGCAATGTGCTCGGCGTAATTGCGTCCAACGCAGACAATCTTACTCGGTGTATATTCTTCAGAGGCTAATTTTACTGAATGCATAATCAGATCCTTTTAAGTAAAACTTAGGCAAACACGTATATCATTGAGTAATTCTAACTGAAGATGAATGACAACAGTACTAAACTATGTAGTAGAGTAAAGCTCTTGATAAAGAGAAAGTGGTTAACAGGCAGTATGTTACCTGTTAACCAAAAGGACGTAAGGGAGGAGTTGTTACTTACAAGTATTCGTCAATTCTTGGTTATCGGTCACACCAACGCTTAAATGAGCAATCGACACCTGCCATGCTCCATTGGTTGCCAACTGCCAAGGCGAAAATACCTGCGCTAGATTAACACCTTTATCTGCAAAACAAGCTAAGTTTACAGAGATAGTTTGCCATTCGGTCGTGTCTGCTAGTCGCTCGCGAATATCAAACTGGCCTTCACAGTTTTCACCACATTGCATACCTAACATTAAAGGAGCATCAGCCGCTTTTTCCACTTTAATTAACATCTCAAGTTGACCATTTTTCTCAACGTACGAGCGTAAATCTGACGGAAACGCAGCCACTAAACGCACTGATGCAGGCTCTTTACCGTTAAAACTAATGGCACGAGCATCTTCTTGTACGTCTTTATCAAAGGTTTTTACACTTACTGCATTTACAGCAGCTCGACTACTCGTCATTGCTTGCAATTCACTGCCACTTTGCAACTGAAGTGACCAAGGTGACTTAATTGCTCGCTCAAACATTACTAGATCTTCAAGTTCACTTGTCACCTGAGAAGTTTCATCAAGATTGTCAGCAAGGGTATTCTCATCTTCATATGTTAAACCAAAGCCGTATGGCAGAAGTGGTGCGTAATCTTTATCGCCACGGTTTTGATTGCCGATTGGATCATTTGGCCATGAGAATGACAGCTTACCTTTAAAGTCATGATTGATTGAACCATCTGCATTTTTAAAAAGCACATCGCTTATGGCGTCACCTTCACTACCTGGCAGCCAAGTTGCAACAAACGCATCACTGGCATTTAGCTCTGCATTCACCCACATTGGGCGACCACTAATAAATAGCGATACCACGGGAATACCCGCTTCTTTTAGCTTTTTAAGTAGGGCTAGATCTGTTTTATTACCACGCTGATATTCAAGGTTGTCTAAATCACCATTACCTTCAGCATATGGCTGCTCACCAAACACGACAATCGCTACATCTGGCTTAGTTTCAAATTCGCCATTTAGATCATACTGAACTTGCCCACCGGCTTGCTCAACGGTCTTTTTAATACCATCAAAAATTGAAGTACCACCAGGGAAGTCACTATTTTCATTGCCTGTACCCTGCCATGTGATAGTCCAACCACCTGACTGCATACCAATATTATCAGCACCTAAACCAGCAACTAGTACATTGGCTTTTGGTGATAATGGTAACAGCTGCTGTTTATTTTTCAGAAGAACCAGTGATTCACGTACCGCTTGTTTTGCAACTTCGCGATGCTCTGCACTGCCAATGATCTCTGTTTTACCAGAAAGCGGGCGCTTAGCAGGACTTGGCTTATCAAATAAGCCTGCACGCATTTTTACACGAAGAATACGGGTAACCGCATCATCAATACGACTTTGCGCAATTTCGCCGCTCTTAACCTGCTTAATTAAGTTTTCATATAATGGTTTCCATGCATCTGTTGGAACCATATACACATCAAGGCCTGCATTAGCAGCTTGCGCACAATCTGCATTGTTACAACCAGGAATTTGACCGTGACCATTCCAATCGCCGACGACAAAACCATCAAAGCCCATTTTACCTTTTAGCACATCAGTAAGTAGGTATTTACTACCGTGAATTTTCTCGCCATTCCAGCTGTTAAATGACGCCATCACGGTTTGTGCACCTGCACCTAAACCACCAACA
Organism: Pseudoalteromonas nanhaiensis; assembly: GCF_051235485.1. Classification (NCBI taxonomy): domain Bacteria; kingdom Pseudomonadati; phylum Pseudomonadota; class Gammaproteobacteria; order Alteromonadales; family Pseudoalteromonadaceae; genus Pseudoalteromonas; species Pseudoalteromonas nanhaiensis. The sequence goes on along the minus strand of NZ_JBPNYQ010000010.1, from coordinate 96,262 downwards.
TAACCTTGTGCATGAATTTCGAATAACTCTTGTTCAGACGCGGTGTTATTACCTTGGTCATCGCCACCTTCTGTACCGCCATCACCTAAAAAGTGTTTAACAGTACTGATCACGCGTTTATCAGACAGAAAATCTTTATCAACAGCTCCTTGTAAGCCTTTTACGATGGCTGCTGAATAAGCTTTAACGATTTCAGGGTCTTCAGAGTAGCCTTCGTAAGTACGGCCCCAACGATCGTCACGAACAACGGCGACTGTTGGTGCAAACACCCAATCAATGCCCGTCACCATTACTTCTTTTGCTGTAGCGGCTGCAATTTTCTCAATTAGCTCAGGGTTATTTGTTGCCCCTAAACCAATGTTATGAGGGAATAATGTAGCGCCAATCACATTGTTGTGACCATGTACTGCATCGGTGCCCCACATAGTTGGAATTTTGCTGCCATCTAATGAGTCATCAATTGAGGCTTGATACATTTTTTCAGCCAAATCAATCCAATCAGAAGCCTTGGCATGTTTGTCGTTATTAGGAAATGCACCACCACCATTAAGGTAAGAACCAAACCCGTATTTACGCATATCTTCAACGGTAATATCGCGAATTTCAGGTTGGATCATTTGTGCAATTTTTTGCTCAAGCGTCATACCGGCTAACATCTTAGCAATCTTAGCTTCAAGCTCAGGGTCTTCAGCGATCCCGGTTTCAATATGTGGCCAGATTTCTTGCTTCACTTTTTCTTTAACTGTTACTTCTTGCTCAGCACAACCTAACAGCCCCATACTTGCAATCATTAAAGAGCCGAGGGTGAATGTATTTTTCAATTTCATATTTACACCTTTGAAGTCTGAGTTGATACTTTTGAGCCAACTAGCGCAAAATAAGTAATGTATAAGTAGCATGCGATAGGTAAAAAGAGCGCCAGTTGCACGCCAATAGCATCAGCCATAACACCTTGCAATAATGGAATAATTGCGCCACCAACAATCGCTAAGCACAAAATACCTGAACCTTTTGAGGTGTATTTACCTAGGCCATGAAGCGCAAGGCTAAAAATAGTTGGAAACATAATTGAGTTACAAAGCCCAACTAAAAGAATCGCCCACATAGCTAGGCTGCCTTCACCTGTCATTGCGATCACAATTAACACCACAGCAAGTAAGCCATGACACGCAAGCACTTTGCCCGCATCAAATTTTTGCATCACAGCAGCGCCAATAAAACGGCCAACCATCGCACCGGCAAAATAATAACTAATATAGTGAGCGGCTTCCTTTTCAGCTAAACCAGCAATATTATCTAAAGTTAAAAAACCAACTAAAAAACTACCAATAGCAACTTCAGCACCCACATAAACAAAAATACCTACTGCACCTAAAATTAAATGGCGGTATTTCCACACACTGCCTAAGTCAACAAAATCTTCTAAGTCTTGATGTGCAGCTTCATTATCACTTTCTCTACCTAGTTTAGGCAGCTTTAAAAAAGCAAAAATAACGGCAAGAACTAATAAGCTTAATGACAGTAACAAATAAGGTAACTTTACTTGCTCTGCGGTTGCATGACTGACTTCAGATAAAATTAGCCAACCACCAAAGATAGGAGCGACGGTAGTACCAAGTGAGTTGAAAGCTTGTGTCATCGTTAATCGAGATGACGCTGTTTTTTGTGGGCCAAGGACACTCACGTAAGGGTTTGCAGATACTTGTAAAATAGTAATACCCGATGCAAGCACGAATAATGCTAGTAAAAATAATTCGTAAACATGTGCTACTGCAGCAGGATAAAACAAGGCACAACCAATGGCGGCAACCACCAAGCCCACAACAATACCAAACTGGTAACCAATACGGCTGACCAATTTACCCGCGGGGATAGACATCACAAAATAAGCACCAAAAAAGCAAAACTGCACCAACATGGCTTGCGTGTAGTTAAGCGAAAACATACCTTTTAAGTAAGGGATTAAAATATCATTCAAACACGTTATGAACCCCCACATGAAAAATAACGTGGTCAATGATGCCAGTGCAAAGTGTTGCTTAGGCATATCAGCTTGGCTAGCTGAAGCCGCAACAGGCGTTGATACATGAGCCATAATTTTATCTCTAGTTAATTATATTTATCAGTTTGTTACAGCATATCCAGAACTAAACTACTAACAACAAATAGCGAAAAATGTTGCAACATCAAATGTAAGCGCTTACATTTATATCATATTAAATATAATTAGCAATTTATTTACAATAAAAATGTAAGCGCTTACAGATAGACTGTATATGCCTTTGGCAGCCTTACATTATCAATGCGAAGGATGACTCTTCAGTGTATAAATCTATTTCTCTTTTGCCTGATTCGTTTTTGCTTAAACCAGAATTCACTTTTGGTGTAGCGACAGCGTCATTTCAAATCGAAGGCGCCCGCGACACTCGACTTGATTGTATTTGGGACACATTTTGTGAAAAACCAGGAGCTATTGCAGATCAAAGTAATGGCGACAACGCTTGTGAACACATAGCTCACTGGCAAAAAGACGTCGAAATGATTGCCGATTTAGCCGTCGATGCTTACCGTTTATCAATTTCTTGGCCAAGAGTCATGAACCAAGATGGGACTGCAAACAAACAAGGTATGGCATTTTATCTTGAGTTACTAACGGCTTTAAAAGCGCGCAACATCAAAACCTACGTCACTTTATATCACTGGGATTTACCTCAGTATCTTGAAGATCAAGGTGGTTGGTTAAACCGTGATACAGCTTACAAATTTAGAGAATATACTGAGCTAGTTACTGAGCATCTCGGTCATCTCGTAGATTCATTTGCAACCTTAAACGAGCCATTCTGTAGTGCTTATTTAGGTTACGAAGTAGGTGTGCATGCACCTGGTGTAAAATCACAACAGGCAGGCCGACAAGCCGCTCATCACCTATTACTTGCCCATGGCCTAGCTATGCAGGTTTTACGTGAAAACTGCCCAAATACAGAAGCCGGTATCGTGCTAAACTTCAGCCCTACTTATCCGCTAACTGCTGCCGATAGCAAAGCCGCAGAGCTTGCTGATCAGTATCATAATCAATGGTATATAAAAGCCGTACTAGACGGATGCTATCCTCCGCTATTTGATCAGTTAGCAGATGAAGTTAAACCAACAATACTTGCTGACGACATGGCGATTATTAGCCAAGCCGTCGACTTTATTGGTGTTAATTATTATACCCGCATACACTACAAAAATACCCCAGATGGCTGGTTTGAAGAAGCAAGTTTAGCCAATGTACGTGTAACCGATATGGGCTGGGAAGTTTATCCGCAAGGCTTAACTGAACTACTTGTATCACTGCACCAACAATACGATTTGCCTAAAATGTACATAACTGAGAATGGGGCAGCTATGGCTGATACACTCAACAATGGTGAAGTGTATGATGTTGAGCGAGTCGATTATTATCACACTCATTTAAATGCAGTTTGTGCAGCAATTCGTCAAGGCGTTAATATTCAAGGTTACTTTGCTTGGAGCTTAATGGACAACTTTGAGTGGGCGTATGGCTACGAGAAACGCTTTGGGTTAGTGTATATTGACTATGATAGCCAGCAGCGTATTTTGAAAGAAAGCGCAAAACAATATCGTGAATTATTAAGACAACGATAAAAATAACAACACACGAGAGCACACATGCTGACAAAAAAAGAAAAGATAGCCTACGGATTAGGCGATACAGCAAGTAACATTATCTTTCAAACAGTGATGTTATTCTTAACGTTTTTCTATACAGATATTTTTGGTATATCGCCTGCTGTTGTCGGCACCTTATTTTTGGTGGTGAGAGTTGTCGATGCTATTACCGATCCATTAATGGGGGCTCTAACCGATTCGACCCGCACTAAGTGGGGAAGCTACCGCCCTTACTTGCTTTGGCTTGCCTTACCATTTGGGGTGATCAGTATGATCACCTTTACCACGCCTGACCTACCTGAATCAGGTAAAGTAGTTTATGCGTTTGTTACTTACACTTTATTGATGCTGGTCTACACCGCTATTAATATTCCCTATTCAGCGTTAGGTGGCGTGTTAAGTAGCGATCCGAAAGAGCGAGTATCAATTCAATCATACCGTTTTGTCTTTGGTATGCTGGGCGGGTTAATTGTGAGTGCATGTACTTTGCCCCTAGTTAACTGGCTAGGTAAAGGTGATAACGCGACGGGCTATCAGCTAACAATGGCACTGATGAGCGGCTTAGGTGTGGTGCTATTTTTAATTTGTTTTCGCTACACTAAAGAACGAGTTACAGCACACAACAATGCGTCGCTTAGTTGGAAAACTCGTTTCAATACATTATGGCAAAATAGTCCTTTTAAAGTACTGTGTTTTGCCGCTGTAATGCTACTTACCAGTATGGTTTTGCGTACTACCTTAGCAATTTACTATGTTAAGTATGTGCTTGGCGAGGCTGATTTGGTGACCTACTTTGTAACCATTGGCATGATAGGCAATATCCTTGGATGTGCATGTGCTAACCCTCTAAGCAAGCGAGTAGACAAGAAAACTGCATACATACGCTTACAATATATTTCTGCTGTTATCAGCTGTATTGCATTTTGGTTGCCTAGCGAGCAGATTGTGTTGGCATTTGTTATCTATTTCTTTTGGTGCTTTTTCACCCAAATGGCAACCCCGCTACTTTGGGCTAAAATGGCTGATACCATCGATTACGGGCAATGGAAAACTGGCGAGCGCTTAACAGGATTAGTGTATGCTAGTGTGGTGTTTTTCATTAAGTTAGGGTTGGCGCTAGGTGGAGCAATTGCGGGCTGGCTATTGGCTTTTTATGGCTATGAGGCTAACGCAGAGCTTAGCGAGACAACATTATCAGGTATTTTGATTTCATTTACCCTTTACCCAGCAATAGGTAGTATGCTTGTCGCATTTATCATGAAAATGTATATTCTTGATAATCAAACTGTTGAGCAGATTAGTGCAGACTTATCATCGCAACATAAACAATAACTTGGTTTTTTAAAAGGACAAACATGGCCACCATTTACGAGGTGTCGAAACTTGCAGGAGTCTCACTTGCTACAGTTTCAAGAGTAATGAATAACAATGCCAATGTCAGTGACGCTACTCGTAAAAAAGTGACAGCTGCAATGAATGAGTTAGGCTATCGTCCTAACTCAATTGCACAGTCGTTGGCATCAAATTGCTCAAACAGTGTTGGCTTACTGGTCTCTGAATTACAAGGTCCATTTTATGGCCCAATGATGAGTGGTATTGAAAACATTTTTCGAAATCAAGGCAAACACCTCATTATTGCAGCTGGCCATAGTGATGAAGAACGCGAAAAACAAGGTATTGAGTTTTTAATAAGCCGCAATTGTGATGGGCTTATTTTACACGTAGAAGCTGTTAGTGATGAGTACCTAATTAAACTTAGTAAAGGCCGTATTCCATTTGTTCTGATCAACCGCTACATTAGTCAGCTAAGTGATCGTTGTATACTACTTAACAATATAAAAGGCGGTTACCTTGCTGCCAAATATGTATTAGAAAAAGGCCACAAGCAGATAGCATATATTAGTGGCCCATTATGGAAGCAAGACGCCAAAGACCGTTTAGAAGGTCACAAGCAAGCGCTTGCTGAGTTTGGTGTTCCTTTTGATGAAGAGTTGCTATATCAAGGTGACTTCATGGAATCGAGTGGCTTTGAAGGGCTTGCGGCATTGCATCAACATGGCAAACCATTTAGTGCTTTAATTTGTGCCAACGATGAAATGGCTGTTGGCGCTATGGCAAGTGCAAGAAAATTAGGGCTTACACTCCCTAAACAGTTATCTATTATGGGATACGATAATGTGTTTTTTACTCGCCATGTTTACCCTCAACTGAGTACCATAAACTACCCGATTGAAGAAATGGGCAGAATGGCGGCTAACTGGATCCTGAATCAGGTTTACCAAAAGCAAACCCCGTCATTACAGACTTTATTTGAACCAGAGCTTATTGTTAGGCACTCTATCAGTGCGCTATAAGCTCGCTGAGTATCCCTAAATTAATAGGTTTTAATAGCACTTGTTCAATATCAAGCTGTTTCATTTTTTCAGGATCAGGCTCGGCACCACTCACTACCACTAAAGCTAACCCCGCATACTCTTGGTTAATTTTAGCAGCTAAATCAAGACCTTCACCGTCTGGCAAGTGCATGTCTAACAGCACTTTATCAAAGCGTTGATCATCGTGAAGAATATCCAGACAAGCAGCACAACTATCGGCGATGACGGTTTCAACCCCCAAACTTTCAAGTAATAGCTGGGTTATTTGTGCGGCATCACCATCATCTTCAACCAATAAATAGCGTGTACTTTGCTGAGTCAATGCGAGGGAATCCTCCCGAGCAACAACAGGTTCTGTTTTACCTTGACAAATATAATGATTAAGCACTTGATAAAGTAATCCAGTATCAACAGGTTTGGCTATCATGTCATTAAAACCAAGCGCACTAAGCTCACTTTTCACGCCTTTCATTGTTGCGGCAGTAAGCGCGATGATAGGCCCCTGATAGTCCATTTTCCTAAGCTCAATGGTGGCTTCTTTGCCACCCATAACCGGCATATGTAAATCAATAAACACAATATCGAAAGGTTTGCCTGCTTGCTCTGCACTGGCCACTTTCTCGATAGCCTGCTTACCATTTTCAGCAAACTCTACATCTGCCCCAGTGCTGGTGATCATGTGTCCAACGAGAACTCGTAGGTCTTTTAAATCATCAACAACCAACACTCTCCCTGAAGTTGAAAGTGTACTTAACTTTTGCTGACAATCAGGGCTTGAATCGAAACTCAATACCTGTCGTTCAACCTCACGTATATTGCCAGGGTATATAGATAAGATAAATTCAGACCCTTCCCCTAAGGTTGATTCAAGCTCAATTGAGCCTTGCATACGAGCTAATAATTCGGCGCAAATCGCAAGACCAAGGCCTGCACCACCTACATCCCTCGACTCAACATCGGCAATCTGTTCAAAAGGTTTAAAAATCAGTGCTTGCTTTTCATGTGGAATACCAAGGCCTGTGTCCTTGATACTAAAAAACAGCATTTCTCGCTCATTGACCCAAGCAGTCCATGCGCGCACGACTATTTCACCTTGGTTGGTAAACTTAATCGCATTATTGATAATATTGATTAAAATTTGTCTTAGCCGTGTGGCATCTGTATTTATAATCAATGGCAAGGCTTGCTGTGACTCAAATTTGAGTTTTAAGCCTTTATCCAAGGCTGAGACGCGCATTAAGGTATACACATCAGCCATAAGGCTATCAAAATTAACATCACTGCAATTTAGTTCAAGTTTATCGGCGGCAATTTTAGATAAGTCGAGCACATCATTAAGTAAACTTAGCAAGTGTTTGCCATTTCTATAAATGACCCCAAGTTCATTATTTAAATGCCGATTCTTTTCGCTCTGCATTAGCAGCTCGGTATAACCCAAAATGGATGAAAGCGGTGTACGTAACTCATGGCTCAAATGTGCCAAGAAGCGGTCTTTAGAACGATTTTCTGCTTCAGCTTTTAATCGTTCAACTCGCTCATCTTCAACATCTCGGCGAGCTAAGGCGTAACGAATAGCACGGGCAAAGCGGCTTGAATTCATCTCGCTTTTTACGAGGTAATCAACCGCACCAGCATCAAGTGCCGCAGAATCGAGGGCTTCATCTGATTGCCCCGTAAGCATGATAATCGGCCCACGAAAACCGTTTGCAACAGCCCGTTTGAGCACTTCTAAGCCATCAGAGGCACCTAAACGATAATCTAACAAACAAATATCATGCTTGTTTTCGCTCAGTACACTAATGGCTTGCTCGGGGCAGCTTAACCATTCTACATCAAAGGTATGGGAACCCAATTGCTCCAAGTAATCACAAGTGAGAATATAATCATCTTCATCGTCTTCAACCAAGAGTAAGCGGGTTACCTTATCTAACATGTATTATCCTTTAATCATTGAGTGGTGTTGGCAGCTCTACAAATTCAACCCAATACTTACCAAGCGTCTTCATCAGCTCAACTAATCCCTCAAAAGTGACCGGTTTTGTAATGTATGAAGCCGCCCCTAAATCGTAACCTTTAACCATATCTTCTTCTTGCTTTGATGTAGTTAAAATCACAACCGGAATGCCTTTTAAATTAGGGTTTGTCTTGATTGCTTGTAACGCCTCACGGCCATCCATTCGTGGCATATTTAAATCTAGTAAGATCAAGCCAGGCCTTGGTGAACTTTCTTTTTCGCTAAACTTACCTTTGCGTTCAAGGTACTCAAGTAGTTCCACGCCATCTTCAACAAAATATAACTCGTTTAAAACACGGCTTTCAGCTAGAGCATCTTGTGTTAATAAACGATCATCTTCATCATCATCGGCCATTAAAATGGTAATTGGTTTAACTTTATTAAATGGCATTATGCCTCTCCTTGTAATGTGAAAGGGATGTTTCCACAGGTAATTTAATAGTAAAGCTTGCACCTTCACCTACGCGACTACTCGCAAAAATTTCGCCACCGTGACGCTCTACAATTCGTCGACAAACCGATAGGCCAATGCCTGTGCCTTTATATTGTGAACGCCCGTGTAAACGCTGAAACGGAACAAATATTTTTTCTAGGTACTCTTCAGAAAAACCAATACCGTTATCCGAAATAGTAATGATCTCCCACTCGACCTCGCTATTATGAGCTTGGCTAAACTCTTGAGTTCGCTGGTAATTAATGTTTATGACTGGCGGCACATTCTCGCGTCTAAATTTAATGGCATTCGAAAGAATATTTAAAAATAGCTGCAACATTTGGCTCGGATCAGCCTGAATATGAGGAAGTGGCTCTAAATTAACAGTTGATTCAGACTCTTTAATAGCGATCTCAAGGTCATCTAACACCTCATTTACAACGTTATTTAAATCGGTATCTACAAAGTCTTTGCCACGCGTAGTAACTCGAGAAAACTCAAGTAAGTCATTAATAAGGTTAGACATACGCTGCGCCGCATTTTTCATACGGTTAATATAATCAATGCCTTTTTCGCCGAGATCATCCTTAAACATTTTTTCTAGACGGTCGCTAAATGCTTGAATTTTTCTCAGCGGCTCTTGTAAGTCGTGGCTTGCTACAAAGGCAAACTCTTCCAACTCTCTGTTAGAACGACTTAATTCATCTGAATAGATGGTTAGCTCTTGAGTACGCTCTGCTACTTTTACAGCTAAATTTTCATTCTGTTCTTCTAGATCAGCTCTATATTTTGCTGCATTACGAGCGTTAATGCGTGTTAAAACAAACATACCGATCAGCAATAAGGTACTTGTAACAGCAGTAATTGCAAAAGTTAACTTTGCTTCGTTCTTAATTTCTAAAAGCTCAGAAAATAACTCTATTTTAAAATTAAGCTCCCGCATCTGGATTTCATCAACGGCTGTGCGTATCTCTTTGTATAAATCGCGTCCTTTATCTGTAAGTAACAATTGGCGGGCTTTTATATCTTTATTAGCCAATGCAAGATCTGTGGTTTTGGTCATCACAGCAACTTTATCATTGACTAAATAAATCATCCTTGCGATACGATCAGCTTGTCCCGGTATTTCCGAATGAAGACTTTTCACCAGCATTATTTGTGCTTGCATTGAGGCAATTGCATCATTGTATGGCATTAAGTAATCTTCACGATCAGTAAGCAAATAGCCACGCTGCCCTGACTCAGCTTGAACAACAGACAAGTGTAATCGTTCAATAGCTGTATTTAGAGAGTTGGTATTATCTAGACTGTTCTGGATCTCAGTTAATGAGCGAATACTATTAATAGCTAATATAGCGTTTGCAACCACAATACACAGCACGACAGCGATAAAGCTCGCCCAGCTAATGGTGATTTTTCCCTTCTGTTTTTTTCTTTGCATTTGCTTTCCGTTACTCACTAGCGTGGGTATCACTAATTAATTGTAATTGCTCACTACACTGTTGGCAGTTAGCAATTATTTTATCAAGTGCATCAAGTGCTTTTTGCTTTGGCATATCATTTTCTAATACAAGCTTAACTAGCTCTGCATTCATTGAAATACGATTCAATGGTGCGCGTGCATCATGGACTAACTTACGTAAAGACTCGTCATTATTCATAGCTATCCTTTATTATTTGTATTCGCCAATGCCTCCGTAAGCATTTAAACGGTTGTAGAGTGTTTTTGTGCTGATCCCTAACATCTGGGCAGCAATTGTTTTATTTCCTTGTACTTTATCCAATGTCGCGTGGATCAGTTCTTTTTCCACCTCTTCAATGGTTTGTCCTGCCATTACTTGGTTGTTTTGTGTTTCTTTATTTACTTTCGAGAAAGGAGACTCTAATGACTCAGGTAAAACAATTGCCGTACCTTTAGGATCGCTCATAATAAAAGCGCGATGTATTGCATGGCGAAGCTCACGCACGTTACCAGGCCAATCATGAGCCTCAAGCTCTTTTAACTGGCTTGCTTGCCACTTAAAGTCAGTGCCATTTTCTTCATTGAGTTGTTCTAAAAAGGCATTCGCAAGCAGTGGAATATCTTCTTTGCGCTCACGTAGCGGTGGAATATCAATGGGAAATACCGCTAAACGAAAGTAAATATCTTCACGAATAACATTGTTTTGCGCAAGATCTGTTAAAGTACGGTTGGTCGCAGAAATAACCCTACAATTCACCGCTTGCTCTTTTGTACCGCCCACTCGGGTTACTTTTTTGCTCTCAAGCACACGTAATAAGTTTGGCTGCATATCAATCGGCATTTCGGTGACTTCATCTAAAAACAACGTACCACCAGCAGCTTGTTCAAACACACCCTCTTTACGCGCAATCGCACCTGTAAACGCGCCTTTTTCATGACCGAAAAGTTCGCTACCAATCAGCTCTTTTGAAAATGCGCCGCAGTTGGTAGCCACGAGTGGACCATCGCACTCGGTTGCGTTATGAATAGCCTGCGCAACAACCTCTTTACCGGCACCACTTTCGCCCATTAACATCACATTGGCTGATGTTGCTGCCACACGCTCAATCATAGTATAGAGTTTTTTCATCACTTCTGACTCACCGATTAAGGTGCCAAAATGACGCTTAATTGAAGGAGCTGACTTTTTCTTATCAGACGCTTTTTTAGGGTTTAAAACACGCTCAATGTCTTCGCGTTGTAGCGGCTTTACCAAATGCCCCACATTAGCTTCACACATCTCGGCTAATTTACCTTTTACTGATGGGTGACCAGAAATAAGCGTAACTCGCGGAGATTGACCTATTTTTTTTAGGTGTTCGAGTAAGTGTAAACCACTGCCGTCTGGTAACATAAAATCTAAAAAGACGTGGTCAAACGTATTATTTTCAAACCATTGCTCAGCTTCGGCAAGATTGGCAGCAGTATTAATGTTATGCCCAAGGAATTCAACGATGTGACAAACAACATCACTAAATTCACTGTCATCATCAACCAAAAGTACATTCAACATATTAATTCCCTAAGCTTTTTTCATCATTCTACGCAAAGTTTTTCTGAAAAGAAAATACTACACATAGAGTGCATATGCAGTTATTTATTCCGACATTTTACCCCAATAAGTTCCATTTTGGGGTAAAAAAATAAATCTAACATCATTTACACGCTATAGTAACAACTCAAATATTAAATTAAGCTGTATTTGATTAAATACAAGAAGTTTTATGGCACATGAAGTTATTAAAAAAAGTACTCCACCCAAGTTTAAGTGAACAGTATGGTAGTGTGTTTATTCGCAACACAGCACGAGCCATTGTATTGAAAGGTGAACAAGTACTACTTTTATATACCGCCCGTTATGATGACTACAGCTTACCTGGCGGTGGTATCGATGACGGTGAATCTATCGAGCAAGGGCTACTCAGAGAGCTTCATGAAGAAACTGGCGCGCAACAAATAAAGATTAAACATCCCCTTGGTTTATATGAAGAGATCAGGCCTTGGTACAAAGACGATTTTGATTGTGTGCATATAAAATCTTACTGTTATTTTTGTGAAATAAGTGATGAATTTGCAGATCCAAAAATGGAACACTACGAAGTTCAAAACGGTATGCAACCCAAATGGGTAAACATATTTGATGCCATAGCACACAATGAAACAACTATGGCAATGAGTGATAAGCAGGGATTATCGATACAGCGCGAAACTTATTTACTCAAGCTGATTGCCAACACGCTTTAAGCTTATTTTGCTATAAAAGCACGGTATATTTTACTATACCGTGCTAACACCTTTTAATACTTATACAGCCTTAGGTGAAGCGTAGTAGCGCCATATTCCTAATAAATTACTCAATAGAAATACCGTTTCCATTACCACTGCGACTGGGGAAAACACGATCGCATTATGTGTTATCCAACACAGTGTACCAATAACCATCATAAGCCTTAATGATAGGTCTTTGCCTTGGAACGACGCGTAGGTTTGAATTAAAGTTGCAACTAAGGCAATAAAACTTACCCAGTTATACCAAGTTAGGCTCACAGCGGTAATACTTACCGACATAAAAGTAACCATCACCCAGGTTTTACGAGCAAAAATACAATATGCATAGCGCACTGCCGCTATTAGCATTAAGCTTGCGGCACTTAAATTATCAAGTAGCAAAAAGTGAACTGATGTGAGTAATACCGAACTAAACAAACAGGCTAAAATAACGTGCCTTTGCCTAAATTGAAAAGATGCTAAATCGAGTAATGTGGCGATTGCAACTAAGCACTGGGATAAAATAAACATAACGACTCCTGAAAAACCAGCAGTGTAATGTTCACCGTTTTGCCACACCTTAACTTAAGTTAAGACGCCCTCTAATTCGTGATAAAGAAATAGCTGAGATCCCTAAATACATAGCAACCTCACTTAAACTCAATTGCGAAAGCCAATGCGGTTTATTATCCAGCAAATACTGATACCTTTGCTCTGGCGTATTAAGTAGTAAAAAGGCTTCTTTTGCCTCCTTAAATAATAACTGCTGAGTAATTAACCTATGTTTTAATTCTTGCCAATCAGGGCCATCAAGTAAAGCCAAAGGTACTTTAATAAGCTCAGCATCTCGTATCACTTTAAGCTGGTAAAACGCATTAGTTTTGGTCAACCAGTTGCCATAGAGCAGTGCAAACTCATCTTGAAAATAAAACTCTTTGCACTTTTCTGAGCCCTGCTCTGATGCATGTATTGCCGCAAGTACGCCAGAAACAATCAAATAACCCACATCTTGTTGATTGCCTTGTTGCAATAGAACATCACCTTTAGCATAACGCTTCATTATGCATTGCCCAGCAAGCTTATGGCGAAACTCACTGGCAAGCTGATGATAACTATCACCTAGCGGAAGTAACTGGGTATCACTCAAGATTGCCAACCTTGCATTAGTAATTCAGTAATTTGCTTAGCGTTAATGCCTTCTCTGGCAATAAAGCGCTCACCACACCAAAGCGGTGTAAAGCCACTGTCGCCATTTGCTTCCGATTTTGAGCGCAATGCCGTCATCGCAATTGACGCATAAGGAAAAGGTGGCGCTTGCTCTGGCATCGCACCTAACTGTTGCATCACTCGATTACGTATTCCTCGCGCCGGACGACCAGAAAACAAAGTCGTCAATTCAGTTGAATCTGGCGAAACTTTTTTTAATGCTTCACGATGTAATGTGCCTGTCGTAGCTTCTTCACACAGTAAGTAAGCGCTCCCAACCTGAACCGCAGTAACGCCTAATGCTTGGTACTGGGCTACATCTTCAGCTGTGCAAATTCCACCCGCAGCAATAACGGGTATATCAAGCTCTACACACTCTCGCACTAATTGTACTGTGGTTGGTTGCAGCGATAAATCCATTGATAAAAAATGGCCGCGGTGGCCGCCTGCTTCAATCCCTTGTGCAATAACTGCATCGGCACCGTTTGCTTGTAACCAATGTGCTTCATCAAGGGTTGTGGCGGATGAAAGAACGACCCCGCCCCACGCTTTAATTTGAGAAAGAATATCTTTACTTGGCAAACCAAAATGAAAGCTTACAACTGGCGGCTTATAAGGCGCAATTACATCAATAACCTGCTGATTAATAGGCTGGCGTGAAGCGTTACGGGTAAATTGTGAGGCATCTATAGCAAACTCCTCAAAATAAGGTGCAAGCACATTATGCCAAGCAGTCTGCTGCTCCAGTGTATAGTCAGGTGTATGATGACAAAAGAAATTAAGATTATAGGGTTTGTCTGTATGCTGACTAATATAATCAAGCTCTGACTTTAATTGCTCAGTCGAAAGCATAGCGCAAGGTAACGAACCAAGCCCCCCAGCTTCACATACAGCCACTGTCAATTTGGCATTTTGCACACCCGCCATCGGCGCTTGAATAATTGCCAGCTCGGTATTTAACACAGAATTTATCATTACGTATTCCTTGTAAGTTTTGCAGCCTATTGCAGTTTTTACATATCAAAGCAAATAAAACACTAAAGAAAAAACAACTAAAAAATTAAAAAAAACAATAAGATAAAAACAAATGCAAGTCGGTATTACCTTTGCAGGTTACACATTACATTTTAAAGGAGGTAATAATGACTGATACTGTAACTACAATCAATCCAACCAATGAACAACCCCTAGAAACCTATAGTTTAATATCATTGCAAGAAGCCAATGCAGAAATCGACAAGTGTCATCAGGCATTTTTATCATGGCGTGATACCACACTCGAACAACGTGCAACACTCCTCAATCAACTTGCTGAGGTTATTGAGTCTAATAAACAAGAATTAGCTCAATTGATGACCGATGAAATGGGCAAGTTATATCAACAAGGCCTTCAAGAAGTTGAGCTGTGTGCTGCAATTTGTCGCTACACTGCTGAACAAGGACCTACAGTTCTTGCTGATGAAAGCCGCGATATGCAAAATGGCCGTGCAATTATCAGCTATCAGCCAATTGGTGTTATTTTAGGTATTCAACCTTGGAATTTCCCACTTTACCAAGTCATTCGCTATGCTTGCGCTAACATTATGGCGGGCAATACCACGGTTCTTAAACACGCAGGTAATGTATTTGGCATGGCCGAAAAGATTGAGCAACTGTTTTCGCAAGCAGGTTTTCCAGACTATTGCTTTAAGAACCTACTTATCGGTGGCAGTACAGCAAGTGAATTGATTGAGCATAAAGCTATTCGCGGTGTCACATTTACTGGCAGTGACGAAACCGGTAAAAAGGTCGCTGAGCGTGCGGGTAAACAGGTCAAGAAAACCGTATTGGAACTTGGCAGTAATGATGCCTACGTCGTGCTTGATGATGCAGACTTAAACACAGCGATCACGGCATGTACTCAAGGACGTTTAATTAATAACGGCCAAACCTGTGTTGCCGCAAAACGCTTTATTGTGGTTGATGCCTTATACAATGATTTTAAAGCTTTAATTAAAGAGCAATTTGAGCAAGTCGTTCTTGGCGATCCGAATGATGAAAAAACCACGCTTGGTCCAATGGCTCGTAAAGATCTACGCGATAAACTACATCAACAAGTAACTGAGTCGGTAGAAGCCGGCGCAAAAGTGCTTACTGGTGGCTATATTCCAGAACACTCGGGGTGCTATTACAGCCCAACGCTACTTGAGAATATCAAACCGGGCATGCCCGCCTATGATGATGAATTATTTGGCCCTGTAGCATCGCTTATCAGAGCAAAAGATAATGATGAGGCAATGCAAATTGCTAATGACTCGCGCTATGGTCTTGGCGGCGGTATTTTCTCAAAAGACGAGCAAGCTGCCATTGAGCTAGCAAAGCACCACTTTGATACCGGTATGGTAAATATCAACGGCTATGGGCTAGCCCAGCCAAACCTGCCATTTGGTGGTGTAAAAGACAGTGGCTATGGCCGTGAACATGGCGGCTTTGGGCTACGAGAATTTGTTAATATCAAAACCATTATGGTCAACGACTAAACACAAAAAAGGGCTCTACGGAGCCCTTTTAAATACCTAATCATTATCATTCTTCAAACATTGGCACCTGTTGCTTTGACACTGTTGGCATTTTTAACTCATCCACCGCTTTTTCTTTATCTATTTGCTCTTGCTGTTTTTGATTGTCAGAATCTGGGTTATAAACAAGCTCAGTAAGAAGCGCAAAATGATCAGAACCATATTTTGCCAACCGCTCAATGCGTTTCACACTAAACTCATTACTATGAAAAAGGTGATCTAGTGGCCAGCGCATAAAGAAATAACTGGCATGAAAGGTATTAAAAAAACCTCTCCCTTTACGTGGGTCTAACAAACCACTGATACGCATAAACAAGCGGGTACTACGCGACCATGCAACATCATTTAGATCACCGGCAACGATACAAGGTCGCTGCCTGTTTTTAAGTGCTTTCGCTAAAATAATCAGCTCAGTATCACGGGGTCGTGAACTGTCTTCTTCTGTGGGACTCGGAGGAGCAGGATGAATAAAGTGTCCTTGCATTTCAACACCATCAGCGTCTTCAAATAAAATATGGATCGAGGGAATTTCGCTTTCGATAAGCTCACACACTTGTTGTTGTTTGATTTTAAACTTGCTGTACAAGTGCATGCCATAGCGATTATCTTTTGGGCAGTAGACACGATACGGATAATCTGGCTCTAAACTACTCAGTTTATTTTGCCAAGTTTGATCAGACTCTAAGGTTATGAATAGGTCTGGTTGGTGCGTTCTAACTAAACCTATGAGTTTGTCGAATTCAGTGTTCGACATCAGTACATTTGCCGACATAATACGAATACTGTGCTTATCATCTTTATTGCTTGAGGCAACTTCTTTATTAGCCAACCTTGTGTAAGGGTAAATCCAACCAACTTGCAGTAGCAGAACTAGGATACTAGCCAGAGCAAAACCAATAAAAAGCAATGACTCCGTTCGACTGATTAAATAACATGATGCAACTAAACACATTCCTGCAAGGTAAACCACTTGCAAACGTACAAAGTCACAACTACGAATTAAATAATGTTGGGAGTATGAAAATGGCAGGATTGAGACCACCAGCAGCAGAGCTAGCAGTATACTCAATCCATAAGTCATACAGCTTTGTAGCAAAACTAGCGACTCAATATTGATACAATTTCGCGAGTGTCTTCAACTAAACGAACAACAGTATTGTCTACCTCAATAGAAATTAATCCATCGCGATCACGCGAGTTAATTATTTTACCGCGGCGGTAAATATCACGATCGAGAATGTCGCCCTTACGAAGTTTTTTCTGCCAACCTGGTGGTAAATCACCACCGTTATCTAGCTTTTTCTCTAGACCCGGTGGAAGACTCTTTCCTTTGTCTTTGTCCTTATCTTTTGCCAATACACCTGTTGTGGCTAGACTTAATCCCAACACAGCAACCGTTAATAATGCTTTCATGCAAATACTCCTTTTTTATATACACTTTTAAGCGTAGCAAGTTTTCCTGAACAAGGTATGAAATAACCAAAAAAAGCCGCATTAGCGGCTTCTTACAGGATTAACGATGACGAGTAACGATTGATAATATCTCTCGCGTATCATGTACTAAATGAATCAGGCGGTCATCGATTTCGATGGCAATAATACCATTTCGATCACGGCGCTTAATTACACGCCCATGTCGATAAATATCACGGTCCAGGATGTCACCGTGGTGAAGACGTTTATACCAACCTGGTGGTAAACCACCACCATGTCCTACTTTTTTGTATAAACCGGGTGGTAAATCACGGTAGCTATAACGGTCATACCTATCGTGGCGATCATGATGATGGTGATGCTTGTGATGCTTCTTATGTTTATGATGCTTTTTACGCTCATGTTTGCGCTCATATCTATCATGGTCACGGTCATGTTTTGCGTATGCTTCCATCGGAATAAAGCTTAGACCCAAAACAGCAACAGAGATAGTTAGTAATTTATTCATAATTGAGACCCTCAACTTTGCTCATGTTGAAAGCCTAACGTTTGTTGCTGAATCATAGATGAAGGGTTACAATTTAAAAACGCAACTGTTTACATATCAACACATTAGAAAGCCAATCTTTACATTTCTTTAAACTTCTTTGGTCATCATAGCCAATTTTATGACTCGATTTTGACTTTTTACAACGCTAATTACCGAAAATAGGGCAGTACTTTTCATGCTGATTTAAAGTGCGAATTTTTAGCGTCATAAACACAACGTAAAAAGTTATTAATCGCGAAAGCTTTTACCCATCCTAAAAAGCAGTTACCCTTTGATTTTGTTGTACCTAACCAAAGGGTTTTCATGAAGTTGTCGATACTCTCAGTGCTTGTGAGCACCTCATTAATTAATCAGCAAGCGATTGCTAATAATGAGCTAGAACATATTACAACAACCGCCTCGCGCAGCGAGGTATTGGCAGATCCACTGCCTGTTGTGGTAAGTAGTATTTCACAAAAGCAACTGGCACTTATCGCTCCAACCCATATTGAACAAGCCCTAAAGCAAGTTGCCGGTGCTAATCTTCAACATGGTAACGGCCAAGAGTATTTACCCGCTTTACGTTCGCCTGTGCTATCAGGTGCCGGTGCTTGCGGTGGTTTACTTACTGCTGAAGATGGTATTCCACTTCGCGCAGCTGGCTTTTGCAACATCAATGAATTATTCGAAGCCCACACTGAAATGGCTGATCGTATCGAAGTACTGAAAGGCCCCGGCTCTGCTCTTTATGGTTCAAACGCAGTGCATGGTGTGGTCAACGTGATCACCCCTGATACAACCTATGACCACAACCAACTTGGTTTTGATTACGGTTCGTTTGGCTATACCCGCTATAAACTAGGTACGGGTCGTGACTTTGGCAAGCAAGGCTTAGGCATTAATGCCACGATCACCCGAGATACGGGTTATCGCGATGACGAAAGTGTTGATCAAGAAAAGCTCTCGCTACGTCACCGTTTTGATGGCGAAAAACTAAGTGTAAGTACAGGCCTTACTTATACCCATTTAGATCAGCAAACTGCTGGCTACATCGAGGGCTTTGAAAGCTATAAGGATGAGCAAATAGCACAGTCTAACTTTGACCCTGATGCATTTCGTAAGGCCCGCTCTTTGCGTGTTTGGTCAAAGCTAAATTGGACACAAAATGAAGCTAACAGCTTTACCCTAACGCCTTATATTCGCGACCAAAACATGACCTTCTTTAAGCATTTTTTACCGGGTACTCCCCTTGAAGAAAATGCTCAGCAAGGTGTTGGCCTACAATCTAGCTGGCAGCATAAGTTGACCGCTTCTAGCCTGTTAACTGTTGGCTTTGATGGTGAGCTTACTGATGCTGATTTTTTACAATATCAAGACGGCCCCACTCAAGGCTCAGCGTTTTTAGTCGCCACCGTGCCACAAGGCAAACATTATGACTATCAAGTAACAAGTACCCTATTGGCACCATTTGTTAACCTTGATTGGCAACTTGATGAGTTACTTATCAGCCTTGGTGGCCGATACGAGCGTATGCGATATGACTACAACAACCATATGTTGGCTGGTCGCACAAAAGAAGATGGTACTCCATGCGCAATGGGCGGATGTCGCTATTCTCGACCAGAAAGCGGCGAAAATCGCTTTACTAACTTTTCGCCTAAGCTTGGTTTAAGCTATCAATATGCTGAAAACCAGTTTATTTATGCCAATGCTTCAGAAGGTTATCGAGCACCGCAAGCGGCAGAGCTTTATCAGTTACAACGCGAACAAAATGTCGCAGATCTGAAATCTGAAACAGCTAAAAACCTAGAGCTTGGTATAAAAGGTCAACAAGCACAGCTGCATTATGTAGTTAGCATTTATGCAATGAACAAAAAGAACACGATTTTCCGTGACAGTGATTTTTATTACGTCAATGATGGCCAAACCCAGCATCGTGGTGTTGAGCTTGAATTAGCCTATGCCATTACGCCAAGCTTATCGATGCAGTTAGCCGCAAGCCACGCCAAGCATACATACAGTTATGACCAGTTACTCAGCGGGATAAATATTAATGGCAATTTCATCGATACTGCACCACGTAACATCGCAAACTTACAGCTACTTTGGCAAGCAAACGACATAACGCGTGTTGGACTTGAGCTACATACCACCAGCAGTTACTTTACTGATCCTGAAAACCTGCATAGTTACGAAGGCCACTCGCTAGTTAACTTAAGAGCGGCGTGGCAATTAACAGCAAACTTTACGGTGACTGCACGAGTGAACAATTTAACCGACGAGCGTTATGCTGAGCGTGCTGACTACACCACATTTAGTGGCGACCGCTACTTTCCGGGTAGACCGCGCAATGCCATGTTATCAGTAAGTTATCAGTTTTAAGTAACCGCATTTTTTGGTGAGCTATCTCATAGTTCACCCACGCTGTTTAGTGTTTTGGTATGATAAATGTACCTCTTGCTATGATTTCTAAACAGCGTGACATCATCTCAAAACTTATTTCGTAACCTTGTTTTAGTGCTGGGCATTTTTCTTATTGCAGCCAGTTTAAGAGCGCCGATCACTGGCATTGCACCAGTACTTGAACAGATCATTGAACAATTTAAGTTAAATGCATCGCAAGCCGGTATGTTGACGACTCTACCTTTAATCGCGTTTGCTATTGCCTCGCCTATGGCGGCAAGTCTTGCTAAAAAGTGCGGCCTTGAAGTATCACTATTTATTGCTCTTGTACTAATAGGCATAGGGGTTGTATCTCGTGTTATTGATTCTGCCACTGTGCTATTTATTGGCACCGCAGTGATTGGCGTAGGTATCGCGATTGGTAATGTGCTATTGCCAAGCCTGATAAAAAGAGACTTTCCACATAAAGTGGCAGTGATGACATCTAGTTATGTTTTAGCAATGGGCATATTTGGTGGCAGCTATTCAGCACTCATCATTCCACTGGCAGAATATAAAGAACTTGGCTGGCAATTGGCACTCGCAAGTTATGGCTTATTGGTTGTACTGGCAATAGTGGTGTGGTTACCGCAACTTAAGCAACATACCATGCCAAAACAGTCTCATGTACCTGGTAGCACACAAAGCAAAATTTGGCACTCAGCACTTGCTTGGCAAATCACTTTGCTGCTCGGTTTTAACTCATTTTTCACTTATATCATGCTAGGTTGGCTACCCAGTATACTTATAGAAGGTGGCCATAGCGCTCAGCATGCAGGTGCTTTGCAAGGCGCCTTTCAAGTTGCCTCGGCACTGCCGGGTATTGTGCTTATTCCACTACTTGCCAAATTAAAAGATCAACGCATCTTAACCCTAAGCCTGGCGTTACTTGGTGCGCTTTGTTCAGTCGGGTTATTAGTTGCACCTAGTTTTGCGACACTCTGGTCGATCACGCTAGGTTTTTGCTCAGGTGCGTGTTTTATCTTAGGCTTATCATTTGTAAGTTTGCGAACTCATGACTCAATGCAAGCCGCGGCATTATCAGGAATGGCACAATGCATCGGGTATTTACTAGCTGCAACAGGCCCTATTATTGCGGGGTCCTTACATAGCTATTTTAATAACTGGGCAGGAGCACTTTGGCTGTGTATTGCATCAAGCCTACTGTGTGCATTGTTTGGTTACTTAAGTGGCCGAAATGTCACTATCGAGCAACAATAAAAATGAAACCGCACCTATTTAGGTGCAGTTTCAAAGGCACTCATATCACTTAGGTTATCGAGCCAAGGTTTATGTGAACGATACCAAATATGGGCTTTAGGGATAAGCTCATCAGCTTGCTCTACAGCGCCAATTCGTAAGCCATAAATACGCTCGCCAGCTCCTACAGAAGTCGCGTACAAGGCTGTACCACAGTTACCACAAAACCCTTGCGCACGCTGATTACCACTTTCAGCGATTTTTATATATTCTTTTGGTGGAGCACCTGTTAAGGTAACCCCATCTGGCACAGACACCACAACCGTGCGAAAAGGCGCACCCGAGATAATTTGGCAGTCAGTGCAGTGACAGTTAATCACTTTATTTTCATCAACTTCTGCATGGTAAGTTACCTCACCACAATGACAACGACCGGTAACCTTCATATTAAACTCCTTGTTGAGATGACTGCTCTTTTACTGGGTAGTGATTGGCATGTTTTAAGCTTTGTAAGTCATTAAAACGTACCCCATGCTGGGCCATAATAGGATGTATTTTTTTGCTGATCAATTGCCTAATGTAAAAGGGCTGATTCGGCACAAAATGATGGATTGTATGCGTGCGGCCAAAATCAAAACAAAATAACTGAAATGGTAAAAACCAGCGACTGGTGATCACTTGCGTTTGCTCAAGCAAGTTATTTACACCGCCATAATAATGCATGGAAGATGTCACTAAGTTAAGAGAGCTCGAACGAATCATATTAGGCACAATAAGTACCACCATTAAAAACTCTGCCATCGCCAGTAATTCAGCTCCCCATGTTGGCAATGTAAATGGCTGCACAAACTGCACAGCGTAATAAGCAATTACCCCATAAAGAATCGCAAAGTACGCGGTTGTAATCGGAAAGCCTGCATTAAACACGCGTAAAAACTTAAAACCGCTAATTTCTTTACTAAATCGCTTGGTATTCACAAGCAAACCTAGCAGGCCATCAATAATGACCAAGCCTCTCAAAAATGGCGATTTAATGCCATTGCCCACTAAACGCTCTTCTAAATCTTGTGAGGTGCCGGATACTTTATGGTGATGTAAATGAATTTTTCTGCGATACCAAGGGTTAACCGTATTGGGTCGCATAAGCCACACGGTTAACATCATTAGGTTATGAATATAAGGGCGATTACTAAAATACTGCTTGTGGATCAGGTCATGCTCTAGCTCATGCGATATCGAGGTAATAAAAGCAGCCAGAATGATACACAGCCATGCAGGTATAATAGCTAGGTAATAAAGTCCCGCAACGCCAATCAGTACGCTTAACGACATTAGTAAAATAACCATCGCAATGGTGTTTTGCTGGTTGAGTATAGGGAAACGTGTTCTAAGCGACTGCTCTTCGACCTTAATGGCAGTAACAATCGCCTTTATGTTTTGCTTTGCGGTTAATTTTGACATCACAAGCTTTGCTAACTGGTTGATATCAAAATCATACCGTAATTACCTACCGCTCTCGAGAAAATTGCGTTAAAAATGGCACTACATCATTTGCTGGCAATGGCTTAGAAAAGTAATAGCCTTGAATATAATCACAACCCGCTTCAGTTAGAACCGCTAGCTGCTCACGCTCTTCGACCCCTTCAGCAACAACTTTAATACCTAACACCCGACTCATTTGAATAATCGATTTAACCAGCGCTTCGTCACCTAAATCAACATGCACTTCATCAATAAATGACTTATCAAGCTTTAGTACATCAACCGGGAAGCGGCGCAAATAACTAAGAGACGAGTAACCGGTACCAAAATCATCTAATGAAATTAAACACCCTGCTTGCTTCAACTGCTTTAATACATCGAGATGGTTTGTATTTTCTGGCGCTAGCACACTTTCAGTTAACTCAAATGAAATCTTTGATGGTTTAACACCCTGTTTTTTAATGATTTCAAGCCATGTATTACGCTCAGGGTTAAACTCAGTAAACTCAAATAAAGAGCGATTCACGTTAAAAACAAAGTTTTCATAACCTTCTGCTTCTAACGCTTTTATTTGCTGACAGGTTTTAATCAACACAAGTTCACCGAGAGGTATAATCACTCGAGACTCTTCAGCTAACGGAATAAACTCAACAGGTGATACCCATTGCCCTTGATTATTCCAACGCACCAAACTTTCGAATTTAGCAACCGTGTTATTTTCAACATCAATAATCGGCTGAAAATACACCTCTAACTCGTTATTTTTAACCGCTTGCGTTAATTGCTCAACTAATAGGTTATGCTTTTTAACTTTAATATCCATATCTTTACAGAAAAATAAGTACTCTTCTGCAACTTGCTTTGCATTTAATGTAGCCAGCTCTGCTTGTCTTATTAAACGACGAGCAATTTTTTCTATTTTATGTTGCGATGTTGTATCACTGGTTTGTTCTAATCTGCTAATACCCAATGTAACTGATATTTGTTGATTGATACCACCAATTGAAAAAGGCTCAAGCAATAACGTAGTAACCTGTTTACATACATGTTCAAGTTCACTCGTGTGCTGATAGGTCTGCAAGATAGCAAAACTATCGCCATCTATTCGCGAAAAAGCACATTCTTTAAAATGGCGTTCAAGTCGCTCTGCTAACTTACATAAAACCCTATCACCAAATGTTAAGCCGTATACCGTGTTAATATCTTGGAACTTGTCGATATCAAAGTAAATTACAGCTAAATTGGTATCCGCATCGTCTTGATAAGACAGCGACGACACAAGCTGGCACAAGTACTCTTTAAAATAAAAGCGATTGGTTAAACCGGTGAGCTGGTCATGATTCGCATGAAAGTAGATTTTCTGTTCTGCTTCTTTCTTCTCAGTGATATCAAGAATAAACGCCACATAACAATCTTCACCATTATTTTGCATTTTGGTTATAGATAAAAATTGTGTATACAGCGTACCTTGTTTAGTCTTGTTAGTGATTTCACCGGACCACTTACCCTCAGTATTAATTTGGTGCCACATTGCTTTGTAAAAATGAGGATCATATTTGTTTGAGCTTAAAATTTTTGGGTTTTGCCCTAAAACTTCATCCAACGAGTAGCCCGTCATTTCCGTAAATGCGGTATTCGCGTAGGTAATATGTACATTGTGGTCGCAAATAAAAATTGCTTCGTGGCTTTGTTCTATAAGTTGATTTGCAAAATCGAGTTTAGCAATAAAGCGGTCTTTCTCAATTTCACGTTGAATAAGGCCGGTAAATAATGAGAAAAACGATTCTATTTGCATCGCGTCGTTTATTTCATGCTGAAATAGCGCGACAAGAATAGTATCAGTTTTGCCAGACACGCTTTGTAGAGGTACCCCTACATAAGCTTCAACTCCCATATCAACGAGCATCTGATCGTTTGGAAATAACTGCTGAACACCAGCACTATAACTAGAAATACTGCCGCATTTTACATCGTTACAGGGGGTACAGCGGATATCGTAGCTGATGTTCTCAACAATTTCGTCATGCGCAGCCAAAGCGATGGTCGTCGCATGTAACGTTGACTCATCAACTTGAGCTAAAAAAACATAAGAGGCACCAAGTACTTCAGACAAGGAAAGGCATATTGCATTATAAAAGTTTTCACTTTTAAGATTAGATATACTTTCAACAATACGTTTTAAGTCGTATGTACCCACGCGATGCCACCCTACCGATTCAATGCACTAAGTGATTGACTTCACTTATACTTAGACCACAAATTGTATTATAAGATTGTTCTAAACACCATCGGACACTAGTCTAAAATGGTGACATTGCGAGCAAAAAAGCACACATTTTTCGGGGTTATTTAATAATTAAGCATAGTTCGAACTTGACCGCTTATAAATAGAACAAAAGTTGCTTTAATAGTGGCTGAATGGATACTTTATAACGAATTGCAAGCACTAGACAAAGTTCCCCGAAGGAATAGCTTTAGCCTTGATTGTTTTGTGTATGGTTAGGTTTGCTTGGTTAGTCACTAAAGTACCTTTACGAACTGGATTGCTGAAGATAGCTTGCCCCGCGTGGCGCTCAAGTCCGCTAAAGACTTTTCAGGCATAAAAAAACCCTAACCAATTGGCTAGGGTTAAAAAGTGGTACCAGTAGGCGGACTTTTACTTACTCCAGTGCCACGCCCCGCGTGGCGCTCAAGTCCGATAAAGACTTTTTCAGGCATAAAAAAACCCTAACCAATTGGCTAGGGTTAAAAAGTGGTACCAGTAGGCGGACTTTTACTTACTTCAGTGCCACGCCCCGCGTGGCGCTCAAGTCCGCTAACTACTTTTCAGGCATAAAAAAAACCCAGCAAAACTGCTGGGGTCATAAAAGTGGTACCAGTAGGCGGACTTTTACTTACTTCAGTGCCACGCCCCGCGTGGCGCTCAAGTCCGCTAACTACTTT